>DASCSY010000038.1:0-16338 GCA_034399415.1 Acidimicrobiales bacterium
ACGAGTGGATCGTAGAACGCTCCGGAATTCGCGAACGTCGGATCGGCGGCACTACCGCTGGTTTGGCTGCTGAAGCTGGTCAGGTCGCCATCGAACGATCCGGTATCGACCCTCAAACTATTGATTTGTTGATCCTTGCTACTACCAGTCCCGATAGACGCGTCCCGGCTACGGCCTCCACGGTCCAAGAACTGCTCGGACTGACTTGTGGAGCAATGGATCTAAATGCGGCGTGCTCAGGTTTCGTATACGGAATGATTGCCGCCCACGGCTTCATCAACATGGGGCACCGACGCGTCTTAGTGATCGGAGCAGAAACGCTCTCACGACTCGTCGACTGGACCGATCGAGCTACCTGCATCCTGTTCGCAGATGGCGCTGGCGCGGCCATCATTGAAAGAACTGAGGGCCCAGGAGATCTTCATGGATGGCATGTCGACAGTAACGGCGCGCTTGAGGAATCGCTCTACTGTGATTTTGACGCGACGATCCACATGTCGGGACAAGCCATCTTCAAGAACGCCGTCCTTGCCATGGAACATGCCGCCCGTCAATCGCTCGAAATGGCCGACTTATCACCAGCGGAAATCGACTTAGTGGTGCCACATCAAGCCAATGTTCGAATTGTTGAAGCCGCTTGTAAGCGGCTTGGTATCCCATATGAAAAGACCTCCATGGTAATTCATCGCACCGGCAACACTTCCTCCGCTTCAATCCCTCTAGCTCTAGAGGACGCCTGGGAAGCCGGACGTGTGAAGAAAGACGATCGCCTGTTGCTCGTGGGGTTCGGCGCGGGCATGACATCTGCGGCCGCGGTCATCAAATGGGACGGCAAATGACCGACCCGCGAACGGTTCTTGTCACAGGCGGGAATCGGGGTATTGGCTTGGCTTCAGCGAAGTTATTCGCTGACGCCGGCCACCGCGTCGCCATAACTTCTAGAAACCCTGATGTAGTTGATGAACGGATTTTAGCGGTGTCCTGCGACCAAACCGATAGCGAGGCCGTAGATCGCGCCTTCGAAATCATTGAAGGCGAATTGGGAGCAGTTGAAGTTCTGGTCGCGAACGCTGGAATTACTCGCGACCAGTTGCTTCTTCGAATGTCAGACGACGATTTTGCGGACGTTATTGACACTAATTTGACGGGCGCTTACCGCATGGCTCGCAGAGCCGCCCGCCCGATGCTCAGAGCGAGATGGGGGCGACTCATCTTCGTTTCATCGGTAGTCGGCCTTCTAGGATCCGCTGGTCAAGTCAACTATGCGGCGAGTAAATCAGGCCTGATCGGCATGGCTCGATCAATGGCCCGAGAACTAGGCTCTCGAAACATCACCGCCAACGTCGTCGCCCCTGGCCCCGTGGCGACGGAAATGTTGGCGTCCCTCACCGAAGCACAACAAACCGCCATAACTGACCAAGTACCTCTGGGACGAGTGGCTCAGCCAGAGGAAATTGCCCAAATGATCAATTTTCTTGCTTCGGAAAACGGGGCCTACATAACCGGTGCCGTGATTCCTGTAGATGGCGGTCTAGGCATGGGGCATTGACCCTGAGCCTCTACACTTCGCACTGTCCCACGACCCAAGGAATACCCGAATGAGTGACAACTTCGAGCGGTTCAAGAATTGCGCAGTGGAGGTACTCGCAGTGGATGCGTCCGCTGTTACAGCAGAAGCAAGTTTTGCTGACGACCTCAATGCTGACAGCCTCGATCTAGTTGAACTGGTGATGGCTCTTGAAGAAGAGTTTGATATCAGCGTTGAAGAAGAAGAGCTCTCCGACGTAGCTACAGTCGGTGACGCATTGGCCCTGGTTGAGTCAAAGCTGTGAGCGAGGGGCGCAGGGTCGCAATCGTCGGCCTCGGAGTTGTTTCCTGCGCCGGAATAGGTTTAGACGCGTTTTGGGAGGGATTGAATTCTGCTGCACCTGAGGGTGAGCGACGAATCCATGATTTCGATCCTCTCTCTTATTACGACAACACCAAAGAGGCGCGGCGTGCCGATCGCTCCCAGCAAATGGCCACAGCGACGGCGACAATGGCCTTCGAAGACGCTGGCGGACTGACCACAGATCCAGCGCGGTGTGGCGTCATCTACGCGACAGGAGTAGGTGGTCTCCAAAGCTTCGAGGAACAAGTCCTCGTCCACGACCGAAAGGGCGCCCGTCGAGTCTCACCTTTCATGGTTCCGATGATCATGCCCAATGCCCCCGGCGCAGCAATTTCTATGCGCTTTGGGCTACAGGGACCCAACGAGACGATTACCACGGCATGTGCAGCAAGCACCCACGCTTTGGGTTATGGCGCCCGCCTCATCCAAACCGGTTATGCCGACGTCATTGTCTCCGGCGGAGCAGAATCTGTGATGTCGCCGGTTGGGATGGCTGGATTTCAGAACATGACCGCTCTGTCATCTTCAGGGAAATCCATGCCATTTGATCGCGATCGGGACGGTTTCATGATGACCGAGGGATCAGCCACCCTAATTCTTGAAGAAATGGAATCGGCTCAATCCAGAGGTGTTCATATCTACGGTGAAATTCTTGGGTCGGGATCTAACGCCGATGCCCACCACGTCACTGCTCCCGCCCCGGGCGGACACGGTGCCGCGCGTTGCATGCAATTGGCGATAGAAGATGCGGGACTCATGAGTGAAGAAATCTGTTACGTGAACGCTCACGGAACTTCAACTCCTCTAAACGACGCCGCCGAAGCCGAGGCGATATCGAAGGTATTCGGAGAAAACGGCCCACCAGTTACTTCCACTAAGGGAGTAACTGGCCACGCGTTAGGCGCCGCCGGAGCTATAGAAGCAACGTCAGTTCTCCTCTCATTTCAACATCGTCAAATTCCACCTACGGCTGGCTTCACAGTCCCTGATCCTGACATGGCAGCTATCAACCTGGTTACGGGTTCCACCCGAGACTGGGAGCCAGGGCCTTCGATGTCTAATTCCTTTGGCTTCGGCGGTCACAACGGCTGTCTGGTGCTTGCTCCAGTTGACAGTTAAGGCTGTTCCAACTGCAGCATCTGCGGCTTTCAGGACAAAGCGGTCCCGCCGATCATCGTCAGCGTCAAACAGCCGCAAGCGGCTACCCGCGTCGTGTGGCTCGCTTTTCAGAGATCAGTGGCGTCCGCTATCACGAACATCATCTCTGCCTGGCAGGCTATTTCGCCGTTAACAGACGCTACTCCGGTGGCCCTACCCGCGATTTGGGACATCCGACCAAGAGTGGCCTGCAAATTGAGCGTATCGCCCGGAATCACTTGGCGACGGAACCGCGCTTTATCAATACCTCCGAACAGTGGCAGCCTTCCCAGGAATTCTTGGTCGCTGAGAGCGGCAAGACCAGCTGTCTGCGCTAAGGCCTCAACCATCAGTACTCCGGGCAAAGTAGGTCTGCCAGGAAAGTGTCCGGAAAAGAATGGTTCCTCTCCGGTCAAGTGCCATCGCGCGGTGCAAGAAACCCCGGGTTCCAACTCTGTGATTTCGTCACAGAATAGAAAGGGCGGCCGATGCGCTAGGAGCTCAATCGGGTGTGGGTAATCACTCATAGGATTTGCCTAACGCCATGAGTAGCTGGGTCGGCGTCGCCTTTGGGGAAATTTTCATCCAAACATTCTCAATTCGGCCCGAAGGAGAGAGCAGGAACAGTGAACGCAGTATGCCTTGGTACTCACGACCGTAAAGTTTTTTTGTCCCCCACGCCCCGTATTTCGATGCAACCTTGTGGTTGGGGTCAGACAGAAGCGGAAACCCGAATTGGTGTTTGTCATCCCAAGACGCCTGGGCCCGAGGACTATCTGGGCTGATGCCAACAATCTGAACATTTCCAACTAGTGACGCTACGTCGCGCAGGCCTGTGGCCTGTGCCGTACACCCTCCAGTGTTTGCCTTTGGAAAGAAAAAGAGGGCAACCCCATGATCACGCTGATCTACTAGGCGCCACTTTTCTTCGCGCTGGTCAAGAAGAGTGAAACTGGGCGCTCGATCCCCGGGCTGTAACATTTGGCCAACATAGCGACCTTAAGGTCATGATCCGCTGTGGGTACAAGGAATTACTCATTAAAACCTTCAGAAATTCCAACCCTCACGTGAGCAAGTACGGCGTCAATTTCTTCTTCAGTGAGGCTCGCTCCAAATCCCGGCATTGACCGTCTACCTCGTTCGATGATTTGCCGATGCCCTTCGTACGTGTACTTATGGCCTTTCCCGCGGAGATCAGGACCAAAAGCGCCGGAACCATCGACTCCATGGCAAGTGGCGCAGCTGTCTCCATAAACGGCTGCTCCGCGTACTAACACCTGAGCAGGAAATATCTCTGCTGTTGGACCCCTGGTCGACCAATCGGTTCCGTCACCACAGCCAACGCACAAACCAAGCAGGGTTAACCCAAAAAAGAACTGATGAAACGTTCGGCGCTTCATTTGAGCAACTGGCGCGTGCCGCCAACGCCGGAGTATTTACTAGGAGCTTCCAGCCAACGACGCGACAACCAGTGAGGATCTCGGAGGTGGGCATGAAAATGGTCCGGGACCTGCCGCATGGTCCGATCCACGGAGGCGACACCTTCCCCAAATCGGTCTAATCCGACCTCTGTGATACGTTCAAGCATCCAATCCACCTCGCCAGGTTCGGGCTCCGTTCCATGGGACTTCCAAACCACCATGGGCGTTGAACAAGCTTCGCAATCAGCGATCCAACACATTTCATCCTCGTAATACCAGTGGGTAAACCGTGCAGCTTCGCATAGCTCGCAATCTTCATCGAAGTAGCCGTATCTCATAGACGATCGGCTTCAACCGCCGTCGAGTGCTTCGCGATACGACGCGATCAGTTCTCCGACTCCGTCCGCTCCCCCGCCGTCCAATAGTCGGCGAACTACAGCCGATCCGATAATTACTCCATCGGCGACTTCGCAAGCCGTTACTGCTTGTTCTGGCGAACCGATACCAACACCAGTCAGTACGGGCTTGTCAGTTACTCGTTTACATCGCTGAGCGATCTCAGTAGCAGTCGACGCTAAGGCTGCTCTTTCGCCGGTGACGCCAAGTAACCCCACCGCATAAACGAAACCCTTAGAGGCTTCACATAGTTCAGGGAGTCGTGTATCAGGAGTGGTAGGCGCCGCCAGCATGATCGTTTCGACCCCAGCTAGCGCGGCGGCTTCCCGCCAGGGACCTGATTCAACAAGCGGTAAATCTGGAAGAATTGCCGCATCTATACCTGAAGACGCCAATGTCGCAGCAAATCTTTCATGCCCCGGATGATGCGCCAAGTTGTAGTAGGTCATCACCGCGTGAGGCACCCCAGTGTCCAAATCAGGCACCGCAGCGAGCACCGAAGCTGGGGTAGCTCCTGCATCTAAAGCGGTTTGGCTTGCCTCTTGAATTACAGGGCCATCCATCACAGGGTCCGAAAACGGGATACCTATCTCGATTGCATCAGCTCCTGCCGCAGCCGCTGTTTCCACGGCAGCCTGCCAGCCTTCGTAACCTCCCGTTATGTAGGCAACCAACAGCTTTCTTCCGGCGTCCCGACGTTCTCGAAGGAAACCTTCCATTCGCCCGACCTTGGAGGCTGAATTCACCGATCACTTCCCGGTCCCAAGATGTCCATCATTTGATCAACATCTTTATCCCCGCGCCCTGACAAGTTGAGGAGAACCACCTGACCCTTAAGCGAAGTTGACTCTCGAACCACCCAAGCCAACGCATGGGCGGATTCCAACGCGGGGATGATGCCCTCTGTACGAGAGAGCAATTGGAAAGCCTCCACGACTTCTTCATCGGTCACTGACGGATATTCGGCGCGTCCTACCGAGGCTAGATAGGCGTGTTCGGGTCCAACGCCCGGATAGTCGAGTCCCGCAGAAATGGATTCGGCCTCTTGAACCTGTCCGACCTCGTCTTGCATGAGGTAAGAAACCATCCCATGTACTACTCCCGGCACACCTCGCCCAACTGCTGCACCGCCTGCTGGTTCCACCCCGACCAGCCGCGAGTTCGCGTCCGCGAAACCTGAAAAAATTCCAGCTGCGTTACTGCCGCCCCCCACGCAAGCAACAACTACATCGGGGTCTTGTTTGGTCAACGCTTGACATTGCTCTCGAGCTTCATCACCAATCACGTGATGGAACGTACGGACCATCCATGGATATGGATGAGGTCCCATGACAGACCCAAGGCAATAGTGGGTGTTTTCTACTGTGGCGACCCAGTCTCGCATGGCTTCGTTAACCGCATCCTTCAGCGTCTTACTACCCGAAGAAACTGATTCGACTTCTGCACCCATTAGTTGCATGCGAAAAACGTTGAGTTCCTGTCGCGCCACATCGACTTGACCCATATACACCTTGCATTCCATATCGAAGAGGGCTGCTGCAGTCGCTGTAGCAACCCCATGCTGCCCAGCACCCGTTTCTGCCACCAATCGAGACTTGCCCATGCGACGCGCTAATAAGGCCTGCCCAATTACATTGTTGATCTTGTGAGACCCCGTGTGGTTCAAGTCTTCTCGTTTGAGTAATAAGCGCACGCCTAGTTGCTCCGATAAGCGGTAACACTCGGTGAGCGGCGAGGGGCGACCTCCGTAATCGATCAGAATTCGATGGAATTCCTCAACGAACGTTGCGTCATTCCAAGCCTCGCGGAAGGCCTCCTCAAGCTCTTCACATGCAGGTATAAGCGTTTCAGGCACGAAGCGGCCACCAAACTCCCCGAAACGCCCCTCCTCGGTCGGATCGCTCATCACCATAAGTTCAACCTATCGCCGGCATCGTCGACGTCATCACTCATCTCGCCAGTCGTAGGGGCGCGGAGCATCAGGGTCAAATTCTTGACCAGTCGGCTCCAATGCTGCTTCGGCTGCTCTGGCATTGAGGATGAACTCACGTACCTTAACGGGATCTTTCGCACCGGCCGGCGATTCGACCCCGCTGGCTACATCCACACCCCACGGTCGTACCGTACGAACCGCCTGCGCCACATTTTCTGGGTGCAGACCTCCAGCTAGAATCAGCGGTCGCCCTCTCTTGCTGCCGTCAAGCATGGACCAGTCGAAAACTTCACCCGAGCCCGGTTCCGGAGCGTCAAGCAGGACCGCGCTAGCCGAATACAGGTTGAGCTTGTCGATAGCAGAGTCACCGGCCGCGAACGCTTTGATGAGATAGGGCACTCGCTGGGCAACCCAGGCGCTGTCGTCAGCTGATTCTCTACCGTGAAGTTGGGCAGCTTTAAGGCCCGCCTCGTGCGTTACCTCAACAACCCTTTCCTTCAATTCATCTCGAAATATCCCCACCGTCAGCACACCACCAGGAAGCCTCCGAATGATGTCGCGTGCCGTCGCCGTTCTGATTTGGCGCGATGAGCCGGGCACGAAGTTGAAACCCAACGCATCGGCTCCCATTCCCACCGCAAGAAGAGCATCTTCTTCTGTAGTGACCCCACAAATTTTTACGAACATCAAACAGCCTCTCGAAGCGCTGTAACTGCCGCTGATGCATCGCCACTGGTAACGAGTGTTTCACCGACAAGAATCGCGGCGTAGCCAGCATCTCGCAGGGTCGCAGCGTCTGTCGGGTCTCGTACCCCTGATTCTGCGACAGCAACTACGTCATCAGGCATGAGCTGCGCCATCCGAGCCGCCCGCTCATGATCGACTTCGAAAGTGGTGAGATTCCGCTGGTTTACTCCAATCAGATCGGCACCGACGCTCAAGGCAATCTCTAGTTCAGCTTCGCTATGGGTTTCTACCAGGGCGTCTAAGCCGAGATCACGTGAAAGAGCATGAAATCGCTTGAGTTCTTCAACAGACAACGCAGCCACAATCAACAGAACTGCGTCGGCCCCCATGAGCCGAGCATCGAGAACGTCACGTTCATGGACGGTGAAGTCTTTTCTCAATACCGGCAGGTTCACGGCGGCACGGGCCGCGATTAGATCTTCTGTGGATCCACCAAAATTCGGTTCATCAGTAAGAACAGAGATGCACGCAGCCCCACCCTCCTCGTATTCGGCTGCTAGAACCGACGGGTCTAGCTCAGTAAAGAGTTCTCCTTTGGATGGTGAGCGGCGCTTTATTTCCGCGATAACACTTAATCCAGGTTCGGTTAGACGAGAACGAAATCCTCTTGTCTCTGGAACCAACATCGCTTCCGCGAGCAGTTGTTCCACTGATCGTCGATCGCTGAGAGCGTCACTGCGATGCTCAGCAACGATTCGATCTAAATAGGTTGTATTAGCGGCGCTCATGATCGCGTCGCCTTCCAATAGTCGGCGTTCCAGCGCTAACCCGAACTCCGGTCAGAGTTCAAGTCCCTTCGCACACACCGGTTCCAGGAAGATTAAGTCTGGGCGGCTGGCCATGTACTCCCCCGTAGCGCGACCGAAGTCCTTCATCGCGTCGGAACCACCGTGAGCAGCTAACGCGTCGCTGTCCGAATACATCTCGTAGAACCAGACGACATTTTCGTCGTTCTGGTCTTTGTGCGCGACATAAATTTCCGTACCGGGCTCACCAGAAACATTTCGCATGCCCAAATCAGCGATCACGCTTAACAACGCTTCGCGTTGTCCGTCCTTGGCTGTCAATTTGGCTAAAAGTGCGGGCTTCGCCACGATAATCATCTCCCATGTGGGTAGGTGCGGCATCCAGCGACACCTGTAGGTTCGACCCGAGGGTAGCGCCCTGCCACTTTCGAGGTTCTGCTTATACGGCGACCTGGTGTATTGAGGTGACGTTAACGGCTTTACCATCGGGCCCATCGACGACTTTCACCTCGGCTCGCAGACGAGCAAACCCCACATACGGCCCATAGCTAGTACTGCTCAACACTTCTCCTACTATTTCGCCGTCAAATTCAAGAGCGTCTCCCGAACACAAGACACTTTCGCTCTGCACGCGGTGAATCAGTCGTCGTCCTCCGGAGCGAGAGTCGATTCGCTCAACGAGTTCTTGACCCCGGTAGCACCCTTTGTCGAAAGACACGGCAAGATCTAACAGGCCAGTTTCATTTGGGATATCTCCAACCTCTACTTCGCTCCCTATAACCGGCAAACCCTCAGTCAGACGAAGTCGTTCGTAATCTTCACTCGAACATTCCGGCAAATCCAGGGAGGGTGATGCCCCAAGTAGGTCGCTGTATCCGGTCCCAGGCCAGCTTGATGCCGCTACGAGTTCAACATTGTTAGCTTGCGAGACATCCGCTTGACCAAGAATAGAAATCATCTGCCATCTCGATCCAAGGAACTCGACTTTCGATCGCAATTTGAAACGGGCCAGGGAGGACAGAAGGAGGTCACCGTGACCGAATTCGGTATCAAGAACATATTGTTGATCACCTGAGCGGGTGATACGAAACAGGCTCTCGATTTTGCCTCGGGGTTCAAGAAGGAACGAAAGTCGCGATTCGCCGACAGTCATGTCATTGACATCTTGGGAAATTTGGCCGTGCAGGTAGGGTTCCGCTTCAGCGCCCTCGACTACGACCACATCGCGAGGCACAGACTTGATTAAGGCATTCATTGAGGGCCTGTCAATAATTCGACGGCATTGCTAATTAACCGAAACCCTATTTCCTCGTCGAAGGACATGATGGACTCAGGATGGAATTGGACGGCACATATCGGCAACTCGCGATGTTCGACGGCCATAACGACTTCATCGTCGGTACTGGTGGCGGTAACTTCCAGCTCTTCTGGCACTCGTTCCCGCCTAGCGAACAGAGAGTGGTAGCGCCCGGCGCGAAACTCGGTAGGCAAATCAGTAAACAACTGACCGCCAAGGACCTGGATCAATGAAGGTTTGCCGTGCATTGGAGTTTCCAGTTGCCCTAACTCGCCTCCGAAATACTCGACAACGGCCTGCAACCCTAGGCATACACCAAACACAGGCACTCCGAGTTCTACTGCCACCTCGATGGTGTCTGAAATGTGGTAATCGGACGGAGTCCCTGGTCCGGGTGATAGCACCAAAAGATCGGGTGGCCGGGCAGTTAAGTCACTTAGTGGGAACCCGCTTCGTTGGGTGACCACCTCAGCGCCGGTCTGTCGTAGGTAGTTCGCCAAGGTGTGCACAAAAGAGTCCATGTGATCCACAAGCAACACGCTTTTTCCTACAGCCGGTTTGAGGGATGCTGTTACCTCTGCCTGACGGCGCGGCAATCGAAGGGCGTCCAAGAAGGCTGACGCCTTCAATTCAGTTTCCTGCTCTTCAGACACCGGGTCAGAATCCCAAAGCAGGGTGGCTCCGACCCTGACTTCTGCATGGCCGTTCTTGATTCTTATTGTTCTGAGGGTCAACCCGGTGTTGAGACTTCCGTCAAACCCAACTTTTCCTATCGCCCCGCCATACCAAGCTCTTGGGCTCTTCTCATGGGCTTCAAGAAACATCATTGCTGACGTTTTGGGCGCACCGGTGACCGTCACGGCCCACGTGTGTGTCAGGAATGCGTCAAGCGCATCAAACTCAGGGCGGAGGCGGCCCTCAACGTGGTCAACGGTGTGGATAAGCCGTGAGTACATCTCGATTTGACGTCGGCCAATCACTTTGACGGAACCCGGAGCACAGATTCTGCTCTTGTCATTACGATCAACGTCGGTACACATCGTGAGTTCCGACTCATCTTTTTCTGAATTGAGTAGAGCAAGAATTTGCGATGCATCGTCAAGGGGATCCTGCCCTCTGGCGATGGTGCCCGAAATCGGGCAGGTTTCAACGCGGTCACCCTCCACCCGTACATACATTTCCGGTGACGCTCCTACCAGCCATTCGGATTGACCCAAGTTGATCAAGAATCCGTAGGGCGACGGATTCTGCTCCTTCAAGCGGCGAAACAATTCCGATGGTGGTTCAGGGGAAGGCTCGACAAAGGTTTGACTCGAAACAACTTCGAATAGGTCCCCCCGCGCAAAATATTCTCGGGCGACCTCGACAGCTTGGGAATACTCCCCTGGACTGTGGTCGCGTTGGGCCTCAAGTTCGAGGTCAGGCTGGTAGGCCTGCCTTGCTCCGCCGCGATTCAGTCCGTCTGTAGTTCCTTTATCGAACGTGAATTCATAGCAACGACGCTCCGCGATGCCCCCCTGGTGGTCAACGACAATGAGTTCGTCTGGAATGTAGAGAACTAGGTCTCTTTGATCTTCTGGCCGCGTGAGTTGCAGTTCGATTGGTTCGAACTGAAATGCGAGGTCATAACCGAAGGCTCCATATAGACCGATGTGTTCATCTGGACCGGCAAACAGCTCAACTATCGCCCTCACTGCCGAGAAGGACGACGGCTGTCGACTTCGATCCTCTTCTTCAAATCGTTCAACTGACCGTTCAATATGAAAAGACAGGAAGGTGTTCGCTGCTTCGCCGAGCGAGACGCCGTTGACGTCCCGCATTGCGTCTTGAAGCAAAGGCAGTAGCGCTTGCCCTCGCTCATTCAACGCTTCGATTCGAACCTCTTGACTCTGGCTCGTCACAACTAAGGGCGGGTCAACGAAGCCCATATCCCAACGGGTATAACGGCCTGGGTATTCATAGCTTGATGACAGGAGCACTCCGCGAGCAGAGTCAAGCCGATCAATAAGATCTTCGACGGCGGCCTCAGGCTCGATAGGCGTGACGTCTACGCGAACTTCAATTCCGCCCTGGGTTGTGTACTCCCAGGACTCACCTGCGGACGCGCTAGCCATAGCAATCAGAGGTACAAGCCAGTGCTGCCGGGCTCAACCCTTGGCGCTGCGATGGCGTGGACGTCGCGCTCACGCAAGATGAGGAAATCATCACCGTGTACTTCGACCTCGTAGCGGTCTTCTGGGCTGAACAAAACCTGATCGCCCTCCTCAGCACTACGAACATTGGGTCCGGCTCCTACCACCTCACCCCACACCAAACGTTTTTGTTGTTGGGCCGTAGCAGGGATCAAGATGCCTCCGCTGCTTCGCCGTTCAGCCTCATCTGTAGGCATTCGAACGAGGATGCGGTCATGCAACATCTTGATAGGGCGTTTCGGATTTTGCCCGTTGGATTCGTCGTTCGGTTCTTCAACCACACACGCACGGTACGGTTTCTAGCTATGAACGCGGACGTCGGTTTCCCTCAAATGACGAGTTTTGAGACCAGCGATGGCCATATTTTGGAGGCAGAATACGTGATACCTCCCGAAATCAAGGCTATGGCAGTACTTTCTCATCCTCATCCTCTTTACGGCGGCGAGATGCGGAACAACGTCATTCAGTCTCTCTTTGAGTGTCTACCCCAAGCCTCAATCGGGGCCCTTAGATACAACTTTCGTGGTGTTGGGCATTCCGAGGGCACACACGGGCAGGGGAAATCAGAAACCATTGATGCCTCTGGCGCATTCACTCGCGCGAGTCAACTCGCCGACGGTGTCCCGGTAATTTCGGTCGGATATTCCTTCGGAGCCGATGTCTCATTGTCAGTGGAGCACTCCCATCTTGCGGCTTGGGTGGGTGTTGCCTCCCCACTGGCATTACTCGAACCCGAACAGATGCCAGCCGGTCACGACGACCGCCCAACTTTGCTACTTGTTCCTCAGCATGACCAGTACCGTTCGCCCGAAGAAGCGACGAGTATCTGTCGTCCGTGGGTTGCGACATCGGTGTCAGTCATTGACGGCGGTGATCATTTCCTCATGGGCCGCACCGGACCAGTCAGCGATGCAACCGCTGCCTTCATTTCGGAGGTTGCTGCTTCCTGACAACACCAGCTTGTTTGTTCAGTCGATGCCGGTTTGCCGCCACCCAGTGGTAGGTCAATGACGCAATCCACGAACAGGGCGGTAACCGGATCGCTCGCCCGAGTCCAACCCAAATGCCGCCCACCCGCTGAAGTGCTCGCCCGATCGCTTCGTGACCCGCGAGACGCTCGTCGCTGTCAATCCACCACACAGAACTCTTTGCTTCCGAGGATGAGAGTCCAAGCGTTAGGAGGTCGTGTTCATTCCCATCACTCATGGGAACATCGGCCCTATTTCGCAGCCAGGCCGCACATCTGCAACAAAAGCTGCAGTCTCCGTCGTAGACCAGCACTACCTGCGCCTCCACAGCCGATCAGAAGACGGCTATTCGCCTTGTAGGTCATCAGCTATGTCAGCGAAGCCCTCGCTGTCTAACCACCACGAATGTTTCGTGGGTCGAAGGTACCCACAAGACGGACCACCGAAATGTGTACCGAGAATCAGGGTGTGATCATCGCAGTACTGTTCGGCGAACTTTCTGCGCATCTCGATTGCAGCAGGCTTGTCGACATCCGGCTCACTTGACCACTCCGGCAGTTCAAATTGAATCGGATGGTGACAAAGGTCGCCGGTAATAATCGCATCCTCCCCGTCGGAGGAGATTCGAACGCTGTGATGACCCGGCGTGTGCCCAGGGGTGGGTTCGAGCCACATAGCGTCGTTTAATTGCATATTGCTTTGGACAAGTTCGGCTAATCCTGCGTCTATGCAAGGCTGAATGCTGTCACCGACGACATCGCCGTAGATCTGCGGTTCAACACGCCAGTGGGCCCATTCGGTTTCCCCGAAGAGATACTGGGCTTTGGGGAATGTCGGATGCCAAGCACCATCAACCAACTGCGTGTTCCATCCAACATGATCGACATGAAGATGGGTGCATACGACGGTCGTGACATCGTCAGGTCCGAAGCCTGCTTCGGTCATCTTTTGCATGAAGTCTGTATCGAGGTTGCCTAAGGCTTCAAAGCTAGGACGGACCTTGTCGTTTCCGGCACAGGTGTCAACAACGATCTTTTCATCCCCGATTTCGATGCAAAAAGCATGAAAGGAAAGTCGAATACGCCCGTCATCGCGGTCGGCAAACGGTCCCAGGACCCAGTCGTGTTCCAGCACCGCCTTTGGGTTCGCATTCGGTATTACCGCCACCCCAGGCCACGTTTGTTCCATCTCTATAACTTTGGTGATTTTGGCTTCACCAACGCTCCAGGTCTGCATATCACTCTTCCCCTCTATAACACCCAACTGCTCAGACTCAAATCGCTACCCCATACACCTGATCGGTGCCACTAGCTGAGTCCCTTTGCAAGGACCCCGCGAGAGTCCGTCGAAGAGAGACGCTTAGGTAACGCAGCTTGATACTCCGGCGAGTCGTACCACTCTCGAAAAGCATTTTCATCCTCGAATTCGAGAACGACTAGTCGCGAGCCATGCCAATTCCCTTCGATGGGAGTCACGTCATTATCTACGATGAGTGCTCTGCCTCTCCCCAGAGAAGAGGCTCTTGCTGCTCTCATATAGTCCTCAAGACCGTCTGGATCATGAACTTCTTCTTGCACAACGAAATACACCGACATTTCGAATCTCCTGGTCCACCTATGGTCATCGTTCTTGCAACTCTAGGAGGTTCTCAGCAGACGCGTCTGCTGCATCTTCAAGTCGCCAAGTGCGTTGGAAGCACCTCGACGGACAGCGCTTAGGACTCGGTGATTCGCTGTATCGGAGAAATTTGGGTTTCCGAACTATCAGCCCAATACTCGTCACGAAGAAGCCTCTTGTACAGCTTGCCGGTGGGCAGCCGTGGCAACTCGTCGCGAAAGTCAACCGACCGCGGAACTTTGTACTTCGCAATACGTTCGCGGGCGTAGTCCAATAGCCGCTTTTCCAGATCTTCGTTTGGTTCAATTCCATTTGCTGGTTGAACGACGGCTTTTACTTCTTCGCCGAAATCAGCGTTTGGAACACCAAACACAGCGACGTCAGTCACCTCGGGGTGAAGGATCAAACAGTCCTCAATTTCTTGTGGGTAAATGTTCACCCCACCGGAAATAATCATGAACGCTTTCCGGTCCGTCAGGTACAGAAAACCCTCCTCGTCGACCCGTCCGACGTCACCAAGGGTTGTCCATAACGGATGGTCGGGATGTTGTGAGCTGCGCGTCTTTTCAGGTGCATTGTGGTACTCGAAAGCTTGTTCTTCCCGTTCAAAATAGATGAGGCCTGGCTCGCCAACTTCGAGTTCGGCTCCGTCCTCGTCGCAAATGTGAATGACCCCAATTAGTGGCCTACCGACAGTTCCGGGATGCGCAATCCAATCTTCAGGACCTACATAGCAGAAGCCGTTGACTTCGGTCCCGGCGTAATACTCGTGGAGGATAGGACCCCACCATCCCAACATCTGATGTTTGACTTCGATCGGGCAGGGCGCCGCGGCGTGAATCGCAACCTGATGAGTTGATAGATCGTGACTGGTTCGGTCAACCTCCGGCAGTTTTAACATCCGTGTAAACATTGTCGGAACCCACTGCGAGTGAGTCACGCCATAGCGTTCTATAGCTTGCAACGCCTCCACGGGGTCAAACTTTTCCAATACGACGACCGTTCCCCCAACCGACTGAGTCCCAGTGCTGAACGACAGTGGGGCGGAGTGATACAACGGCGCCGGGGACAAGTAGACCGAGTCGGCAGTCATTCCAAATAGAAGCCCAACCAACCCTGATCCGAGTGGATCAGGGTCAGTGATCTGAGAACCGTCAAGCGCTCTCTTGATTCCCTTTGGTTGCCCGGTAGTTCCCGAGCTGTACAGCATGATTGATCCTCGAGGTTGTTCTTGCAGAGGTTCAGCTGGATAACGCCCGATCGCCGATTCAAAATTTTCGTAACCCTCCGCGGTCCCATCGAAGATCAGACGTATCGGGCAGGCACCTATTTCGGGCAACATCGCGATAGCAACATCTCTAACTGCTTGGCTGACCACCAGCACTTTGGCTTCACAATCCTGAACGATGTAGGAGGCTTCTTTTGCGGTGAGGAACCGATTTACGGTCGTAAACAACAACCCGCTGCGCATCGCCGCCCAGTAAGCCTCGAAATACCTGATGTGGTTGTCAGCGAAGATGGCGACGTGGTCACCTACTCGAAGACCCGCATCCCACATCAACTGAGCAAACTGAGCGGACCGATCGTCGAGTTCCCTGTATGAGAGAGATTCTCCAGTGCCAGCCATGATTACGGCAGGGTGATCTGCCTTTTCGATCGCGTAGGTACCCGGATAGCTCATGCCTGGAAGTTAATCGATTGTGAGAGCTATCAATTAACCGCTGGTGGCCTCACGGCTACACCAGCTCGGAGTAATGCTTGCTTCGCTTCGGCCACAGTGTGTTCGCCAAAGTGAAATATTGATGCTGCTAGTAGTGCATCCGCGTGACCCTCGATAGCCCCATCAACCAAATGTTGAAGTGAACCCACACCGCCGCTTGCGACGACGGGAACATTGACCGACTCGCTGACTGCTCGCGTCAGCGCGAGGTCATAGCCGTTTCGAGTTCCATCTCCGTCCATTGATGTGAGCAGGATTTCACCCGCACCTCGC
>DASCSY010000039.1:0-15708 GCA_034399415.1 Acidimicrobiales bacterium
GAGCGCGGTCTCAGCGATGCCGACATCGCGGCAGCGTTGAAGACCTATACACCCAGCGGTGTCATCGATGAATACATCATGTTTTCCTCAGGCGGTCATGGTGGCCAGGTGTTCGTCTTCGGTATTCCCTCAATGCGCATGCTCAAGTCAATCGCCGTATTCACCCCCGAGCCCTGGCAAGGCTGGGGGTACGGCGATGAACACCACAAAGAGTTATTTGCCGCTGGTGCCGTTGATGGCGAGGTGCTCACCTGGGGAGACACTCATCACCCAGCCCTATCGGAGACAAACGGTGACTACGACGGCGAGTTTCTATTCATCAACGATAAGGCAAACGCCAGGGTCGCCCTGATCGATCTTCGAGACTTCGAAACTAAGCAGATTCTGAAGAACCCACTATCAATCAACGATCACGGAGGGACGTTTGTAACGCCTGACACTGAATGGGTCATCGAAGGTGGCCAATATGCCTCACCGCTGGCATGGGATTACGCACCGCTGGACAACTACTCCACCCAATATCGCGGAATGATTACCTTTTGGAAATTCGATCGAGCTGCGGGCAGGATCGATCCAGAGGCTTCTTTCGGTATGGAACTACCGCCGTACTGGCAGGACGTGTGTGATTCGGGAAAGGCAGTCTCGAAAGGTTGGATTTTCTGCAACTCGTTCAATGTCGAGATGTCAACAGGCTTGAACCCTGATGACCTTGAAAACAGCGAATACTTCGAGTCTGGTGCGAGCGCCGGCGAAAATGACTATCTCCACATCATCGATCTAGACGCGGCCGTGGCGGTCGCCGCTGCAGGTGAAACAGTCGAGGTCAACGGCTTCCCCCTCATCACGATTGACACAGCGATAGCTAATGACTTGCTGTATTTCACTCCGGAACCAAAGAGCCCTCACGGAGTCGACATTGCCCCTAGGGGCGATTACATCGTTGTCTCAGGAAAACTTGACCCCCATGTGACAATTTATTCGTTTGCCAAAATCCAGGAAGCGATCGCAGCCGGAAGTTTCGACACCGACAAATACGGAATTCCCCTGCTGGATTTTGATGACGTGGTTGAAGCTCAAGTCGAAGTGGGCTTAGGACCACTCCACACCCAATTCGATGACCAGGGGTACGCCTATACGAGCCTTTTCCTTGATTCAGATGTTGCCCGCTGGAGCTTGGGTTCGCCATACAGGGAAGATGGCTGGAAGCTCGAAGGCACTGTTGACATTCACTACAACGTTGGACATGTGGTGACTGCAGAGGGTGACACCGTGTCCCCTGATGGCAAGTACCTAGTTTCGCTCAATAAATGGTCCCTTGATCGCTTCTTCCATCCCGGACCCCTGTATCCCCAGAACTTCCAGCTGGTCGATATCAGCAAACCGGGCCCTGACATGCAGCTGCTGTATGACATGCCCGTCGCTAATGGTGAACCCCACTACGCGCAAATCATCAAGGCCGACAAGTTGCAACCTATGACGGTTTACCCCGAAGTGGGGTGGGATCCAGGGTCGATGGCCCCGAAACCCGGCGCTCCCAAGATCGGCTCCGAAGGAGTAACCAGGAACGGCAACCAGGTGACCATCGATATGACCTTGATGCGAAGTCATTTCACTCCAGAGCGGGTGACAGTAACGCAGGGCGATCACGTCACCTGGAACCTGACCAACGTCGAGACCTCGGAGGATGCAACCCATGGTTTCGCGATACCGGGATACAACATCAACCTCAGTCTTGAGCCAGGAGAAACAGCCACCATTGAGTTCGAAGCCAAGAACGACGGTGTGTTCACTTATTACTGCACTGAATTCTGCTCGGCACTCCACCTTGAAATGGCTGGATATTTCCTAGTTGAACCGAATTGATTTGTTCGGTCCATCAATGCATTCCCGGAAGGAGGCGAATGCCCCCCGCACTCATTGAGCGAATCTTGGGGCCTCGTGTGTCAGCTGTCGAAGCTAGCCAACATCGTGACACCTATCAGCGACCTAAGCGCTTGTTGACGTTGTCCTCCATCTTGCTCGGCTCGTCAATCTTCTTGCCCTACTGGGAGTTGAAGCTCAAAGCTCCGCAATATCCAGACGGGTTGAGAGTCACGTTGTGGGTGAACCGCCTTGAGGGAGACGTGCAAGAACTTGAGGGACTCAATCACTACATCGGCCTACCTTCTTTTGCCGACGGTGCAGTTCTGGAGAGAACCGTCTCTGTTGCAGGGATCCTCGCACTCGCGGCTCTGCTGCTAGCCGGCCATTATGTGCACAGTCGCTGGGCTTTGACTCTCGCAGGACCCACAGTTCTGTTTCCCTTGTTCTTTCTGGCTGACCTTCAGTACTGGTTATGGAATTATGGCCACAGCCTCGACCCAAGAGCGCCGTTCTCTCATGCAGTCGGCGAGTTCACTCCACCGCTTTTCGGTTCGGGAAGCATCGCTCAGTTCGACACTCTGGCATGGCCAGGGTGGGGGCTTTTGATGGCTCTAACAGCGTCGGCGCTTGCCGCCGCTGGGATGATCTCGCACCGCCGGGCGTACAAGCCCCTGTCGACGCCGCCAGGAGACAACTTTACAGACGGAGCATCCGATAGCTCGGTAGGTAGCCGGAAAGACCCGTTCCGAAGACGAGTAGTTCAAAGATCACTTCTTGCCGCCGGGGCTACCCTCGCGGTTGGTATTGGAACCAGTACCTCAGCTGACGCCCTTTCCATCGACCGTGAGACCCAGTGGGTTGATCTTCAAGTCCTTATCGACGCGACAGAACCTGGCGGAGTAGTTGAGCTCGCCCCGGGCATGTACCGGGGCGGGGTCTTGATTACCAAACCCCTCACACTCGTTGGCACCGACTGGCCAGTAGTAGATGGTCAGGGGCTTGGTTCAGTCATCGAGGTACGGGCCCCTGACGTAAGAATTGAGGGGCTCGTTATTCGAAATAGCGGATCTCGCTTAGATCGGGAAGACGCCGGTATCAGCTCTACCACGAGTCCCAGAATCGACATCCGGGGTAACCGATTTGAGGAAGTGCTGTTCGGGATGTTCCTTCGGCGTTCGAACGGCGCGCACATCGCCAACAATGACATTCAAAGCATGGATCTCTTTATCGCTCGACGGGGCGATGGCATCAGACTTTGGCAAAGTTCAACAGCAGTCGTGGAAGGAAACCATCTAATCGGCGGCCGAGATGCCGTTTTCTGGTTCACAGACAAAATCACCGTTCGTCGCAACCACGTCGAAGACGGCCGCTATGGCCTGCACTTCATGTACTCAGATGGCGCCACAGTCGAAGAAAACCTCTTGGAACACAATTCGGTTGGCGCGTTTCTCATGTACAGCACAGACCTTGTCGTCTCAGGAAACATCTTCAGGTCCAACAGAGGACCGAGCGGCTATGGACTGGGAATCAAAGATGTAGATGGGTTGAAGGCAAACAAGAATCACTTCGTTGAAAACCGATCAGGACTCTATGTCGATAACTCACCAAGCAAAGTCGGTGTATCTCACAACATCGAGGAGAACGTATTCGCGTTTAACAACATTGGGGCGATGCTGGGTTCCACCGTGGCCCGAAACACATTCACCGGAAACGCATTTATCGACAACGGTGAGCATGTCACTTCTGACAGCACCGGAGGCCTTGAAGCCAACTATTGGTCTAAAGACGGCATCGGCAACTACTGGAGCGACTATTCGGGCTACGACTCCAACCAAGACGGCATAGGCGATACGCCCTACGAAGTTGACAATCTCTTCGGAAACCTTCAAACGAGGTACCCCAACCTCCGGTTCTTTTCCGGAACTCTTGCCGCCACCGCCATAGATGTCGCGGGCCGAACCTTCCCCCACCTGAGACCCAATCCCATTCTCACCGACGTCGCGCCTCTGGCTGCGCCGCCGAATCTTCCCACCTTGTCGTTCGGGCAGCACAACACAAACCGCCCCGCACTTGCTCTCACATCGGTCCTTCTACTCATCGCAGGATTGTCGATTGCGCGACCTGACCGATTCGTTGGTGATCACACACCCTCACACGGAGAGACAAGTGATTGAGGTTAAGCATCTGACCAAGGCCTACAAAGGCCGCATCGTCGTCGACG
Source organism: Acidimicrobiales bacterium (assembly GCA_034399415.1). Taxonomy (GTDB): domain Bacteria; phylum Actinomycetota; class Acidimicrobiia; order Acidimicrobiales; family Poriferisodalaceae; genus UBA2110. The sequence goes on from DASCSY010000039.1 coordinate 4,085, forward strand.
ACCTCAGTTTCAACGTCGCTACCGGCGAATCAGTAGCACTATGGGGCCCTAACGGGGCCGGGAAAACCACCGTAATCCGTTGCATCTTGGGGTTGATCTCTCACCAGGGTCACATAACAGTCGCCGGTTTCGATACCAAGCGGGACTCGACCGCTGCGCGATCTCTCATCGGCTATGTACCCCAAGAACCTGCACTCTACGGAGCCCTCACCATCAATGAGACACTCGCTCTCTCATGCCGACTGAGAAATTTGTCACTTGACCTGGTATCTGAGACAGCAGATCTACTGAATCTCGCGGAACCGGGGAGAAAAAGAGTTGCTGACCTCTCGGGTGGAATGCGCCAGCGTCTCGCTATCGGAATTTCCCTCCTCGCTGACCCCTTAATCCTCCTCCTTGACGAACCAACATCATCGTTAGATCTTGACACTCAACGCCAAACTGCAGCCTTACTGCAGTCATTGAAGCGACCTGGAAGGGCCTTCGTTCTCACCTCTCACCGTGTTCAAGAAGTAGAGATGCTCACCGATCACGTCATAGCACTAGACGCAGGGCGCAAAGTTGGGGAGTGCACCTCAAAGGCATTTACATCGACCTGGGGAATCCAGTCATGGCTGAACGTAACCCTGCCACCTCACCAGGCTGCTCCTGCCCAGACACGCCTTGAAGCAGCTGGCTACCAATCCCAGCAATACGGACGCGGAGTTCTACTCCAAGTTTCCGCTAAAGAAAAAGCAGACGCTCTCACATTTCTTCACAATGCGCGCTTCGACGTTTTGGATTTCGAGGTGTGGCGGTGACTATCAGAATCGTTTCGTTCACGGGAAGTAACCGCACGCCACCGCGCAACTACCCCCCGGTGGTCATTGCAAGCAAGGTGATTCAAGAAGCCAGACGAGACTGGTGGTTTTGGACCTACGCGGGAGGTTTCGCACTTCTCGCTGCAGCTATAACCGTGACTGCGACGCAGCACCGAACTTTAACAAGCTCGGGGGGCTTCGGCCGAGCCCTGGCCTCTCTCATCGCGCTAGTCCAATTGGTAATTACCCTCATGTCGTTGACCCTCGGAGCGCGTCAACTTTCCTCTGAGCGCGAATCTAAGACACTCGTATTCTTGCTTACCCATCCCGTCTCGCGGACTCAAGTGCTCCTTGGGACCTTCGCAGGCCATGTAGCAGCAATGTCGGCATCCGTATTGCTCGGATTCGGAGTCGCCGGAGTTTTCAGCGCTCTTCGCGGTAACCCTATTGATCCAGGTTTGTTGCTTCGCCTGACGGCCCTGTCCTGCCTTCTCGTAGCAGCCACGGTTGCTATCGGCGTATTAGTTAGCACTTTGGTTCAGAGAGGTTCGGCTGCACTAGGCGTCGCCATTTCGGTTTGGTTCTGCATGGTGTTCCTAGGCGATCTCGGGCTCATGGGTGCCACAGTCGCAACCCAGCTGCCGACCGAAACCTTGTTCGCAGCCGCGCTATTGAACCCGGTCGAAGCATTCCGTCTAGCCACGGTGATCTCTCTCGAAGGCTCGTTGGATGCCTTGGGGCCAGCCGGCACATACGCCGTGGACACTTTCGGTAGAGGAGTCGCCGCGCTTGCGATTCTCGTTCTCGGCTTGTGGACGGCTGTCCCCTTGGCTTTATCGGTACAGGTGTTCCAAAGAAGGGACCAAGCGTGAAGACACACCCCCCAAGGCACCATGCGTCCCTTTCCTTAGTTCTCCTCGCAGTTGCTGTGATCCCCGGAGCTTGCGCCAATCAACCAGCAGCCGGGCCGCCTCAAATCATTGAAGGGCGATCTTTATGCACCGAATGCCACATGACTATCGACGACATTCGCTTCGCCGCGGCCTACAGGCTCGCAGACGGAACAGAGCGAGTCTTTGACGACATCGGGGAGATGGCCACTCACAGCATCACAGAACCAGAGGTCCAAACCACTTCAATCTGGGTTTTCGACTACTCGACCAGAGAGCCAATTCCAGCGACCAAAGCATGGTTCGTTCACTCCCAGAATCTGGTCTCTCCGATGGCCTCAGGCTTCGCTGCGCACTCATCGCTTACGGCAGCAAGAAAAGCCGCAACCACTCACGAGGCAACGGTCATGAACTGGACAGATCTGATCGATCAATTGGCAGCGCACACATCAACAGCCCACCACCCTAAGAACACGGAGACACGAAAATGAGCACCAAGAAATTATTGGTTTCCCTGTCGTTTGCAGCATTGCTCTTCGGCTGCGGAAGCCAGGCCTCCAATGAAACTCAGAACCTAGCCGACACTGCTGAATCATCTTCCGAGGAAAGTCCCCGGGGAGATCCGATCGAGGGTGAGAGGGTCTACCTCAAGAACTGTGCATCCTGTCATGCACCCGACGCGGGTGGACGACCGGGACTCGGCAAACCCTTGGCGGGTACTGACTTCATCACCACTAACAGCACTGCAGATTTGGTCGGCTTCTTGATCAAAGGCCGAGGCCCGTCGGACCCTGAGAACACAACAGGAATCCAAATGCCATCGAGAGGCGGTAATCCCGCACTAAGTGATGACGCCCTCAAAGACGTGACCGTCTACCTAAAAACCTTGCCTCAGGCACCTAGTTGAAGCCCACTCAAGGGAAGGGGTCACCATCGCGTCACCCCTCAGCCGAACAGATCGGGCTGGCCCGCTACGAACTGCCGCTTGGCGGAACCGGCCGTCGGTGAGCTGGCAATCGTCGCGGCGATAGCCAGCGCTTCGGCCACAACGCCATCCCCCTCTATCAACCGAGTGACCAGGCCGATCCGGAAGCCCTCGGCGGCATCGACCACCCGACCGGTGAGACAGAGCTCGCGGGCCACCGGCTCGGGCACAACAGTCCGCACGAGGTCGTACGCCGCGGGGATACCAGCCTGCACCTGCGGTTGGCCGAACGAGGCCCCCGCTCCGGCCACCCGCAGGTCGCACATGAGTACGAGGTCCATGCCGCCGGCTACTGCCGGACCGTCGACAGCCGCGATCAACGGCTTCGGGAAGGTGTGTATGGCGTGGTGGTAGGCGCGGGCCTCGGCGAACAGGTCGTCAAGCGAATCCGCCTGACGGATCTCGTCCAAGTCGAAGCCGGCACAGAACGTGGATCCGGCCCCCGCGAGCACGACAGCTTGGCACTGGTCGCCCACCGCCAGCGCGTCCAAAGTTTCGGCGAGTAGGCCCCTGAGTTCGGCGCTGAGGGCATTTCGACGGTCGGGCCGGTCGAGGGTCAAGAGCACGACGCCGTCGTCCTGCTCCTCGATGCGTAACGGTCGGTCTTTCATCAACGTCCACCGAAGATCATCTGCGGGTTCCCAATAATCGGAGTCCGGGGATCAGTGCCTAGGGCCCGGACCAACGATCGCACGTCGCACCGCGAGACGGGCTGTACGGATAGGGACTTTGGTCCTGTAGGTCTCACGTCAATTCAATCTAGGGTTTCTCCTGTGAACGATGATGAAAAACAGGCCCAAATTTCGTTAGTCCGACGAAGGATCAGCGAACTCGAAGTTACGAAAACTTCGGGAGGGCCCATGGATTCCGATTTCGCGGATTTGCGAGCAAATGCTGAGCGTTTGCATGTCGGCTATTGCAGATATCTAAATCATCTCCAACAGGATGGTCCGGTGATGGGGACCGGAGACCGCCTGACCATCCACCTTGACCACGAAGTGATCTTGCTCTCTGACTCCTATGAGGGTTCGAACTGGGCTACTCAAGTCGAGGTCTTGCTTCACTGTGCTTCTTGTGAAGAAACACTCGAAGTATTTGTGGCGAGCGACGACATCATCGGGTTGAATCCCCACACATACGACTTATTGGAACCGCATGTTGACCACGACGTGTTGCTCACACACAGCGCTCGGACTGATGCCGATGATCAGAGCCACACACAAAACGGCGTAATCAGCTTGGTGTGTGTCACGTGTAATACCGACTCTCGGATTCCCAAACACCTCTGGTCCCACGAGACCAGCGACTGGTTCGAAGACTTGTGGCTGAAAATCTGACGGCGAAAAGTTACGTCGGGGGACCCTGGGTACTCACGACTGAATCCTCGATGAGGTAAGCCGAATCCTGGTGGACAAAACCGTCTTGAATCATTTCGAGTGTGACGGCATCTGCGACTCAGCTAACTAGCCTCGGGAATTGTTCCGACACAACGATTCAACAAGCTCGGGATGGCTTTCCTCAACCCCACTGAGCTTATGGACGCGTGGACAGCGGACACGTAGCGCCATATCGCACACCGGACAAACCCATTCCTCACTCCTCGCTGGTTGTCGCCACAAAGGTGACCCACACTTGTGGCATGGGGCCTGCCAAACGTTGCATTCGAACTTCCTTAGGCGACGTGAACTGAGCGGGCAGCCAGGGCCGTAGCAAACGGCCCACTCTGGGTCAGGTTCAATGGCCCACACCGGACATTTCTCCACACAGTCGCCGCAGTCATCACATATGAAGGGGTTGATAATGAATAGCCCAAGGAAACTGTCCGTCTTAAGGAGAGCATTGCGAGGACAAACAAATTCGCACGCGCCACAACCGATGCATTCTTCCGCAAGTACAAAATGGCTCACTCGGTGTTCAAGGTCGCGGTTGTGATGTCTTGAGGGTGGAACTTACGTAGCGAAGTCAGACAGTTGATGCATACCCAGGGCGCTACGTCGACAGTCTCAGCAGTTGTTGCCAAGACATAGCGTTCGCCGTCCCACTGCCAGTAGCCGTAGGGGAGATCAAGCACCTTGTCGAGGGGTGTGTCGCAATGGGGGCAAGGCATAGCTTCCATATTCCGACCTTTCATACGACTGATTGTTCCAGCTCGGCGGCACCGTCTAGGAACTGCTGAACGGTTTGATTAAAGCGAAAAAAGAGGTCTTTCCCTAGGGGATCATTTGCTCGGATGTCAATTCGGTCTCCCAGCAATGTGAGGCTGTTCACTGTCTTCCGGCCCGTGGCCATCCCGTTCACAAGGATGTCATCGAACATTTCTCCCCAGGCTTCAAGATCTCCCTCAAGCCAACAGTCACAGGAGTGTTCTCCGCCCTCCTCGAGCGCGGACACCTCGGTACACCCCAAACCTTCAAACTGCAGCTTCACCCTGAGATCGGCGGCTTGACCGGTCATCACCAGACCTAAGTTCAAGTCGACTTCACCGAGGACTTCATAATCCTCAGGGTGGGCGTTCATGAGAGCTGCCAGTTCTTGGTAATAACGGAGTTCAGCGACGTAAGCCATCTTCACCCCTTTCTTTCGTCGGTCTGACCCCTTCGCGTGTGAACTGGTCACGGTCAATCCCTAGTAAATCGAGCGGCAACGATGTGCGATCGATCCGGTTCAGACCGGCGCGCTCACATCTAGCTAGATAAGAAGTGAAGATCTTGGTGGCCATCGTTGACTGCATCGGGAAACCCCGCTCTTCGATATGCTCAACCCCTCCAGCAAGCAAGACTGCCAAGGCCGAAGACAGGTCGGGTTGGGTACCAAATTCGGCAAATACTTTTTCGCCATGGTCGAGAGCCTCGTGAATTTCCGCTTCAACGTCAGGATCGCCCGCGATGGCCTGTCGGATGTGCATCGTCCCGTATGCGACGTGACGAGCTTCGTCTTGCATCGATAAGCGAAAGATCTTTTTTTCCACCGGCGTTGGAGCGATTAGCTCCCCCTGACGGAAGATGTCGAGGATAAATCCCTCGCCCAGAAGATGGAGAAGCGCTGAGGCCTGGGTGTAGGTCTTGGCTTCGAGAATGGTACGTAGCAAGCTTTCCGACCCAGCGCGCGACACCAGCAGGCCACCGCCGTTGGCCAAAGCCCGTTTTCTGAATACGTCACTGTGACGAGCTTCGTCCATGATCTGAGTCGAAAGAAACATCTTTGCTTCTAAGAAGTGGTGATTCATTCGCCACATCCACTTCGCCGGCAGGTCCGTGGCAATCATTTCTATTTCAGTGAGTACCGTGCATAACTGACACATTGCGTGTTCGATATCGGAAGGAAGTTCTCTAAGGTCACCCCAAGGAATATCCCTGGTAGACGACCACTGGCGGGCTACAGCCTCTTCATATAGCTCAATCACATTATCCGCCCAGACCTGAGACTTGTGATTAAGGATGTACCCCATGTCTGGGGTGTTTTCGTCAATATCTGAGCCCCTTGGAGCCATAGACCGAAATTGTGGCTCTTCCTCTATCTCGCCATAACTTCCGGTAGCGATGTCCATCATCGTCAGCCCACGCGGTCCTGGTACAGGTTTCATTCCCCATTCGGAGCGAGCTCCACGCAACCACGCCCAGTCGAGCGGCTGACCCATAGGTGTTTCTGAAGGGAGTTCAAGGCTTCGAAGGTCCTCATCACTCGTGATGGCCATGTCTCTCCTCGGTTGTGAAATCTTTCGAAATCGCTATACCGTCCACGCGACTCCAAATTTGTCCCTAAGCGCTAGGGCATTTGGTCCCTTTCCGTGCCATTAGGTAGCTGGGTTCGACGTTTCGATGTGTAGGTCTCTTGCTGTTCGTAGCTGAACGGGCGACCTATGGGAAAGCGCTGCGACACCGAGCTGATACGCCCAGGGACATCTCAATCAGGACCTTGTGCCCTACTAGACACACCAAGCCAAGACTTGAATAGGGGGAGTTCATAGAGAGCGGGTGAATCAGAGTGACGAAGGTAACTTTGCCACCATCCTGGGCGAGCCACATCCGCTCTCTATGAACTCCCCCCCCCCCGCTATGACACGCAATACCATCGCTGCCATGTCCATGCCTCCACTCCGAGTAGTCGCCTTCCACGAAGCAGGTCACGCTGTTGTAGGTGAGGTCGCCGGCGTTGAATGCACCAGCTTGACCATTGACCCCGACAAGGAAGAGGGCTCATTCGGCCATATCACCCACCCCGACATCTCTGGAATCTTCTATGAACAGATGGAGGTTCAGATGTACCGCCACGGCGATGACGAGTGGCCTGCGATTAGAGATTGGGTCGATGCCAACACCAAGTCTTCCCTGGGTGGTCCTTTAGCTGAGCAGCGAATCACTGGAGCGTTCAACTGGGATGGAGCGGCGGCAGACATTGAGAACATCAGCCAGAAACTTCTCAACGTCTATGGCTACGAGGGTCCCGACTACGACGAGGCTCTGTGCCCCGTGATGCTTCGTGATCCGCAGATGGGCGTCGAGGAGGAAGATTGGTCGCAGATTATTCATCGTGTCCGTGAGTTATGGGACGACGAAGTTGAAGCCATTTTGACTGAGCACTGGGATTGGGTCGAATTAGTCGCCGAGCTAGCCCTGAAACAAGGGACGCTCACCGGCGACCAGATTCGGGCGGCTCGTCCCAGCGAAGACTTCGACACCGACTTCTTCTACTAAGCCAAGGTTCGGAAGATCCATTCGTCTCTGTCGGTGTGGGCGATGCAGGAGTTGAACCCGTCGCCTCTGGCCTGTCATGTGAATGCTCGTCAGCGAATAGGGATGCGTCCGGTATAGGCAATCAGTTGACTGAGCGAGTCTTCGGTTTGAGCATCGAGCGCCGCCCCAAACACATTGCTGGATCTCATATTCGCTGACTCTTCAATGCTCCTAAGGGTGGCTAATGCGGCCTTGCAGAGCTCGTCGTCCAGGTTGTGAGGCACACCAGTTGCTTGAGACAGATCCCAGGTGTGCACCGTGGAATCGTAAAAGGCGGGTTCCAACCACTCTTCGAGTGTCATAGTGCCGCGCTGGGTGCCAATGGGCGACTGGCCCCAGACATCGCCAGACAAAACTTCGTCCATTTCTGTATAACAACGATTCCAAACGCCCAAGGGATCGGTCACGGCCTCTTCTGGGAGACCTCGAATCATCGCCAGCATTGTCTTGCTGATAAACAAGTCGTCGTTACCTCTTGTCGGAACCTCCGAGGCATCGGGCCCTTCTGGAACTCCCAGAGGGATTCTTCGACCCAAGAGCACAGGCAACTGGGTGGTTGCCGCGACATGGCCAACGATGTTTGCCGCATTCCACGCCTCGCACGGGGATTGGTTCGCCCATGCATCACTCGGCACTTGCTGAACCACCGCATCAAACTTGGCGAGCGCTCGATCAAACAGGAGTCGCTCGGGCGGGCTTGGGTTCTCACTCATGAAAAGATCGTAATCACAGGAGCAGACCGGTAACGCCCCTATCTCTGTACCGGACGTCCTAAAGCAACGGCATGACTTGCTCGCCGAAGCGTTCCATCTCCTCGATTACTGGGTGAAACTGGAAGAGAAACGTCTTGATCCCAAGATCCTCAAAACGTCCCATTCGCTCAGCAATCTGCTCTGGGGTCCCCACGAGTCCTGCCGCGGTGCCCCCGTTTGTCCCGAGCGCTCCGCCAGGTGACACAGACCTCAGCATTACGACTTCAGTGTCGTAGCCCTTAAGTTCAAGTTTGCGGAGTTCTAGCAAGCGCTGGAACTCCTGCTTGGCCTCATCTTCTGTGTCTCGGCAGATTACGAATGCCGACATACCGAACCGGGGCTCGCGACCGTAACTGTGCGCTAGCCGTCGAACATGACCGACGATCTCGTCAATTTCTTCGGGTGGACGGCCATTGATGAGGAAGGTGTCGGCCATCTTGGCCCCCAAGGTCCGTCCCTGCTCCGATTCACCCCCGATATAGATATGGGGATGTGGTTGCTGCAGCGGCTTGGGAGAAAGAGTCGCTTCTTTCACTTCGTAGTATTCGCCAGAGAAGCTGAATTCTTGCTCAGTCCAACTTCCCACGATCACCTCGAGGAATTCTTCGGATCGTGCGTAGCGGTCATCGTGGGCTAATACGGGGGCACCCAGCATTTCAAACTCCGTCAACCACCACGCAGAAACCAAGTTGATGGCCATGCGGCCGTTGCTTATGTGGTCAATTTGACTGGCCATTTTCGCGATGACCCCTGGAGCTCGAAACCCTGGTTTAACAGCAGTAATGATTTCGATACTTTCTGTTAGCGCAGCCAGAGCGCTTGCTGTTGTCCAGGCATCTAGCTGACTGAGGTCTGGGCTAACAGGATTCATGAAGTGTTCAGCGATAAGCATCGTGTCAAAGCCCAGTCGCTCTGCCAGCAGGGTTGCCTCTTTCGTGTAGGCAAAAGAAGCGTCACGCGTACCCTGCTCTGTAGAGATAATCCAGTTGCCATAGACGGGCGGCCAAAACCCAAGTCTTGCCATATCAATCCCCTAAAAATCTTGGTCCCAAGCTACGAGCAACCACTCTGCTGTCACTCAATCGACGCACTCTACAAAATCTTTCGCCTTGTGGGGGTGCCCGTAGTACCGCGTCCACATGTATAGATACAGACCCACAGGTCAGATGTGGTGGGCGATACAGGAGTTGAACCTGTCACCTCTTGCGTGTCGTGCATCCCACCGCAGATCGGCGCACCCCACAAACACATTGGGGTAAGAAATAAAGAGCTTGGGGGTGGCTCGGTCGTTTGGTCCCATTTGACTGCCAACTTGGGTGATGATTAATAGTTAGGCAGGGGTGCCTCAGTTTTAAGGCGCGCAGATGAGGGGGAACGAAACAGTGGTTTCAAAAGATTTGTCTGATGGTCCGCTCACTGGACTGAAAGTTTTAGACATGACTGTCGCCGTTCAGGGCCCCCATGTTGGAGCATTTCTAAGTGATATGGGAGCGGAGGTAATAAAGGTTGAGCCTCCAGGCGGAGAGTTAAACCGGTACGCGCGGGGACCAGGTTTTGACTATGGAATGGAAGTAATGGGTAGCCAGCAAGTGGCTATGAACCGTGGGAAAAAATCAATAGCCCTAGATGCCCATACAGATCTCGGAAAAAGAGTTCTTAACGAATTAATAAAAAAATCCGATGTGTTTGTAACAAATTATCGGGCTGAAGCTCTGGATCGAATGAGTTTGAGTTATGACCACATGCGGAGAATAAATGAGCGCCTTATCTATGGACGAGTTTCCGGGTTTGGGACAAAAGGGAAAGACGCCGAGAAAGCAATGCTGGACGGTGCGGCGCAAGCGCGTGGCGGATTAGCAGCAGTATCGGGTCCCGTTGATGGACCTCCGATGCCACCTGGCGCAGCAATCGCCGACCATTCGGGCGCTATGCAACTCAGCTTAGGAATCATGACCGCGTTATTCGCCCGCGAACAAACCGGACGAGGGCAGGAGGTAAATACTTCAGCTCTGGGAACCATGATGTGGTTGCAATCTTGGGAGTTGACTCACACAGCGATGACTGGAGTCTCTTTGACACGCGATGGTCAATACAACCCCAGTATCGCTAGCCCCTATGGGGTCTACCAAACATCCGATGGTGGTTCGTTTCTCTTGGCGGTTGCAATGTCAAATGAGTCATGGGACGAATTTCTCGTTTATGGCGGGAAACCTGAGCTAGCTCTCGACACCAGATGGAATACAGCGGCGAAACGAATCGGAATTCTTGGTGATGGCGACGGGGTCACCGAAGTTCGAGCTGAACTTCGAGAAGCCTTTGCGTCGCATACAACAGCCGAGTGGGAAGTCTTTCTTGGTGACCAACCAGAGATTATTTATGAACGAGTGCAGAGCTATCAGGAGGTCCTGGTTGACCCTCAAGCGGACGCAAACAACTATCTTGCCGAGGTCACGGTCCCGAACTATGGCACAACACAGGTCGTTAGTAATGTCGTCCAGTTGAGTGAGACGCCTGGTTTAGGCGCGAGACGCCCACCGCCATACCTCGGCGAGCATACGTCGGAAATAATGATGGACCTGGGTTTCTCCGCCGCAGAGGTAGACCAAGCACTGGCTCCAATTGAGGCGGCTGCGGCGGAAATCATCAGCTTGGTAATTCCCTGATAGATACAGACCTATGCATCTCAGCATTGAAAGGGCGAGGTCTAGTCGACTCGTTCTAGAAAAGCTGCAAGATCTTCTACAAACGGTTCTAAAGCATCGAAATGAACGCTGTGACCGACGCCCTCAAAGTTGGTCGAAGTGACGTCGCAACCTTTATCTCGTAAATCGTCCAAATCGCTCTCAACGAACAATCCACCCAGCTCGGGTACTCCGTAAGCAAAGTGAACAGGGCATTGAATCGCTCGGATCGTGTCGTCTAGATCAAAGGATGGAACAGAATCGTCTTCAAAAAAGGTCGTAAAAATCTTAGGGTCCATTTGTAGGACACCATCGGCCATGATCTGGAGTTGTTCATCCGATCTGACATCTCCGAAGGTGATGTCACCGCCAAGGGAGACTCTTGCAATCCTGGCAGCCATTTCCGAACCTTTTTCGTCGGCGGCTAGCGTCTTTCCCAGCTCCGCACCGATGTTCTTCATGGCGCCAATAAAGGCGCTTCCTATGTGTCGCTTGTTGGCGGCGAAGTGTGGCGCAATGTCTTCTGAATACAGTCCTGCCACCAGTTGCGGCTTCTTCCCTGCAGCGTAGAAGGCTTGAATTCCACCCTGTGAATGGCCCACTACAACGCTACGCCCACTCACTCTTTCCAGGAATTGGCAGGTGTCGGAAACCTGCCCCACCCAGTTTGCATAGTCGCCGCTTCCAATATGAGAAGAACGGCCATGTCCTCTGTGGTCCAGCAGGTATATGGGGCGGCTGGTTTCAAGACGCTCAAGAACGGGTTCCCAGGTTGCGGTGGTC
>DASCSY010000040.1:0-15679 GCA_034399415.1 Acidimicrobiales bacterium
GGCGAACCAGTTCCTGCGTTCGGTATGGACGACAACCTCGACGGAACGATCCAACCCGAAGAGATCCAGTTGGCGTTGGTCGACTTCGCCCACCCTGACCTGATCGAATTAATAGCCCAGAAAGCCCTCGCCCTGGAACAGAGCGGCGTGGTTGACGGCATCTTCTTGGACTGGTGGCACGAAGAACAACCCACTGTCGGAAACTACCTTGACTGGTCCACGTTCTACATGACGTTGGACGAGGAGGTAGAAGCACGCCTCGCCATCTTGCGACGCATCCGAGAAGTCGTCAGTGACGATTTTCTGATCATAGGAAACACCAACAACGGGACCGCACCCCAGTCCGCTCCCTACATGAACGGCATGTTCATGGAAGCAGTGAAAGCCGACACGTTTTCGGGATACACCACCCAAGAGCTGCACACCATCGAAGACTCTCTGTATTGGGGATCAGAGAACCTGAGAGAACCACGGACGAGTTGTTTAGAAGGCTGGCGAGTTGTCTACAACTACGGAGAACCCGACCACGACGCACAGATCGCGGAACGAAACTCTGAAGAGAACCAACGATGGATGCGCCTCATCACCACCCTGAGCTTGACCCATTCCGACGGCAACGTCATCTTTGGTGCTGACCCCATCGAGGCACACGCCCACAACTGGTACGACTTCTGGGACGCCGACCTTGGGCTACCGGTGAGCGACAAACGACAACTCCTCAATGACGTTGCCGGCTTGTTCATCCGAGAGTTCACCAATGGCTACGCCATATACAACCGCTCCGGGGAGTCACACACCATTGTGCTCCCGCACCAAGCCACGGCTACGTCGACTGGGGTGGAAGCAAAGGTGCACCAACTCAACGATCTTGACGGCGACATATACCTGGGACCGACGTCTGGGATCTCTGCGGTACACGTAACCGAATAGTCGTCCCTCATGGTTCCCTACATTTCCGGGTCTTTGGTAGAGGTTTCAGGAATAGAAATCTTTCGCTTTTCCTGCGCCCTTTTCATTTTGGAACCGAACACAAGGTGAGGGTGAAGACCAACGTCGGTACACAGCAGTGATCCCGCGTTTGATCTTTGATTGGGTGCCGCCAGGCTATGAGTCGCTGTTCGCTGTCCCATCGTCCCCGTACACTCGCTATAGCGGCGTCTAGTGGGTCGTGAGGCCGAACCAGCGAGGAACCTGTGGGGAGTAGTTGACGTGACTGAGAATCGGCAACGCACTTCAACCTCAGCATTTGGTGTGTCTCGACGCGAAGGCCACGACGCATCCGCGTTTTATGCCCGTTTCAGTCCACCGATTCTCTCCAATGATGACACCGTCAATCCAACGCCTGACCTTGGAGATGGCTGCTTGGAAGGTGACTCACGTGCCATGCACCGCGTGCCGGATTGCAGTGTGGCTCTAGTCGTTACTTCCCCCCCGTACTTCGTAGGGAAGGAATATGAGGATGCCTTGGCGGCAGATACTGACGATCGAGTTCCTGCTACTTACTTCGAGTACCTCAGCATGCTTGACTCGGTTTTTGCAGAATGTGTCCGGGTTCTTGAGCCCGGTGGTCGCATCGCAGTCAATGTCGCGAATCTTGGCAGAAAGCCATATAGAAGCCTGTCTGCCGACGTAATCCGCATCCTGGAAGACTTGGGGCTGTTGCTGCGCGGCGAAATCATCTGGCAGAAGAGCCGGGGTAGTAGCGGATCCTGCGCATGGGGTTCGTTTCGTAGTGCCGCAAATCCAGCATTGCGAGACACCACTGAACGCATCATCGTGGCTAGCAAAGGCCGGTTTGATCGAGCCAAATCTCCTGCTTCGAGAGCTGAACTTGGGCTCCCACACCGGAGCACCCTGCCGACCGACGAGTTCATGGAAGCAACGCTCGACGTCTGGGACATGCACGCCGAAAGCGCACGGCGAGTCCATCACCCAGCCCCATTCCCTGTCGAGCTGCCCCGCCGATTAATTGACCTCTACACCTTCGAAGGAGACACAGTTCTTGACCCGTTTATGGGATCTGGGACAACGCTTGTCGCCGCTGTGCTGACCGATCGGCGTGGTATTGGATACGACCTAGACCCAAGTTACGTTGAGGTCGCACGCGACCGAGTCAACGCGGCTCATGCCAGAGTATGGGCACATCGGCAACCCCCCGGAGAACAACCGCCGCTCCCTGAAATTGCAGAAGCACTGCTCGAAGTCACCGATGAAGAAATTGCTGCCGATGACTTCCAACGGCGAGCCACCCAAGAGGGGAAAAAGGCCCAGGACATAGCTATAGACCTATTGGAGCGCTGTGGTTTCACCCTCCTCCAAAAAGATGCAAAAGTTCCTCGAGCGGGCGTCCAATACAACTTCAAAGTTGAGGACACAGCAGGCGCCGAATGGTGGATCGATGTGTCAGGCGCTTTTACCACGGTACGACCCGGCCTTCTACGCATCGATACAGTCTGGAAAACGCTAGGACGCGCCTCAGTTCTCAAGGCATATGATTCCGACGCTCGCATACTCGTCCTTACCGCTCACCTACCTCGCCCCGGCAGCGAGGGCGACAAAGCCCTGCGGGCCGTTGGCCCATATACGGTGTTCGACGCCGTTCCTATGTTTGACGAAGACGCTGTAGAGCGCTTGGCTCGTTACGCCGCGGGAGGGGCAACAGAACCATTACCGGGCTTCTGGAAAGCCAAAGAAATTACCTCTGGACTGAGCTAATGCCTGGAGTTGCTTATGCGGTCGTGAGGTCCGAACCGCCGCAGGTTTTTCTGGCGACTGACGTAGATGTGTTACATCGGGTGCTTGCCGCTGAATTGGTAGCCCGCACTCCAGTCGACGCGATACCCGACAGCGATATGGAATCCGTTCGAAAAGCGCTGCTTGATGAACGTTGGGGCGATGCTGTGCTTGCTTGGATCGATCTGATGGGGGTCGAAGTTGACGTGTATACCCATTTACATGTGTACACAGCAGACGACCTTCCCGCCGACCTGATCGGCGCTCAAATCCAATTCGGTCCGCTGTTTCGCGACAGTTGATCTTTCGCCTGCTAGTCGACGATTGCAACAAGAAGGACTCGAAGGGTGATTACCGTTAGAACGACACGAAACAGGTGACCGAAAAATACTTCGCTCAGTCGCTTGAGAACGCGGGTCCCGCACCAGGTACCGACAAGGACCGATGTCACGCCCACCACTACCAAGCCAAGCTGGTTTCCATAGGCGAACCCATCACCGGCGAAGAGCACGATCTTGGCAAGATGTCCAAAGGTTTGAGCCATAGCGAAGGTCGCCACCATTGCGGTGCGAATCGGAAGCTCTCGCCTGAAGACCGGCGCAATCGCTGGACCTGTCACGCCGAACGGGATATTGAGGAAGCCAGCAATGGCTCCAAGCGGGACAAACGAACGACGACCACCGCCTAGGAAGGAACTGAGCTTCGCCAGTCCTTGTGGCCACCAAACAAGAGCTAATGCAAATACGGCTATGAAGACACGCCCGACGTCGACTGGAAATGCACCAGCGACCAAAAGACCCATGATGCCGGCAGGCAACAAAAGTAAAGAAAACCTGCGTACGACGCCCCAATCAACGTCGCGTCGCAAGATCAGGGCCCGAGATGAATTCGAAGCAAGTTGAATTACTGCGTGTACGGGGATCGCTTCGAGAGGATCCAAGAATTGCAGCAGCACGGACAGGAGGAGTATTCCGCCTCCGAGGCCCGCAATCGCAGTGATAGCTGACCCAAAGAGTGCAGCTAAACCCACGATAAGTAGCTCTACGCCGGACACTACCTCTTTGACTCCAAGCTGGTGTGACGCCTCAACTGCGATGCGCACGAGGGGATAGGTGGCACTGTACCTAAATGGGCTTCCTCCATGTTTAGATCGCTAAAAGCCCGGAAATGCTTGACCTTGGGCCTTAGGAAGGGTCAAATAACACCGATGGCATTCGCGTGTGGCGCGCGAATGTTCGGCGATGAGGAGACTTACATGGCCAATATGTCCAAGTCCGATGTGCTTTCCGCTGTAGCTGGAGGCGCCGGCTGCACTAAAGCGGATGCTGAAGCGGTCATTGAAGCGTTCTTTGGATGCGTGGAAGGGGCTGCGAGGGCGGGTGATGCCGTTGCGTGGCCAGGCGTGGGTAAATTCTCACGCTCCGATCGCGCCGCCCGGATGGGACGCAACCCCCAGACCGGTGCGACAATCCACATATCGGCAAGCAGCAGCGTCAAATTCACAGCTGCTAAAGCCCTCAAGGATCGAATGAACAGCTGAGGCTAAGCCTCGGACCAAATCCGAAATTAGATGGGCCGAGTGCCACTCGGCCCATCTTTCGCGTCTCCACTCTGATGTCGATTGATAGACCTCTAGAGGTCAAAGATCGCTTTGAATAACTCGGCTGACTTCAAGCCGCTCAATTCACCAGCACCAGCCAGGTTTTCTTCGATTCGATCTCGAAAAGCAGTGATCTGGCTCTCGTCGTCAGGGTTGTCAATCTTGTGTGTGGTCAGAAATTGGCTTCTGTGTTCTAACAATGCAGCGGCCTTAGCTTCACCCCACCCATCGACGTCTTCTGCATGATCGGGTTCGTCGGCCTCAAACAGCAACAAAACCTCCGGACGGTGCGGTTCGAGACCATGCTCTGGAAAAAAGAATGGGTCTCTAGCAGCAACAACTCCATCAACCGCGAGAAACCCGGCATGGCGATGATCTGGGTGAAGGCGATAGCGTTTCCACGGGTCATGACCAAGAACAACTTGTGGTCGCAACTCGCGAATAACTTTCGCAACTGCGGACCGCGTCACCAGGTCGCTTTGTAGCTCGCCGTCTGTCTTATCTAAGAACAACTGCTGCCCCGTAGCACCGAGACAAGCAGCCGCATTGCGTTGTTCCGATTTTCGAATTTCAACCAAACTGTCCTGATCAGTATCAAGGTCCCATGTGCCTTTGGATCCGTCGGTACAAACAAGATGGTGGACCACTGTCCCGGCGGCAGACCATTTCGCCAGTGTGGAGCCGCACTGGAACTCAGCGTCATCGGGATGCGCCGCGATCACCAAAGCGGATCTCGGAATCGGAAGATCGTGTTTCATGACGGGAAGCCTGGACGGGTGATTTCGGGCAAAGCTTCCAGATCTTCGGGGGTATCGATGTCCCACTGCAGATGAGGAATTTGCAGCACCTTCAGATCAAGGCCGCAGTTCGTGGCTTCAGCCATGTGACGGTAAAGAGAGCCGCCGCCATACTGGAACCGAAAAGAAGTGCCTGTCGGCAGGCTGAGAACGTTCGTGCCCTGTCGGTGGCGATCCGGGACGACGGTCACTGTTCCAGCGCTGGCGATTCCGCTGAGAGATTCAGCATGTGGCAGATCGGCGTGAGCGATAATCATGTGAGCGAACAGATCTGCCACCCGTGCCGCCGCCTCGGTAATGGCCGGATTAAGGCCATCTCGCTGTACCCAAACAACTTCTGCTCCCAGAGATTGTGCCCAATCGGCGACCTCCTGATCGTTGCAAACCACATGGACTGAAAGATCGTCGGCAGCTTTTATGACACGTTCGGCCATCGAACGAGCCAAAGCCTCTCTAGACGCCGCATCTAGCCGTTCACTGAGACGATTTTTCGCCTGCCGGAAGTCCTTTATCGGTACGAGCACCACTGTCGCCTGATCACCGAATGCAGTCGAGGTTGCCATCGAACGCGATTCTATTGGTCTCTTCTACAGCATCCGTCGGTGTCGGGTCCCCGCGATGTCGATGTCTGCGGTTGGGCGCTCTACGCTGACCCTACCGATGACGATTCTGAGCCAGTTCTTCCGCCCTCGCCGACCGCAAGTTCGACGGCAACTCCCCCCTAGCCACTGGGTGCAGCCATGGTGGGTTGAACGCTCTAAGGAGCAAATCAAGAATCAGAAACTTGGACCCCCTCAATCCAACAATGTCGCTCGGTCCTGGACTCTGACAGGCAATCTTGAAAGCTCCCACCGAATCGCTGTAGATCCACGTGGTCTGATAACAGTCAAACCAGGATCTTGGTCACTTGACTGGTGGCTGGGGGTCGACCAAACCTGGCTCTACCCTGCACAACACGGCTCAGTTCGGCAACGTCTTGTCGACGGCGCTCCGGTTGTCGAGACCGTCATTCGCGTCGCAGGTGGTGACGTCATTCACCGCGTGTACGCAGCGAGAGTCGACGGTGAGTACATAGTGGTTGAGGTTGAGAACCGGGCATCGAGACCTTTTGCCTTAGCACTTGCTATCCGACCATATGACCATCTTGGCGGCGGACGAGTCGACCAAATTGAACTCAATGATCGGACACTTTCAGTCGATGGTGACGTCGCTCTTATATGTGGGCGTACTCCCGGACGACTAGTAGTAGGCGCCGGAGGCGTTGACCCCGCCAGCCTGTTGGATCAGACAGCGTCTACCGATCGTTCGATCACCTGCGAGACAGGGATGGCGAGCGCCGTGATCATCGTGCCATTGGTCCACAGTTCTACCTTCCGCAGTGCGGTTCCACTCGGGTACGTCAACGATGCCCAGGTCATTCCGAAACTCCCATCGGCTCAACAAGTCGCGAGCGGTTGGGGGAAGCATGCGGTTAGTGCTTGCCGGTTCGTTCTACCTTCCGGACGTATCAACGACCTATTCGACGCCTCCCGGCAGTCCCTACTCCTAGCCTCCACTGGAAAAGACGTGGAACCGGCTCCGGGTGCGCCTCCTCGTGAGTCGACCGACGGTGCGGCGACGTTGATGGCCTTAGCGGAAGCGGGATATCGCACCACGGTCCGAGAAATTCTCATCTCCCGGGCAAAGCGTCAAGATCGCCTTGGTGCAGTCACCCACCGAAATCAGGATGTCACCGGCGCGACAGTCATCGCCGCTGATCGCGCTTTAGAAGTCGCTCCTGACCCCTCTTTGGCTCATGCACTATCGGAATTTGTTGCTGATGGGACCCGTTGGATGCTTGCGAACCCCGCAGACAGCACGGCCGAGGCGCTTATTGCGGCTCACAAGATATTGGTGCGCGTAGGAGCAGAGAAAGCTGCTCGAGAACTGTCTAATTTGCTTACCCCTATCGTCAAAGCAGACAAGACGACGATCGAGCAGGACGAAAATCTCGACGTCGTCGAACTGGCCCGGTCTGCATTCGAACTATCGGCAACCGACCCCCCTGAGGCCTGGCGAACCCTGGAGAAATTAGCTTCGCTAGCGTCACCCACATCGTCTTGGCCCTCGCTAGTTAGCTTGAATACGAGAAGAGGAACCGGAGGTGCCGGGCATGACTTGCGTGTCACCGCATGGTTCGTTCGAGCTGTACTGCGTCTGTTAGTGGATGACAGAGACGAGTGCCTCCGCGTTGCAGCCGTATGGCCTGATCAATGGCACGCGCAGGGAGTGGAGGTTCATCAAGTGCCCTCGCGTTTTGGCGCAGTGTCGTGGGCCGTTCGATGGCATGGGGACCGCCCAGCGTTGTTGTGGGAAGTGGAGGGAGGTCCCTCCGACCTGATGGTGATTGCACCAGGATTGGACTCAACATTTCAGGGGGAAGGCTCGATTGGAGAACAGCTACTCGCACCAGCGGCGCGCCAACGTCATGATGTGTGGCCTCCCAGTGATCGAGGTGGGACTTCCTCTTCGGGATCATTCTCATAAAGCGAGATCGCCGAAGAATCGATGTAAGCGGAGTACGGTTCGTTTGTGGCCGCCAATAATCCGCCAAATCTGAACCAGGAGCGTCAATGTTGGGAGCGCGGTGAATCGATCGTCGCAGGAATTGACGAAGTGGGTAAAGGTGCCTGGGCCGGACCACTGACCATCGGGGCTGTGGTGTTGCCATCGACCGGACGAGTCAACGGAATCCGAGATTCAAAGATGTTGTCACCTATGGTCCGCGAACGGCTTTTCGATCGAATTGATGACTGGGCGACGAGTTGGTCGGTCGGACATGCCAGCGCCCGAGAATGTGACGAGTTGGGGATGTCCGACGCTCAACGCCTTGCGACTCACCGGGCTCTGGACCGGCTTCCAGTGACTCCCGACCGCGTGCTGATAGATGGCAACTGGAACTACATCGATTGGCTTCCAAGTACAGCGATCGTGAAAGGTGATCGAACCTGTCTGTCGATCGCGGCTGCGTCGATCATGGCTAAGGTCGTTCGCGATCACATCATGTCCGTGTACTCGGCTGATTTCCCAGCGTACATTTTCGAAAAAAACAAAGGGTATCCGGCCCCGCAGCACCGTATGGCCCTCGCCGGCTACGGGCCGTGCGTCATCCATCGAAAAAGTTGGGCGTTCATGGACGATCTACCTTGGACTGATTCTCGCCGTTATGACCGCTTTCGGATCGGTCAAGGAACTTTGTTTGCTGCATGACTAGCCCAATCGACCTTCAACATGACCATTGGCGTACGCGGCAAGCTGCGTAGGAGACGCGATCAATTAAGAGCTAGCTAATCGGTTCGTTGAGTTCCGACCTTAAGTTCCCGAAACGGGCTTGTGGTGTCTATGCCCGGCTCTTTCGGAAGCCCCAATACACGTTCACCAACTATGTTTCGCATCACTTCGTCCGAGCCTCCGGCGATGCGCATTGCAGGTTGGCCGGTTACATAACCTGCCCATGAGAACGTCCCCCATTCGCCCGTGTTGGCAATCAATCGCGTCTCGAGCACGTCAGAAACGAAATTGCAGGTTGCTAGCATCTGCCGGGTAAGACCCATCTTCGACAACGACATCTCGGGGCCGGGTGTCTTCCCTGACTTCAGAGCGTCAAGACTTCGTTGGTTCGACCACCCGAGAACTTTTCCGTAAGTAAAAATATTCATTAGTTGTTGACGGCTGAGAGCATCCTTCTCAAGTCCGAAGTGCTTCAACATCGCGCTCAATTTGGTGTAGCTACCTCCAGTACCGCCACTGCCAGAGCCAATAGAGGCTCGCTCATTCATTAACGTTGTGAGCGCAACACCCCAGCCTTGGTTGACTTCACCTAAACGGTGACTGTCCGGAACTCGTACATCATTAAAGAAGACCTCGTTGAAGTTGGCGCCACCTGTCATTTGACGTAATGGCTTTACCTCGACGCCAGGTGCATGCATATCAACCATAAACCCGGTTAATCCCTGATGTTTGGGTAGGTCAAAGTCGGACCGCGCGATCACTTCTCCCACATCGCTGTAATGGGCGCCCGAGGTCCACACTTTCTGTCCGTTGAGAATCCACTCCTCCCCGTCTCTGTCAGCCCGCATTTGGAGGCTGGCTAAATCCGACCCGGCTCCAGGCTCGGAAAACAATTGGCAAGAAACCAAATCAGCGCGGTACATCTTCGGCAAAAGATCAGCGACAACCTCAGGGTTTCCGTGAGCAAGAATGGTCGGTGCCACCATGCCGAGACCAATACCAAAGAAACCGCTGTCAGGAACGTCGTACTGGCTTTCCAAATTCGCCCACAGGCGCTCGAAGCGACGGGGATGACCGCCTCCGCCGAGTTCCGCCGGACCGGAAATCCAACCGAAACCCGCATCAAACTTTTTGGCTCGCCATTCTTTTGCAGATGCCAGATCTACTTGCTCTTTTTCCCGGTCCACCTCCTCAAACATTGCCGCGTTATCTGGGCCTTCTCCCCAGACAAACGCTTTCTGTTCAGCCTTGCGAGACACATGGGTCTCTAGAAAGGCCGTAGCTTCAGCCATGAATTGTTCTTCGGTCATCTCGGGCATCTGAAATCTCCAGAGCGGTTCAGAAGTGGTGTTTGTATTCTCAACTTAGCCGTGACACGGCTACTCTTCCTAGTCATGGGTCAACCTGTCCGAGTTGCCGAAAAAATTTCCCCCACTAGTCCCAGTACCATCCGATTCGAAACCAACCGCCCGTTGACTGGAATGGGCCATCGTTATTACCGCAGCGCGTCAGATGCAGTAAGCGCTGAGGATCCCGCTGATGTCCTCGCGGCCAGGCTGTTCGAACGCGGAGGTATCGACTACTTGCATGTATACGGCAATGTCGCGACAGTCGATCTGGCAAAGGGATACACATCTGAAGGAATTGTCGACGTGATCGTTGGCCTATTCGCCCATTACGAAACTTGAACCTCTGAAAAATACACCCTGACCTTTTGATCGAACATATGTTCGATTAAGGTTGAAGAGTGACTCATTTGACCCCCATTGGTTCTTCCTTGAGCAAGATAAACCAATTAACTAAACCCATAGCTTTGACTTGTGACCGAACTCTCCCAGTCATTGAAGAATTGGCCGGTTTATTTGGGGATAGAGGCATACGGCGGGGATCCACTATTGGAGTTGTGGGTGATGCCGCAGTCAGTCTTGCTGTTGCTCTGACGATTGGTGTTTCTCGCTTTGGAGGGTGGGTGGTAGCAGTTGGCCTCCCGTCTTTCGGTTCACAGGCAGCATCAGAGTTGGGAGCTGAACTTTCAAGATGGGCTTTCGTAGATCGACCTGGTAACCAAGCGGGAGATGTTGTGCATGCTTTAGTGGCAAGTGTTGATCTGGTGTTGGTTGGCCCTGGGATCAAATTGCGTGCTGATCATGGGCGGAAAATCGTGGCGCGCATGCGCGAACGAGAAACTTCTGTCGTTGCTATTGGCAGCTCGCACCCTTTCGGGTCGCGCGCTGACATCAATTTGAGAATTACGCGAACTACATGGACAGGCATTGGCAGTGGCCGTGGTCGTTTAACTTCCCGCAGAGTAGAGGTAGAAGCTACGGGTAGAGGTGCTCACGCGGGCCTTCGCCGGCAACGTCTTTGGCTCCCTGATGGACAAGGCCAGCTAAGTGTCATTGACCAAAGTGACGGACAAAAGAATTCGTCAAGACGCATACACGGCGAGAACAAAGAAGTTTTTGCTGAGTTAACTGAGCCAACTCTCCGGGCTAGCTAAGTCACGTTTGGAAATAGTGATGACAGACGCGCGGACATTGCTGTTGGTGATTCCTCATTGGCCAACAATTGCTGCTGGAGTCACTTCCAATTCTCCTGTAGCTGTCATGCACATGAGTCAAGTTGTTGATGCGACCCCTGCTGCGGTTGACCAGGGAGTAGTACCAGGTATTCGTCGTCGCGAAGCTCAAAGACTTTGCCCGGATTTAGAAATGATCGATAACGATGAGGCCCGCAATATCCGTAGGTTTCATTTGATCGTGACGGCACTTGAGTCGATAACTCCTCGCGTTGAAATCTCGACGGGTGGGTGGTGTTCGTTTCCAACTCGGGGCCCGTCGCGTTACTTCGGAGGTGACCAAGCTCTTGGTCAACTAGTCGCCGAACGGGCTCTGGAGGCGTTATGTGACACCCTCAGTGTGAGTGAGGTACCTAGCGTTATCAAACCCCGAGTAGGTATAGCCGACAGTCGTTTTGCAGCATGTTTGGCAGCTTTCCCCCAAAATCTTCCGTTCATTCGAGTCGTTGCACCGGGAGCTAACTCTGAGTTCCTGGCTTCGTTTCCGGTGGGTGTCCTTGGTAGCAAAGACTCACCGCTGATTAATGTTCCTGATCTTGTTGATGTGTTCCGACGACTTGGTTTACACACGCTTGGTGACATTGCTTCCTTACCAGCTGACCACTTGCTCGCGCGGTTCGGTTCGCCGGGACTACTGGCTCATCAATTATCTCTGGGGCTAGATAGTCGAACTCCTCAAACGGATTTGATCTCAGATGTAGTGATGGAGGAAAGCGAAGTTGACCCTCCAACTGATCACACTGAAGCAATCGTGTTCCTCGCTAAAGCACTGGCTGATGAAATCCACAAGCGTCTATCTAGTGAGGGGTCGGTGTGTACTCAGATCTTGATCGAAGTGGAATCTGAACACGGTGAATCTTGCAGCCGATACTGGCGGCATGAACACCAGTTCAGTCCAACAGCTATAACCGATCGGGTTCGTTGGCAGCTTGAGGGTTGGTGTCATTCAGCAACTGGGCCCACAGGACGGTTGTCCTTGGTGCGGTTGACATCTACCGAAGTGGTTCCTGATGATGGCCATCAGTTGGGGTTTTGGGGAGGAGAAACACCTGGCGACGAACGCGTAGTGCGATCGTTAACACGCATCCAAGGAATGCTGGGTTCAGACGCGGTGACGGTAGCTGAACATAACGGAGGCCGCCGCTTGTCGGATATCGAGCGGCGAGTTTCGTTGACGGTCGCTGGATTCGATCCCGACCGGAGCATCGCTATACCCGAGACGGCAGATGCACCGTGGCCGGGTCGACTTCCTGCACCTTTGCCTGTTGCAGTTTTCCAACAAGCCCATCAACTTGTCGTAACAGATGCTGGAGGGCAGCCAGTTCGAGTAGATGGTCGAGGTCAAATCGGAGGAGCGCTGGCTCATGTCCAAGGAGAACTATTGGGATCACATTTGATTACTAGTTGGGGAGGCCCTTGGTTCCTTGATGAGAGATGGTGGGATCCTGCCCGGAAACGCCGACAAGCGAGATTTCAGTTGTTGCTAGCTGATGGAACAGCTCATCTTTGTGTGGTTCAAAGTGGGAAGTGGTGGCTCGAGGCTTCCTATGAGTGAGTAACAACAGGGCAGTACCATCCCTGTTTGATTGGTCATCGACCATTAACGGACCAGTGCCAAGGCTCACTCGGCAAATTGCGCAATCCATACTTAGACGCGTTTCGTTTCAGCCATCGGAAACCCGACGTGTTACTCCAAAGCGCCCGTCCGTTCTGCGTGAAGTCCACCGCTAATCCACGCTCGTGCATCGACGCACCAGGACGCGCGGTTGGTGGACGGCATTGGTAAGAAGGTTTGCTGTAGACGGCCCAGTTGCTGGTACCACAATGAGCCCGTCGTAAGGCCACTTGCGAATCTGAGCTTCGGTACCCACCTCCACCAAGTCGAATGCCGTCGCGGGATGCAGCCTTCAGTAGAGCCAGGAGTTTGTCAGCGATCGACTCATGGACTCGAATGCCCCAAACCGAGGTAAGTTCGGACTTGTCGAAATTGATAGAAGTTGGGGCATCGGCAATCCCCAGCAACCTTCGTTGGCGCGCCTCCTCGGCTTCTCTACGTTTGCGTTCCGCCTCGCGACGTAGGCGGTCTTCTTCAGCTCGCTTCGCTTTCTCAGCCTTAATTACGCGAGACAGGTTTTGTTGTTCGGCCGCGATCTCCTTGGCCATTTCGGCGTCAAGCTCCGCCAACGCCGCGGATTCATACAAACGAACCTCCAAGCGTTCCTCGGCCTCAAGAACCACCTGTGCTTGTAAACCGACTGCCTCCAACAGTTGCTCTAACTGGGCTTCTGCTTCGGACCGAAGTAATTCACGCTGCGCTACGGCTTCGTTCAAGGCTTTAGTCGCCACTTGGGTATCAATCTGAAGAGCTCGAAGTCGATCGGAAGTGTTATTTATGTCTCCGAAAGCAGCTCCGATCAACGTTTGTACGCGAGCTGCCTTATAGATATCTCCCGTACGTGCCAAGCCGAAGGAGCCCTCTACCGTTGAGTCGCGGCCTATGTATGTTTGAAGAGCTAGATCGTTCACCTGCGTGTGCAGCGCTGCCTGTTGTTCAGCGAGCGAAGCAGATTTACGTTCTGCTGCGGTGACGGCCAACACCGCCCCTTCCAGTGCTCTTTCAGCATGGGTCACGTCGTCGCGTTGTTCGGCAACCAGTAGTTCTAGATCGGCCAGCGCCTGCTCGACCTCGGACACATCTGCTGTGGCCGTATCAATTATCCGAGCCTGGTTAAGAATTTCGTCCTGAAAAACGTCGCGTTCCTTCCTGAGTTGTCTCACCTGTTCCTCAAGCGCTGCCTTCTCTTTTCTTAGCTGGGCGCTGCTCTTCCCGGCCCCATTGGCAGCAGGCACTGCGAGGACCGCGCCCATCAGTAGTACGGCGATCGTTGCAGCGGTGAAACGAAATGGATGCGGCAGGTCGAAATCCTTTTTCTTTTGGTTGTGGATCCAAGGTACCCATCAATGTCGGGTATTAGGTATCGCCCTCACCTAAATAATTTCGTCCTCGACCGTGTTAAAGAGAATTCCCAGATCGGTGATCTCAAACTCAACCGTATCGCCGTCTGATAACCAAACTTGAGGTTCCATGGATCCACCAGTTCCTTCGGGTGAGCCAGTAGCGATGATGTCGCCTGGTTCCAGAGGCATTATCCGTGACATATACGCGATGAGTTCAGGAACGGAAAAGATCATTTCGCTCACGTTCGCGTTTTGTCGTTTTTCCCCGTTCACACGAGTCATTAGTGAAAGCTTCGAAGGATCGGGGATCGCTTCGCCGGTGACGATCCATGGGCCGCATGATCCCGACCGGAAGAAATTTTTTCCGGCAGCTACTCCGTGGCGCTGCCAATCTCGAACCGAACCATCATTGAGAACCGTATATCCAGCCACATATTCCAATGCCCGGGCCTCAGAAATATGCCTACCCGAACGACCAATTACCACCGCTAGTTCAACTTCATAATCGAGTTGAACTGATGCGACTGGGCGGAGCAACGCTGCGTTGTGCGGAACCAAAGAACCTGGTGGTTTGTTGAAATACACGGGTTGTTTCGGCAACTTTATTTCGCCGCCCAATGGATATTTTTTGTGGTAGTTGAGGCCAGCGCAGAGTAAGCGGCGCTGATTTGGTATGGGTAGGTCGAAAGAAATTGAATCCCACAAATGATCGACCGGCGCGTCTTCGAAACCGCGTATGTCATCCATGTCGCTAAGTGCCTCCCTCAACGTCGAGGCGTTCATTCGCTGATTTAGGTTGATCACCCCGTCGGTGGTTCCGATGCCGTACTGGGGTTCACCGTTGTTTACAAAGCTGAGAAGTATCACGCATATGACCCTAGTTATGACGAGAGACCTAGGTCTGTTGTGAGTAGCGTTCGGGCGGTGAGTCCTCAGGCCGTGATCTTCGATGTTGGCGGGGTTCTCGTAGGATCCCCATTTCTCGCTGCTTTGCGATGGGCCGAGAATTGGGACCTCCCGCGAACGGCGTTGGAAAAGCTATTCGGAGAATATTCTCGAAACGTCGAACCAGGTGAAGAACCCCCGATGTGGCATGAAGTGGAATGCGGTCGTGTTGCTCTTTCCGAATTCGTTGAGCACATGGGGAAAATACTGGGACCGGAGTTACCTCATGGTCACAAGGCCAGAGGTTTAACGGGAGCAGACTTCGACCCGTTCGCTGATGCTGAACCTATCCCGATCATGATCGAACTAGCTCACGAAATCAGAGATAGAGGTCTGCGAATCGCAATTCTTACTAACAATGTCAGAGAATGGCGGCAGTGGCGAGACCGCGTACCGATCGAATGCTTCGATCCGGTGATTGACTCGTGCGAGGTTGGCTTGCGGAAACCCGATCGTGCGATCTACTCGCTGATCTGCGACCGCATGGGCTTGGCTCCCGACAACTGTCTCTTTCTTGACGACCATCCCGGCAACGTTGAGGGGGCAATCGCTGTCGGGCTTGACGCTCTTCAAGTAACTGAAGATTTCGGTGCCGCAGCCATGAAGGTCCGAGAGCGCCTCTAATTGTTGCGAGTCATTCTGACTGGCTCGCCTCCCGCCGCTCTGATCGTCCGTTCGGCGCGCTCGATGTCAGCGCCGTAAATCACACCGGTCCACTCCGGGAGTTCCAGAGGGACCTCGGGTCTATCGGTATGCAGAATCAGCCGGGCTTCCACGTCGACTGTCCAGTGGCGAACG
>DASCSY010000041.1:0-15600 GCA_034399415.1 Acidimicrobiales bacterium
AGCTAAGGACAGCTTGTGCTCTGATTTCGACCACCGCGCCCGGCATCGCTAATTCGGTGCAGCCAATCGCTGTCCATGCTGGGTACGGTTCGCTGATCAATTCATCTTTTACAGCTATGAACTCTCTTAAGTGTTCTCGCATCCCAATGTGATAGCTCGTCATTTCAACGATGTCTGTTAGCGCTCCCCCTGCTTCTTCAAGAATCGCTTCGATGTTTTGGAAAGCGAACCGAAATTGTTCGGTTAGATCTTCGGGGCATTTGCCCGAGGCATCCATACCCACTTGACCAGACATCACCAGGAGATCGCCGATCTTTACGCCCGGAGCAAAATGGAAGTTGTCGTACATGGCCTGCTGAGAGGCCGGAATTATGCGTTCATTCATCGCCGAAGAGTAGCTGCGTCAGAGCTCTGATCTCCACATGGATGGATCTTCGTCTCTCAAGCAACCTATTGGGGCGCAATTCAATTGAGCTAATTCCGCGCTGCTGTTTCCGCTACGAGTTCAAGGATGGGTTCGTACGCGCCTACTCCGGCGGACTCGTTTTTTTGCGGGACGCGCATCATCACGATTTGATCAGCGATCCCTTCGTATTCGTCGATACGTCGCGCACATTCCGACGGAGTTCCGCTAATGGTGAGCGTGTCAACAATTTCCTCTGGCAACAGATCCATTGCTTCAGAGGTCTTGCCCTTCGGCATCATTTGACTCAGCATGTCCGCCGCCTCAGTAAATCCCTGTTGACGCATTTGTGAGTCGTAGTAGGGGTGTGGGACGGGGTGAAATAAGCCACAAACCGCCGCCTTTGCGGCATTGCGAGCTATTTCCGAGTTCTTGTTCACACTCACAAGAGCTCCCATAGGAAAATCTAACTCGGAGGCGTCGCGTCCGACCGATTCAGCTGCCGCTATAGCGTTTGGCCGCACGGTGTGACGCATGAAGTCAGCCGAGGCCATGATTCCTACTGCGATTCCGTCACTGACCTCGGCCGCCAATTGCATCATTTTGGGTCCCGAGGCAGAGAGATACACCGGCACCGTTTGTCGAATCGCCGGATAACTTGCTCGCCACTTCTTGACCTGATGCACGGTGCCGTCGTAGGTAACTCGAGCGCCAACGGGAGAAGCAACTATTTCACGAACTATTTCAACAAAATCTCGCATCGCGGCAAGCGGTTTTGACGAGTCGATCCCCATGTACCAGTCATTGAAATGAACGTTTCCAGTGCCAACCCCTAGGACGAAACGGCCTCCACTCATTTCATCCAAATCTCGCGCTGTGAGACCGGTCAACCATGGCGAGCGGGCAAACGCGTTAACCACGTAGGTGCCGACTTCGATCCCGTCAGTCGCAGCAATGACCGCCGCCGCTTGGGTTACCGCACTTCGTCCCGCCTCTGCGACCATCACCGAAGCAGCGCCCGCTGCTTCCATTTCTTGAGCAACGGTAACGACAGTCTCGAAACTGTCTTCGAATCCAAGTAGAGGTCCCAGCCGCATCTGTACTCCAGATTCTCGTCGATACGACGACCGTAGCTGCCGTCTCCCACCCAACGGTGGGCGATAGAGCCTAACGTCATGTTCATGGGGGATGAGATGACCGCTCTCGAAGATGTACGTGTACTTGATATGACTCAATACGAGGCCGGGCCTTCGTGCACGCAGGCGCTCGCATGGTTCGGCGCTGACGTAGTCAAAGTAGAACCACCCGAACGGGGCGATCCTGGGAGGGGAGGCGACATCATTCCGCAGAACTACTTCTTTCAGTGGAACAGCAACAAGCGCTCCGTCGCCATTGATCTAACCCAAACGGAGGGGCGGCAACTTCTACTCGAAATGGCCGTTCACTATGACGTCTTTGTGGAAAATTACGGTCCCGGAGTCGTTGATCGACTTGATCTCGGATACGAGGTCCTTCGTGAAGTGAATCCATCAATTATTTATGCGTCGGTTAAGGGATTCGGCTCTACGGGTCCCTATGCGGGTCGCAAATGTTTTGACGGGGTCGCTCAGGCTATGGCCGGAGCCTTGTCGATAACTGGCCTGGCGGACGGCGAGCCGCTCTTGCCTGGACCAACTACAGGAGATTCAGGTACCGGGGTGCAACTTGGGATGGCAATTCTCGCTGCCTACATTCAGAGACTTCGGACTGGTGACGGCCAATACGTTGAGATCGCTATGCAAGAAGCCATGACGTACTACATGCGTACCCGTATGGCCATGGCGCCCGGATGGAATGACGAACCGGTGACTCGTCTCGGGAACGGCTCACGCGCTGTAAACAACTTGTATCCATGTAAAGGAGGCGGAGCCAACGACTACGTGATGATCATGGCGATCACACCGAAGATGTGGACCAATCTCTGCTCCGCGATGGGAAAATCCGAACTCGCAAACGACCCCCGGTTCGCTCGGAATCGAGACCGGATCGAGAATGGGGCTGAACTGCGGCAAGAAATTTCGTCGTGGACGAAGGGTTTGACGAAGCATGAAGCTACCGAGCTACTCGAAGCCGCGGGTGTCCCAGGCGGCCCAGTTCTCGACACGAGCGAACTCCTAAACGACCCCCATTTAACGGACCGTGGGTTTATCACCAACATCGAACATCCAGATCACGGCGAGGTTCCGATCTTGGGATGGGCTGCGCGGCTGTCTAATAGTTCAGTAAATGTTGTCGCGGCTCCGGCTTTGGGTGAACACACCACAGATGTTCTCAACCAAGATCTCGGCTTGTCGGCGGCCGAGATAGGGCGTCTGCGCGATGAGTCGATCATCGGAGGTTCGTGATGCCGCGACCCAAGGCTCCGGGAGTGCACCTCGTTGTCGGGGGTTTTCCACCCGGTTCAACCGCCGGGCATGACATGCACTACGCCCGATCGCAACTACTGGGTTTCGTAGGTGAGATACAGCATGTGCAGCCGACGATATCGTCCAACTTCTCGGACTTAGCGACTTGGCTTCCAACGAGTCAACTTCTGGTTACCTACACATCGGGTCCATTTCCCTCCGGAAACGAACTCACCAGCCTGAATTCGTGGCTCGAACGCGGCGGACGATGGCTTGCTCTTCACGGCACCAGTGGAGGAAAGGCCGAACCGGTGGACGGCGATCGTCGGCGCCGCCGCATGGTCAAAATGCCTCACCACGAGACACTCGGGGCCTTCTTCCTTAATCACCCACCAATTCGCAAATTCACGGTGAACGTCCACGGCGACCATCCTGTCGTACATGACATGCCCGAATCATTCGAAACCGCCGATGAGTTGTACTTCATCCAAGTTCTCGATCCACACGCAACTATTTTGCTGAGCACTGAGTTGCCCGAAGATCCGGATCCTGGTTTCGGTTTCGAGGTCACGTCTGACACCTCGTTGATGGAAGATGGCCTTAACCGGGCCCTAGGTATTGCCTGTGAAAGGGGCGACGGCGCTGTTGCGTACCTGGCTCTCGGGCACACACACTCCCCCGCGACCAATAGCCAGCCATATGTAGACACTTCGGCCGTTGCAGATACGGTCACCCCTGAGATTTTTCGCGGATCATGGGAAACCGAAGCGTTCAGCAACTTGGTCCGCAACGGCATCCGCTGGGGGCTATCAACATGAGCACAGACATCGAGCCACGTGGGATGCTGTGCTGCAAGGAGACCCCGGTTTGCAGGATGAAGCCTGACGCCGTAATCAATCTTTAACCGGATCAACTCGCCGGTTCGTTCCGTTAGAAGGAGACCCTCAAATGCTGGGACACGACGCAGTAGCTCAAGCCCTTGTCGACCACGACGTTGACACCGTCTTCGCCGTTCTCGGGGACGGCAATCTCTTCATTGGTGAAAGCTTGGAACGCCAACACGGAGTCAAACTGGTCGGAGCGACCCACGAAGCCAATGCGGTATGCATGGCTGAAGGGTGGGCAAAGGCAACCGGAAGACTTGGCGTAGCAAGCGTGACTCACGGCCCCGGGCTGACCAATACCATCACGGCTCTGGTGGAGGGTGTGAAAAACGGAACCCCGATGGTTGTCGTCGCGGGTGACACCCCGATCGAAAATGAGCAACATCTTCAAAATCTCGATCAGCACGCTCTAGTCGCGGCAACCGGGGCTGGATTTCAGCCAGTTCGAAACGCTGAAACTATCGCTGAAGACGTCTCCACCGCCGTGAGACGCGCCCATTCTGAACATCGTCCAGTAGTACTCAACATCCCGTTAAATATCGAGTGGGACGAAGTTGAGTATGAGGCGCGTCCCGCGTTGACTCGACCCGCTCAACGCCTTGCGGCTGATCCCGACCGCCTTGAGACCGCTATGGGTATCATCGCTTCGTCTGCGCGTCCGGTGATCGTAGCTGGACGAGGCGCGGTCAAGTCAGGGGCGCGTGACGCCCTAATCCGGTTGGGAGATGCTCTGGGAGCACCCCTGGCAACTTCGCTCCTCGCAACCGGCTTTTTTCAAGGAGAGCCATTCAATCTCGGTCTTCACGGCACCCTCAGCCACGAAATAGCGGGCGAGTCGCTCGCTATGGCCGATTGTCTTGTC
This sequence comes from Acidimicrobiales bacterium, assembly GCA_034399415.1. Lineage (GTDB taxonomy): Bacteria > Actinomycetota > Acidimicrobiia > Acidimicrobiales > Poriferisodalaceae > UBA2110. Next base: position 4,534 of record DASCSY010000041.1, read on the forward strand.
GTCTTCGGAGCCACATTGAACTTTTTGACGACCGACTATCAAAGTTTGCTAACTGGAAAACGGGTCGTGCAGGTGGATCTCAATCCGGATCACATTGATCGTTACGTCACCGTTGACGCTGGCGTGGTGGGAGATGCGACGGTGGTAGCTGAAACAATGATTGAAATGTTGTCTGCCGCGGAGCATCAACCTTCGTCATTCAGGACCGCTGAGCTAGAACGAAAATTGCAGGAGTTCGATCCCGCTACCGCCTTCGAGGACAAGAGTTACGATGGTGCAGTAGATCCTCGGACGCTGACACGTCGGCTTGATCAGGCCCTACCCCAAGATCGTCAAGTGGTAGTCGATGCGGGCCGGTTCATGCTTGACGCACTCACCTTGTCCGTAGCTGACCCACTTGACTTGGTGACCAGCCATGGATTTGGCGCCATCGGTTTAGGTATGTCAACGGCGATCGGTGCAGCCGTGGCGCGCCCAACGCTGCCGACAGTGCTGTGCGTCGGAGACGGGGGTTACATGATGGGCGGCATGACTGAGCTGTCAACGGCTGTTCATTTGGGGCTTGACCTGATCGTTGTTCTCTACAACGACGGCAGTTACGGCGCCGAACACATTCAATTGGTGGCTAAGGGCATGGACACGGCCGCTTCATTGCATGACTGGCCTGATTTTTGTGCGGTGGCCGCCAGTATGGGATGCGATACCGCAAAGATCGATTCGCTCACTGACATAGACGCTGCCATGGACATAGTGAAAAACCGCACGCCGGGACGTCCAGTTCTCATAGAGGCTTCGATCGATCCCGACGTCGTATCAAGCATTTATGGGCATCATCGATGAGTGAGGCCATCACTATCGAATTGCTTCAGCGTTACATCGGGATGCCCGGCACCATGCAGGGAGGCTACGTAGCCGGCCTCGCCGCAGGCGATGCTGACGGCCCAATCAGAGTCCGGATCCGCAAACCCATGCACCCTGGGGAGTCGTTAGTTCGGACGGTTGAACAAAACGAAACGCTTGTACATCGAGACGGCGAACTGGTCATGGTTGCTTCACCAGGACCTCTTCACGCCGCTCCGCGTTCGCCTATTTCGAGAACAAGCATCGATGCTGCCATAGACCGTCCTCTCCCATGGGATCCGCCCTACCCCAATTGCATTGGCTGCGGTAACAAAACCGACGGGTTGGGGGTGCGCATTCGGCCACTCGGTGATGGCAAGCATGTTGTTGCTGTGTGGTCACCGGCTCCGCAGTGGGCCGACGAAAACGGAGTCATTCCCCGAGAGTTCGTGTGGACGGCCTTTGACTGCGTAACTGCTTATGCGCTCTTCGTTGACCCCCCCGAGTTGTCTGGTGGTGGCGCCGTAACCGGGAACATCGCAGCGGAGTTTTCCGACGAAGTGCGGGTGGGAGACACCTACACATTCCAGTCATGGCGAGAAAGGGACGATGAGCGAAGCATCATCTGCGGCGGCGCGCTCTTCGGGCCGTCGGGACTCGTAGCGGTAGCCGATCAGGAAATGGTCCGTACAAAAAGTTGGGGGTTCGACGTACCGTCCGAACCTCTAGCGAACTAACTCACTTGAGATAGCAGGAAGGCTTACCCATGGCTACATCGGTCGAAGGGCATTACGGCAACGACGGAATCGTTGAACGCATCGTTGGTGCCCTGACTCAAGCCGGTCACGATATAGACAACCTTGACGCCGATGTTTTGGCTGCAGCAGACGAGTTCCACATCGGAGGTCGGGAAGGCACCATGCACGTAGCTGCCGCGATCAATCTTGGTCCTAGCGATCGTCTTCTTGACGTGGGCTGCGGCATAGGTGGAGCGGCGCGTTTCTTAGCTCATTCGACTGGTGCTTCAGTTATCGGCGTCGACCTCACGCCCGAATTCGTTAACGCGGCAAAGCAACTTTCAGATCTCGTTGGAATGGGCGCACAAGTCGATTTCGAAGTCGGATCAGCAATCGATCTCGCTTTCGATGACGACAGCTTCGATGCAGTCACGATGCTCCACGTGGGAATGAACATCGAAAACAAGGTCCAAATGATGCGCGAACTTGGGCGAGTTTGCCGTTCCAAAGGAGTAGTCGTTGTGTACGACGTGACCCTTATGGGTGAGCACGATTTGCCTTATCCAATGCCATGGTCGGCAACCCCCGAATTCAGTTTTCCGGAGCCAGCGAGTGCATACGAAGCGGCCGGGATCGAAGCCGGGCTCGAACATATCAGCAGTTCAAATCACTACGACTTGGCTCTCAAGTTCTTTAACGAACCTCCCCCTACTCCACCACCTGTATCGCTCGGACATTTAATGGGACCGCGAATGATCGAGATGCGTGACAACGCCGCACAAGCAATCAATCAGGGCTTGATGAGCCCTGTCCTGATGAAGTTCGTAGCGCTTTAACAGTCAGAGTATTTTCTCTATCGATACGCGCCGAACATCCATTTCGAAACTCAGGCCTTCGATAGGTGGGTGAGCGATATACCAACGCAGTCCGGCGCGAACAGCTGACCCGATACGCCCCGTTAATGTCGCACCTGCTTGGGAGAACCAGTCGTGGGCGCAGTAGATGTCCACAGTTGAGCAATCTTTCCATTCGACTCCCATTGATGACATTCGCTCTTCCATTTCTCGACATACCTGTTCAATCCTTAGATGCCATGTTTCGGGTCCGTCAGCCCCTTCCGCGACGATGCTGCTTGGCTGAAGGTCACTTTGATCCATTAAGTCGCCGGCGCCAGCAACCACAAACGAAACCGGCCCATCCACCGGTGCGGACCGAACATAGCTAAAGGCGTGTAAAGAGGTCTCGTCGGGAGGCTCGTGCACTGGGGCCACGTTGGTGCGAGCGATGGGGTTGTCGTCGCCTACCAGTAATCCCCAATCGCTCAGAACCGCCCTGTATTCCCTATTGAAGCCGATAAATCCGTCAAAAGAGTGAGGTTGAGGGCACCGCAACTCAACCGCGCATAACGCTGTTCGCTTCACACCTTCAGCCGAAGTGATCTGTTCTATTCGTTCGAATCCGAGGCGCCACGGCAATGCCGCGGCGAGAGTGACGTGGACAATCTCAGCCCCCCGAGCAGCGATAACCCCGCCAGAGTAGGGATCAATACCTGGCACATAAGAAAACGGGGCATGCGGGCTTGGGCGCAGATTCATAAGGTCTCCTGACGCGACGTATCAAGTGTTGCATCGTTCGCCCACGCAGTAGCGTCGTTGTGGGGACCGCTAAAGGGGGGACTCATGGAAACCCTGACCGATGAACAACGAGAACGGTGGTCAACGGATGGCTATTTGCATCTTCACGGAGTGTTATCCCCCGACGAAGTGAGCTTGTTTAGCGACGAGCTCGACAAAGTCCGTTTGTTGCCGGGTTATGAGCCCGGCCAGGCTCAGTTGGGTCACTACGAATGGATGGAGACCTCAAAGAACACCGATCCCGCTGGGTTTATGGATCGGCGGGATCTACTTAATTACGGGCAGCATTTCATCGATCTAATTGATCGCCCTGGTCTTTTCGATTTACTCGTCGACATCATGGGACCTCACATCATGTTGTCCATGACTCAGGCCATTGTTCGTCCTTCCACCGATAGCTTTCCCGGGTACACCCACACTGACGGCGGTGAGGGGCTCCGAGAAATTCGGGTCTCTGAAACATCTCCGCCAATAGCGATGAAAGCGATGTATCTGTTGTCCGACGTCGTACAAGAGGATGGGGGGGCATTTACTGTATTTCCAGGAAGTCACGTCCGGCCGTTTCCGTGGCGGCGCGATGAACCTCTCACTCCGCATTCTCCCGGCGCCGTACAGCTTCCCGGACGGGCAGGCGACTGCTATCTGTTCTCTCATTCGCTATGGCATGGGCCCGCGCCCAACCACTCCGGTCGGGCTAGAAAGACACTTCTTTACAACTACGCGCAAATGTTTGTCCGGAGCTACGACCACGACGTCACACCTGAAGTTGAAGGCCAATTAACGCCTCGCCAAAGACGTCTTCTCGGTGATTTGGGTTACGGGTTCCGACCGGGTTCGTACTTCTATGTCCCTCCCGACCAAGAAGAATTGATTTACCAAGACGAAAGGGGGCCAACAGGATGGACAGGTCCCCGTATCGTTGATCAGAGCGGCTAATACCCAAACGCGACTACGGTGCCCCGCATGGGTGAAATGGTTACGTTTGCAAGCAACGGGCATGATGCTCGAGGGCATTTAGCGATACCCGCGAGTGGTTCTGGACCTGCGGTGATGGTCATTCAAGAGTGGTGGGGGTTGAATCCGCAAATGAAGGGCGTTGCAGATTTTCTCGCCGAACAGGGTTTCACGGCTCTCGCCCCAGATTTGTATCACGGCGAGTTGGCCGGTCACGATGAGATGGATAAGGCCGGCCAGCTGATGACCGATCTTCCTGCCCATCGTGCCGCTCGGGATATGAGTGGAGCCGTAGATTTCCTCGCCAACCACGACGCGAGCAGCGGGAGCGGTGTTGGCGTCATCGGGTTTTGCATGGGCGGTTTGTTGAGTTTCATGATCGCCGCGAATCGTGGTGATGTCGTGAAGGCTGCGGTTCCCTTCTATGGCTTCCCCCAGGGTGAAGGCGAGCCGGACTGGGGAGGTCTTACAGCTTCAGTTAACGCTCATATGGCTTCACCGGACGACTTCTTTCCGCCGGAAGCAGCAAGAGAACTCGGAGAACGTTTACGTGGAATGGGCAAGGATGTCCAAATCACGGTTCACGAAGCTGGCCATGGATTTATGAACGAAGAAAATCCGGGTGGCACCTACGACGAAGGCCTCGCCGCAGAGCTTTGGCCTCAGGTCATCGATTTCTTGCGTTCGAAAATTAGTTGACCCCAAGCAGAGTCTAAGTTGTGGGTTAATCAAAGCGGAAGCAGCCAGAAAGCTGGCTCCAACACAAAGTAGGTAACTCATGCAACAAGGAACCTGGGTGCAGCTGATCCACAGCAGAGGCACTGACGCTCACGCGATAATTCTTCCGTACGTGGTTTCGGTGCTGGGCACGTTTGCTTTCATTCTCTGGGGCGGTGCCGCGTTAGACGTCGGCGCTGTCCAACTCGCCATAGCGGCTTGGATTGTTCTCGGTTCGCTGTGGACCATGCTCTGGTTCGATGGTGTGATCGCTGACTTGGCAGCGGGAATGAAAGATATGGATCAGGATGTCGCTGCTAGCAACATCGGGCAGAATTTCGCCAAGGCCCCATTTCCACTGTTTCGCGGTTTTAACGCTCTCGTCATCGTCGCTATGGCGGTACTCCAGCTGATCGCTCTCTATTCCTAACCCCCATTGTTCTCTCGGTGCCCGCACCCGGACGCGGGCACTGTGGAGCACTAGTTTCGTCGCGTCCAATTGCCCTATTAGTACCGTTATCGATACGGCCAACTCTTAGGAATCTGGTGACCGGCAGATCAACTCTTGAGACAGCTAATCAATCGTTCTACTCCTTCTTTGAGGCGAGAGACCTGGAGGGAATGACCGATTTATGGGTTAACTCCGAAGAGGCCTGGTGCACTCACCCTGGGTGGCCCACCCTTTTCGGCTGGGAAGCAATCAGAGCATCGTTTCAGCGGATTTTTTCGAGCCCCGAACCACCACAGTTCCTTACGTCAAACCTCCGATTTCACGGCACTGACAGCGTCGGTTGGGTATTCGTGGAAGAAAATCTCCTCGGAGCGTCGTTGTCGGCTGTTGTAGCCGTCAATGTGTTTAGACAGACCGACAGTCGGTGGAGAATGGTTGGCCATCAGGCAGCACCACTCATCCCAGATCTAAGCCTCGGCGAACACTAGCTCGACCGTGTCAAACCACTGGTCGAAATTTTCCTCCACAATCACGACATTCGAAGACTGGCGACGTGGCCGCGAAACTTGAAGCGCCGCAGTAGGGACAATATTTGACGGGTCGTTCAGCACGCTCAGAACCAGTTGAGGCGGCGCGGCGCGTACCTATGAACTCGATGACTGCTAGCAGCGAACACGCAGACAGCCCAACAGCGAACAGAGCGAGGACTCTTCCCGGGATCGGGCTGATCTCGAACCAAATAAGTGCAATCACATATAAGCCGTGTAGCAAAGCACCTGACCAGCAAACGGTGCGTAGCCTGTTCCGTGAACAGATCAACGAAACAAGCGCACAGTAAGTGGCGACCACTCCAACGACAGCAACAGTTCCGAGAGGTCTTCCGGCAAGGCCGGGAAGCGACACACCCCATGTCAGCGCTAGCAATACGAAACCCGTCGCCGTCACACACGCGGATCCAACAAACCATGCGACTCTTAGACGAGCACCGGTCTTGCCCAGTTCAATGCTCGCTACGCCAGCGGCGGTGACAACTAACAGAAAACTGGTGCCATGCACGCGGCCAACGAATTCGGCACTTCCTCCGGTCACAATCCCAAACGCAGCTAACACCGCATTAAAGATCACAAACCACTTGAGTGCGCGCTTTATTACCGACTTGTCCGGGATCAACCTTGAAGCGGTGCGGCTCACAGAGCAATCTCCTACTTCGTGAACGTCCCAAATCACGGTAACGGGTTATTGCAGATTTGTGTGCTCTACACCAGACTCACAACAACCTATTCTGCGGCAGTTTGGACCGACACCCTGCACCGTGTCACTCAGCACTACCCTGTTCCTGTTGAAGTTCATCGTCCTGGCAATAGTGCTGACCTTCGTATTTGGGTGCGCGTCGTCCGCGACCGATCAGCCGTTGAATGCTCTAGCTACAAGCCCCGCTCCTACCGCTACCTCACTTCCCGATCCAGCCTCTACAACCAACAGCGATAGTCCATCGGCCTGCGGACCACCAGAAAGAGACGCCCTCCAAACCCGAATTTCAGCGCAATTGTTTGCTTTCGGCCGCGAGGACTTCCAAGGAGCCCGCGATCAGGCTTCGTCGAAGTTCAAAGCGACCTTCGACACACGAGGCTTCGAAGAAATGATTCGGACGGGATTTCCGTATCTTCTCAGTCAGAGTTCGGTCGCATTCGGTCGCTGTCGACTCTCCGGCGAAACCGCCTCTTTGGAAGTCCGATTCACTGCGGGAACCACAGCCGCTCTTGTCTACTTCTTCCTCAGGGAACGGGGTCAATGGTGGATCGACGGCGCGTCCCCTGCCGCTGGTCCTGTCACAAATGAATCGACGACCTCGTGAGACTTCAAGAGAGGCTGACTTCTAGCGTGGTTCGCTTGTTCTCTCAGGGGGAGCGACCACTGTCACAAACTCATCTGTACCCCGGGGATACTGGTTTGTTTGGCCCCAATAGCGTGAGTTGGAAGGTGATGGGTGACGTCGCAAGCTTCGTCGGGGGAGTTCGGGCTTTGTTGCTTCAAGCACTGCATCCCGAAGTCGCTGCTGGCGTAGCTGACCACTCCGAATACGAGTCAGATCCGCTGGGTCGGCTGAATAGAACCTCGTCGTTCGTCACGACCGTCAATTACGGGGCGACGCGTGAAGTGGATTTGGCGATTCAACGGGTCAAGCAGGCACACCAACCGGTTTCCGGCTTCTCCGGGCGAGGAATCGCATACTCAGCGAGCGACCCCAGCCTCGGCGCTTGGGTTCAGAACACTCTCACGGACTCGTTTCTAGACGCATATCAGCGGTTCTGTTGCCCCCTAGACCCTGACGAGGCCGACCAGTTCGTCCAAGAGCAATCCAAAATCGGATTCCTGTTGGGTATTGCCGAACTTCCACAAACCGCAGGGGAGCTTCGATCTTGGATTGTTGAACATCCCGCCCTGGAGAAGTCAGCTGCGCTTGAAGAGGCATGGGATTTTCTGAACAATCCCCCACTTCGCTCGGGACAACTATTTGGCTACCGGATAGTCAGAGGCGCTGCTATCGCTACGCTGCCCAAGAAGCTGGCCAAACTTGCCGGGGCGAAATATCGGACGGGTTCTGTGTTCGCGGGTCGGCGTTTGATTTCTTCGCTTCGCTGGGCGATGAAACACAGCCCGGCTTGGAAAGCTGCACTTGATCGTTGTGGAGCGGACTACGACCACACCAAATTTCGCTCCTTCAGCCTGGACTGAAGCAGCGAGAGGAACCACTCAATCAAGTCGTCCTAGGAATGGTTCCAGACATTCGCAGCCTGCTTCGAGCATCCTCCGACGAACGCCCTCATGGTCGATTCTTCTCAGCGTGCGCCGTCGACGGCACCCTCTGGGGGATCTTTTCGAACGAAATTACACCGCTCCATAACTTCGCAAGCCTGAAAGCTTCTTGTTCGGGTGGGTCCTAATTGCGGACCTTGCGTGGGTAGCCTGCGTTTGGACAAAGCGCTTGCTCGGGTGTCGAGACCCACCGGGTGGCGCGCTATCCGCCCCCGTAGCTCAGGGGATAGAGCGTCGGTTTCCTAAACCGTGAGTCGCAGGTTCGAATCCTGCCGGGGGCGCTCGCGAATTAGATCCGCCACCCCGTCAGTTTCTCAGCCCCTCGCCCCACAAGACATACATTGCAACCAACGGGGTGTCTCCCGCCTCCACGGTGTGAACGTCGGAGGGATGGTTGTAGAGGGTGTTTTCGGGTCCCACCTCAACCAGGTCTTCCGCCCCTCCGTACCTCCAGCGGCCGGACCCAGAAATAGTTAGATACAGCTCTTGTGGTGGGTGATTGTGAATGGGGTAGGTGCATCTTTGGTCGACGTACATGATTCCTGCTTCGAGACCCGGTAACTGGAATGCATTCGACAACACACATAAGGCCCGTTGTTCTCCCGCGTCGTCCCAACGATGCGATTGAACCCACCGCAGCGACGGAGCAAGCGCAGCGAATTCCCGGGCGCGGGGAGTATCAACGACACGGTGCAGGTTCCCCAAAGCGGGAAGCATCTGAGGTTCATATGAAACGGTCGCAGCAGTCTCGATTGCATCACGAAATTTCTGAGCTCCGTCTGCGATCTCGCTGCGGTTCGCTAACCGCGTCGCAGCATCAGCGGCCGCAATGAGCCATAAGCGAAGCTGATCGTGGATGGTCATCCGATTCGTCCTTCGTTGGACCGAAATCCGGTTAGCAGAAGCAGGATAAGTAAGAAGACAGAACCAGCCATCCAGGGAATCGAAACGAAGCCAAATTTCTCAATGTAGGTGACGGAACACGGAGTGGTGAAGCTGCACGATTCAGACTCGGATAAGGACGGGACTTGCTGAAGCAGGTAGTGCCATGTTGATGCAGCTAATCCGAGTAGCGATATCGGTATCGCGTAACGGCGTACAAGATGGTCACGGGTTAACCATGCAATAAGGAGCACCAGGGCCAGCGGATACATAGCGACGCGCTGGATCCAACACCACCTGCATGGGACCAAATCACCAACTTCTGAGAGGTACAGCGATGCGAGGGTCGCCGCTATGGCCAATACGACCGAGAACGATCCGGCCATGGAGCGAACACGGCGTACGGAACTAATTTTGCGACTCCGGGGTGTGACCAAGACTGCGATGAGTGTCAGCGTCAACGCGTTAATGAGCACTACGGTCCACGCGAAAAGAGACAGGACACTCGCCACATCCATCACTCCAATGTGCTTCACCAGTTAGGTGATTGCGAATCGAACTGTTAGTGACCCGCCAGCCTTGTGTTGGGCGTCTTTCCGATGGGCACCCACATTGCCAAGGCGCCCAGCGTAGAAGCAACAAGAAAGAAACCGAAAATTCGGTCGTAATAGGGCAAGGCTTCCAAGCCTGAGGTCACGGTCAGAACGGCAAACACCGCAGCGGTCCCCACCGCAGCCGCCGTGTATCGCACGGTGTTAAACAACCCGTTGGTTTCGCCGTAGAACTTCTCTTCCACCCATTCCAGCGCGATGCCGTTCAATAGGGGAATACTCATTCCCCAGCCGAGGCCGTACATCAAGATTCCGGGTGCGAAATCGGACCAGAAGTTCACTGAGGCACCGAGTTGGGTGAAATGCCAGCCAACGGCGAACATTTGGATGCACGCCCCCAGGCGACACAAGCCGATCGACCCGATCCTGTCTGCTAGACGGCTGAAGGTGAGGGTGGAGGTTCCTGCGACTATCGGCCCCAGGGTCACGCCCATACCCACTTGAAGTGTCGTGAAGTTCCAAACGTTCTTCATGAACAGCGGCCAAACAATCCAAATCGATTGTGATGTGATGCCGATCAAGAAATTGGCAAGGTTTGCAACCATCACGCCACGCCGTCTGAGCAGATGCAAATTCAGGAGAGGTTCGGGGTGCCGATAGGAGTTCCTTACGAACAACACCAAAGAGATAACGCCGATAGCTGCGACCACAGCCGTAAGCAGTGACGTATAACCCCAGACGCGTCCTTGCATGATCGCGGTAACGACCGCTGCGACCGCTACCGTCCCCGCTGCAGCTCCAACGAGGTCCAGTCGTTGCTGTTCAGGTGGGGTCGGGAGTTCTTTGAGAACACGTTGACCACCCAAGAACATCAACAAGGCGATCGGAGCGCTCACCAGATAAACAACTCGCCACCCACCGCCTTGCAAAATCAGTGCAGCAACGCCCGGCGCCACACCAGCACCCAAGGGTCCAGCTGCAGACCAAAGCCCTACCGCTGTTGTACGTCGCGATTCGGGGAAGAGTGGGAGGACTAAGGCCAACGAAGCTGGCAAGATCGCAGCGCCAGCTATGGCCTGCAACACCCTGCTGAGGTTGAGTAACAAAACCGTCGGAGCCGCTGCCGAAAAAACCGCTGAAACGGCAAAGAGAAGCAGGCCCAGCTGGAATATGCGTTTTCGTCCGATGCGATCCGCTAGCCGTCCAGCTAACGGCAGGAACGCTGCGGTCCCAATGAAAAATCCGGCGACGCCCCAGCCAACATCGGCAGCGGTAGCACCTACAAAGCCAGCTCGGATGTCATCAAGGGCGATGTTGGTTGCGGTGCTGTTGAACCCGACCAGGACCGTTGCCAGAGATGCAACGAACAGGGCTCGCCAGGCGCGGGGCGATACCGCCTCGGGCAAGTGCCGGGTCAAAGAGAACTCGGTGGAATCCGCGACGTTAGAGCTTCCATCAGTGACAGTAATTCTGGGCACCGTGGA
>DASCSY010000042.1:0-15580 GCA_034399415.1 Acidimicrobiales bacterium
GCATAGAAGAACCCTGAGGTGGCGCCGCCCCTTTCCTGGTCGCGCTGCACCTGACCTACGGGAGCATCGAGATCAACCTGGTTGATCACATCGCCTCCACCGTCATGGCCGACAGCATCAGCGTCTCTTTCATGCTGGAGCATGGTCATGGCAACGCGCCAACCCTCGCCCAATCCGCCGATGATGTCTTGGTGGTCTACTTCGGCGTTGGTTAACGACACTTGGTTGAATTCTTCGTCTCCGGTCATGTCTTTGAGGGGCGACACTGACACTCCAGGTTGGTGCATATCGATGATGAAAAACGAAATGCCGGCATGACGATCCGCCTTCGGATCGGTCCGAGCCATGAGAACGGCTCTTCGAGAGGCATGACCGCCGGTGGTCCAGACCTTGGACCCGTTAATGATCCAACGGTCCCCGTCACGCTTAGCCAAAGTCCTTAATCCTGCTAAGTCTGAACCAGCATCGGGTTCGCTAAATAGCTGGCACCACATCTCTTGACCAGTTGCGATGGATTCGAGGTACCGGTTGATGAGTACCTCGTCGCCGTGTTCCATCAGTGTGGGAGCGACCAATGTCACACTCACGTCGTTGGGAACTCCGAAAGCTCCGACGGTGGTGCGGGCACGTTCAACTTCGAGGTGCTCTTGGTGGTTCAGACTCTTGCCGAAACGTCCGAGGGGCCAGTGGGGGTACCCCCAGCCCGATTCTGCGAGTAGTCGCCACCACTCAGCAACCGACATCGTTGGATCCCAGTTGGCGACAAACCAGCGTCGTGCTTCTTCATATATCAACTTGTGCACCCCAATCTGCGGGCTGGCACACCACGATTCCCACAGAACAACCGCCGAACCTAGGGTATGGCTGATGGTCGGTGCGCTGAAACCTTTTGCTCAGCTGAAGGTGGTGGAGTTGGTCGGTTCGATCGGTGGGGCTTATTGCGCGAAACTTTTCGCGGATAACGGAGCTCGAGTCGTGACTGTTGGCGAATCACGGTTGAGCCGAAGCCAATCTGCTTATCTTGATCAAGGCAAGCAGAAACTGTCGCCGTCAGATGGTTCTGTGATGGAACTAGCCGACGTCATTATTCGAAGTGACCCCAGCGGCTCATTTCATGAGGCGCTGGTTGGGGCTGGTCCCGACGCAATCGTCGTGGAAATCTCGCCGTACGGATCTTTTGGTCCGTATTCGACTTGGCAGGGTACGGCTGCAACTGTTTATGCACATTCGGGACATACCTACCTAACGGGAGATCCCCAGCGCGAACCGTTGATGGGTCCTACAACCCACCCCTTGTATGCAGCGGGACTCTTCGCTTTTGTCGGCGCGATGGGAGCTTTGTTCGATCGAGACCGCAATGGTCGGACCCATTTAGTGGAGGTGACACATCATGAGGTGCTGATCGCTCTTCATCAGATGAGCTTCGTTCGGTACCAGTTAGGCAAAGATGTCCTGTGTCGAATGGGTAACCGTTGGACGGGACAAGGTCAACCCAACGGCATGTACCGCTGCGCTGATGGTTGGCTGGCTCTGTCAGCCCCGACCGATGTTCAGCTCGAGACTCTTCTTGCGATCACCGGACTTTCCTGGTTGCTTGACGATCCGCGAATTCAGTCGCCCATGGACTTCCAGGAACACCCGAATCTGTTAGACGAGCATCTCGGTCCTTGGTTGTTGGAACGGAACGCAAGAGATGTCACTGAGCTATTCCAAGCGGCTCAAATTCCTTCTGCTCCAGCGAACACCATCCTGGGACTCTTGGACGACGGTCAGTTGGAGTATCGCGGTTTCTGGCAGAAAGCTGGCCAGTGGTCGGTTCCAGGCGCGCCTTTTCAGTTCTCGTCGCAGACCGGAACACCTTCTCCCTTGCCCGACCTAGATGTGACAGAAGGTCCCCTGTCGGGGATCCGAGTGCTCGATCTAGCGAAGGTTTGGGCCGGACCTTTAGCGGCTCGAATTCTGGCGGAACTGGGGGCGCAAGTGATCCAGGTTGAAGCGCCTTGGGGAAGGGGTCCCCGCGAGATTCCGGAGTCGTTGGTCGTTGCCCAACGATTCCATCCAGACAATATTCAGGGTCCAGATCAATGGAACCGAAACGGTCATCTAATCAAATTCGGGTTGAACAAGGAGTCTGTCGTTCTCGATCTGAGTAGGGCTGAAGGGTTGGAGACGTTTGAAAGATTGGTTACTAAAGCCGACGTGTTGATTGAGAACTTCAGCCCTCGCGTAATGCCTCAACTTGGGTTGGATGAGCATCGTCTTCATTCGTTGAAGCCTGATCTGGTCTACATGACGATGCCCGGTTATGGACGGTCAGGACCCGCGGAGAATTGGGTGGCTTACGGCACGACAATTGATTCTCATGCTGGGCTTTCACAACTCGTTGGTTATAGGGATGAACACCCGTGGAAATGCGGAGTCGCGTGGCCAGACCCGATCGCTGGGCTTCACGCGGCTGCAGCAATTCTTATTGCCCTGTGGGACAGACAGAGCAAGGGTGGTGTCACTATTGAGGCGGCACAATTTGAAGCGACAATATCGGTCATCGGTGACGTGATCGTTGAAGCGCAAATGAGTGGCCGGGAGCCATCGTTGATGGGTAACCGTGACCAAGATTTCATTCCTCAAGGCGTCTATCCGTGCCAAGGATTCGACCAGTGGATCGCTATTTCAGTCACCGATCAGCAAGCTTGGGAAGTTCTGTGTGACGTCGCTCAGTTGCCCAACGATTGGGTCCACTTCACTCGATCGGAACGGTTGGCAGTTCACGACAGCATCGATGTTGCTCTGGGCGATTGGACAATCGACTTCGACCAAAACGCGTTAGCAGAGAAGCTTCAAGGATTGGGGGTCGCGGCGGCCCCGGTTCTCGACATTCCGGGGGTTCTAGGCGATGCTCATCTAGAGGCTCGGTCGTCGTTTGGGCACGTAGACCAGCCGCGAGTCGGTACGGTGACGCTTCCTCGCCTCCCAATTCATTTTTCTGGGGCGCCAGAACGGCCCCCAATGCGACCCGCAGCACTATTGGGACAAAACAATGAGGCGGTACTTGTAGATATTGCGGGCGTATCGCTCTCTAAATTGAGTGAGTTGGAGAACCTGGGAATCGTGGCAACGGAGCCACCGGTCTGATTTGTGCCTTGCTTCAGGTTGATACGGCTTACTCGGCTTTCAAATTTTGACGCATCTCGGTACCGATGACCTCAAATCCAAGCTTTTCGTAAAAGCCGCGGTTGCCCTCGGTGGACGGCACGAGATAAAGCCCGATTTCTGCGCAACCGCGTTGTTGAGCGTCGTCGATGACGCGCTGGACCAGGATGCGGCCCAATTTGAGACCTCGCGCCGAGTCATCGACGATTAATTCCTCAAGTTCGCAGTATTCGGCGCCATACCGAATTGTCAGGTTGTAGGACACCGTGGCGACACCAAGGATCATGTCATCGTTTTCCGCGACGACAACCGCGCCACGTTCGCTTCGAAGGTGGGACTCATAGACCGCGACCCACCGTGAGTTCGCTACCTGGCCGGTAAGTTGTTCGATCAGCTCGAAAACCTGTGATTGGTCCGCGACTGTCGCCGGTCGGGTGCGTACTCCATTGGGGTGCCGTTGAACGTTCATTAGGGCGTTGGGAATTCAGGGGAGTAAATGTCGTGGGCACCGAACTGGTTGCGCTTTACGGGGTCACCGGTTTGGGCGTAGTGGGCCACTCCTTGGACAACCCCGCGAAGGTAGGGCGGGATGGCGGAGCGAATCACGGTTTCCTCATACTCTTCGCGTGCCTCTCGATGTACGTCGGAGCGCACGTAGGAAGTGACGTTGATCCCAAAATTGCACGACGTGGCGGAATTGGGGTCGATCCACCAGGTGGCTACCGCTGTCTTGGCGTGTGGTGGACCCACTATGAGGTCGTACCCGGTACCTTCTCGCCATTCGAGCACGTCGCGTTGGTAGTGAACGCCGCTGTAGTAACGGACGTGGTCGCGGCCTCCAGGTCCTGGCCACCGTTCTACGTCGTTCGTTGCACAAAACGGATGCACGTTGGTGAGATTGCCGGGTTCACTGATTGCTGCCCAGACGTCCGACGCAGCAACAGTGATCTTCCACGCGGCTTCGATGGGGGCTGTAGGCACCATATTTTGCGCAGCAAACGTCTCGTGAAACTCATTCATCGGGCACCCCGCGCCGTATCAATAGCCGCTGGTTGACACTATCTCACAGCGTAGATGTGTCACTTGGTGCGCACAGCAGCGCCAATCACTCTGTCCGCTTGAGTAAACCCAAAATCGCGTCAACACATTGATCGGGCTGATGCTCCTGGATGAAGTGGCCTGCGTTTTCGATGATCACATGGGGCTGATTCGCGGCGCCAGGAACGCTCGCCGACATTAAACCTTGCAAAGGTCGCGTGACCTCGTCATCGGAAGCAAATGCGGTGGTAAGTGGCACCTCACAGGTAGCCAAAAGGGACCACGTTTCCCAGCAGATCGGAGCGCTCGGATGCGTGCTTGAGGTGGGAACGAGCAGTGGGAACTGTCGGGCTCCGGCCACGTAGCCCTCATCGGGGAACGGAGCGTCGTAAGCCCGCTGCTCCTCTTCGGAAAGTTCGAACTTATTAGCGTTCAGTGGGGAGGAACTACCGCCAACACAGACAGATGCCAAAAACGGCGTCACCTCTTGGGAGAATCGGCGCCACGTCGAAAAACCGTCGTCGTCGTTCATCCGGATGTCGCGTCCGAGGGGCACACCTGTGTTCGATACGACGACACCCCTATAGGTTGCTGGGTGTCGGGCCATGTGACTCAAACCGATCAATCCACCCCAGTCCTGACAGAACATGGTGATAGTCCCTAATGGCGCGGCGCCTTCAACGGCTTGGATTGTTTCAGTCAACCAACGAAGATGACGTCCGTAGGTGTAGTCATCACGCAAGCTCGGCTTATCTGAACGACCAAATCCCACTAGGTCCGGGACAATCACCCGGCAACCCGAATGGACTAATCCGGGGATCATCTTGCGGTACAGGTAACCCCAAGTCGGCTCACCGTGTAGCAACAGAACGGTCGGCCCGGTGCCCTCGTCCACATAATGCACTCGAAGCCCTTCGTTGAGGGTCACGTAGTGGGGTTCGAACGGCCAGTCCAATAGCGACTCGAATCGTTCGTCGGGGGTTCGCAAGAATTCCAAACCGGTGGCCGAGGTCATGGTCGGAGACATGCGAGAGACACTAACCGTGCCGGAACGCCCGGGCTCCCGGGGTCGAAGCGTGGAGATCTAGCCCTAGTGATCGCCGAACTGATGCAGCGGCTAAGACTCAAGCACCTCAGGTGACCGTTCCCATAGAAGATCACCGTCGAAACTCAGCGAATAGTCCGGTTCGAACCTGATGATTACTCGCCCGGGGGAATCCAGGTATTTGGAAAATGCCTCAGCCCTCGCATTATCGCCCATCAAATACTGAGAGAACTCCGGATAGAACCAGTCTTTGGTCGCGCCATCGTTCACTACGGTGCAAGTTCCCTTGTAGGAGACCGTTTTGTTAGGTCCCATACGGCTGCCTGTGCTGGAGATACAAACCGAGGCACGAGGAAATCTACGGATCGCCGAAATCCGAGCGCGGTGTTCAGCCGCGGTCAACCAAAGGTCGCCGTCTTTCGGCAGATACGACATCACCACTCCGAACGCCTCCCCCGAAACGTTGGTCCACATGAACACACACTCTCTCTGGCTGTGTACCAGTTCGCTTTCTAGCTCTTCAGTCAACGCGCATTCGCGGAGGTCTTCATAATCGTCGGACATAGGCCGAGGCTAGAACGCTTTTGGGAAACTGTCTTCAAGTGTCCCCCAGTTGTGTCAAGGTTGCTTCGTGATCATCATCGCCGGAACCATTGATTTCAAAGACAACGAGACCCGGGAACTTGCAGTCCACCAAAGTCGAGCGCTCCAAGAGGCAACTCGAAGCGACGAAGCGGGTTGTGAGGCGTACTACTTCGGGCCCGATCCATTCGCCGATCACCGCATTCAGGTTTACGAGCTTTGGGCCGACGAACCGTCACTTGACGCGCACTTCCAACATCCGAATTACCGGTCGATGCTCGCTCTAATCAGCGAACTAGGGATCGTCGCGACAACCACAGCCAAGTTCCGCTGTGATCTGAGCGAACCTGTCTATGACGAAACCTTCACTCCTCGCGCCGATTTTTTCACCAGTCAAAATGCTGAGTGAATATCACCACGTTGGTTGGACGGGCGAATCTGTGATGAGCTCCGGCGGCGATGGCCGTGACTAACGACAGATTGTTAGAGGCGGCGCGGCGCACTATCGCACATGTCAAAGCAGACACGGTGCCCCTTGCCGAAACCATTACCAAGGTGCCAGCTGAACACTATTTGGATCACGACCGATGGTTGAGCGAACTTCGCTCACTGTTCCATCGATTTCCACTTGTCTTCGGATTCAGTTGCGAGTTCGTCGAACGTTTCTCGTATCGCTCAACAGAAGTGATGGGTGTACCTGTTCTTGTTTCTCGCGCCGCCGATGACACACTCCGCGCGTTTGTCAATGTGTGCAGTCACAGGGGCGCACGCGTCGTTGCCGAGGGGGCCGGAACAACGCGACGTTTCACTTGTCCTTATCACGCTTGGAGCTACGACAACTCGGGTCAGCTTGTCGGAATCTTGGACCATGACCGGTTCGGCGAAGTTGACATGGATTGCAACGGCCTAACCGAATTGCCTGTCTTAGAACGCGCCGGCCTCGTATTTGTGGGTCTCAACCATGCGGGCACGCCAGACCTTGAGCGTTACTTGTGTGGATACGAAGAAATGCTTGAGCACCTAGGGCTGGCAGGTTGCTACTTGACGGGGCAACAGATCGTTGATGGACCTAACTGGAAAATTGCCTACGACGGTTATCTCGACTTCTATCACCTCCCGATTCTTCACCGTGAGAGCTTCGGTGCTGACATGTGTAACAAAGCCATCTATGACGCTTGGGGTCCCCACCAACGAGTGAGCGCCCCCGATTCTTCAGCGCTGCGACTCGACCAAAGCCCCGAATCGCAGTGGTCCATCGGGGCGCTTACTTCAGGCGTCTGGACCATATTTCCGCACGTATCCATTGCTTCGTTTCACGTGGCTGGGCCGAACGGCGAAGGTGGAGGGAGGATGTATATGGTGTCGCAACTCTTTCCGGGTGAAACTCCTGATACGTCAACGACAACTCAAACCTTTTTGACGACGTTCGAGCCGACCGAGGAGATCCTGCCTTTCATTGAGGCTCAGCAACGGTTCTTATTAAAGGTTGTGCGCGATGAGGACTATGCGACGGGATTTCTGCTTCAGCGGGGCCTCAAAAGCGGGGCGAAGGACTTCGTCATGTTCGGTAGGAACGAAGCCGGAGGGCAACGATTCCACGCGTGGGTGGATCGGCTAGTTGACACCGAATCCGAGTCTGAGGTGCTAGCGCTGATCGATGAGGCCACCTATGAACCACAACTCTGACTAGTAGCCGTTGGTTAGGAACCACAAAGCGACTGAGCGCTTTAATCGGTCAGGGGTTCGGAGGGACAACGTCGAGGTCGCTGTTGCGGCCTTCTGTCATGTAGGGAAAGCGTTCAACGGTTGCTTTGATCTCTTTAAGGGCTTCCCCATGGTTGCCCCACAGCACCGTCAATTCGGTTCCGATTGTTGCCGCGGCGACGTCGATGCAACCCATCGAGATGATCTGTCTAAAGCGGGAACTGTACGCTGTGCCGGACGACCAGCCGATGGGTTCGCCGTTGACTAGAACGTGATCGGCGTGCGCCATCGGCCACCGTTGAGGCGCGTAGGGGAACTCGATCGGTCGGTACCGATCGCCGCCGGCGAACAGACCGGCGTAGGTGTCCAGAACGTCTTCATCGTGCCACCGGAGAGTGACCGTGGTTCGTTGAGGGTGGTCGATCTCAGATTGCAGGGGCTCCCGTCCGGGAAAGTCGTGATCAAATCGAGCCAAGTTATGCCAACCCACCTCAACCGGCGATCGGGTACGGGCCCGCCGATCGGTGGGATCAACTGAACCGGACACGTTGCTCCACATCGCGGCGATCTCTGGGTGCTGACTGGGATCCATGGCCGAGGCGAAAGTCCAGGTCATCTGGGGAAAGCCACCCTCGATGTGATTCACCAGATAGGTGCCCCACCCCAGCCGCTGCAGGCCAAGTTCCTGCCCCGCCTGATACACGGCGTCATAGACGGCGGGTCCATCAGCCATCGGCCCGTGAAGCTCATAGGCAAGGTTGCCGGTCATCCCGATCCTGCCAATCTCAGTCGAGATGCCGTTGATTGTCGTGTTACGGAAACGCAAGAACTTGATGTCTCGTAGATCTTCACCTGAGGCTTTCTCCAACACTTGCAGCGAAGTAGGTCCCGCGATTTGAAACAAGTAGTGATCCAGTTGTCTGACTGCGACACCGTCAGGTAGTTCGCCAAGATCAGCGCGTCCTGGCGGTCCACCCGCGAATGACTCGAATTCGTCCTCCGCTTTCCGTTCCACGATGCCGTGTGCAACAACTAATCCTTCGCCGTTGCACATCACCGCGTGTTTCATCGAACCGATCGGAAACGTCGCGAAGCTATTGATGACAAGGCTCTCAAGCCACTCGGCCGCTGCTGGGCCTTTGATCGAGATGGGTCCAGTTCTCGACAATCCCGCGTGGATGTAGCAACCGTCGACCCATGAACGGCTCTCTTCTTGCCACCCGCCGAACTCCCAGGCCCGGACGCCGGGAAGAGCCGTACCCCAGTTGTAGGCGTGGTACAGGACGTGGTCCGAATAAAACGGATGCGGTAACCGAGCCGAAAACCGTGACTCCATAGATGCGTTCCCTTCATCCGCGGCTCGTCTTCACACTACCTTTTCAAGGGGCAGGGCCAGTTGGGCACCAAGTCCACCAAGCGTCGCCTGAGGACCCTCGGTCCCTGGGGTCTGCGGTCGGTCTGTCTGAATGAACTCAACTGTGCTGAACTAGGGGCGGCGCCCAGATGAAGGACGAAACCATGTCGAATTCTGAAGGACCACTGGTCTTAGGAGCTACCGCAGCGGATCCCAAGAGAGCGGTCTTGATTTGGAACGCCATCCGCAAGTACTTCGTTGAGGCAGGATTTCCCGTTGAATACGCCCTTTTCTCGACCTACGACGCGATGTCGTCGGCGCTTCTTGCCGGACACATCGATATCGCCTGGAACGCTCCAATGGCCCACGCTCAACTGCTTGAGCAGAACTCTGGCTGTCGCACGTTAGCTATGCGCGACACTGACGAAAACGTGACGAGTTTGCTAATTGTCCGTGCCGACAGCGATGTCGAAACAATCGAAGATCTCCGGGGGCGTGACCTTGCGCTCGGCGTGGAGACTTCAAGCGAACTGTGGCTCCTACCTGTTCGCCAACTGCTGGCGGAAGGGTTAGACGTTAGAAATGAGTGCTCACTAATTGACCTTGAGGCGACCCAATACTCTGATCTGCAGCATTGGGTTGACGACCGAACGATCTTCGAGGCGGTTGTAAATTATTCAGCTGACGCCGGAATTATCTTTGAGCCGTGGCTGCAGCCTCTTTTGCGAAAGCATGGACTTGACGGTGATGACATTCGAACCATTTGGCGAACTCAGAGCTATGCGCATTGTGCTTTCACGTCCAGCCCCATGCTGAGCGAAGGTAACGCCCAAGACTTCGTTGAGCTTCTGTTAGCGATGAGTTCGGATGACCCCGCTATAGCAGAAATGATGCGGATGGAACATCTAACAAAATGGGTT
Organism: Acidimicrobiales bacterium; assembly: GCA_034399415.1. Lineage (GTDB taxonomy): Bacteria > Actinomycetota > Acidimicrobiia > Acidimicrobiales > Poriferisodalaceae > UBA2110. Next base: position 9,794 of record DASCSY010000042.1, read on the forward strand.
CCTGCTACCGATGACGGATGGTCAGATCTTCGCTCAGCCATCGTCGATGCCGACTTGGTGGGAAAGGTCTACTAAGCCCGCTACAGAGTCGCCGCGGCGGCGGCGAATTAGGTCAATCAGTCGCCTGAGGCGCTTCTGGCCATCCGGGAACACCTTCGTCTCGCTGCACTCCACATGAGTTCAGAAGTCCACTTACAAGTCGATACTGAAGGGCGGCGGCCATGAACTCCAAAATGTCTGAGCTAGAGAACAGTTGAGTCAATTGACCCCAAGTGGCGTCGCTCACACAGTCGTCGTTGAACAGGTCATCAACCATGTCCAGTAGCGTTTGTTCGTCCTGCTGCCAGTCATAATCAGCTACGGGTCTAGTCAGCCAATAGATTTCGTCTTGAGTCAGTCCGATGTCAAGACCGAAGAGGGTGTGTTGACCAAATTCGTACACCGATTGACAGTTCCATCCCATCCGCAAGATCACCATCTCTCTTAATCGAGGGGGCACCGTTCCCTTGAAGAGCAGCCGGCGAGAGAACCGGCCGATGCCAGCTGAAACCATCTCGTTGTGAGCCAGAGTCGCGGTGACGTTGGCGGCATTGGCTGGAGAGTTCTTCATTGCCTCTTTCGCTTCTTCTAAGACCTCAGGTAGAGGTTCAACGCGAGGTGTGTCAGGACGAATTTTGGTCATAGCAGCAGTATTGCCGGTTCGAACAGGTCGCTGGGTCCATCGGTCCACATGGTCTGGGAGTCGGGTCCTCCCCAGGGTCTTGGAGATCTGCGAAATACTTTGTTTATGTCGAAGCGGTATTCGGTGAACGAACTAGTTGATCAAGATAGAGAAGTTCGAACCCATTGGATCTGGGATGAAGAGCTCCCTCGAGGCGATCAACTTGATGAGAACGGCAAATGCAGAGTCTGTGACTTACCGCACCCGAATTCGCTTCATCTGTGGATCATGTGTAAACAGAGCGGGCAATCGAAAATGATCGAAGAACGCCACGAGGGACACGAATTCGTTGCGAATCAGAACCACGGATCCGTCATTAAAGGTACTTGAGGATGATCTGATATGGCCGTCCTTCGGGTCGGCTTCCAACCCGGTTCCTAGTTGTTGGCAATGTTTTCTATGGTCTGCTGACTCAGCCTTTGCTTAACCCGATGAGTAGGGCGGCAACCAGATCAGGGCGGTTTAAGAAGGGTGAATGTCCGGTGTCCCATTCCAGGGTTGTCTGGACGCGGCTCGCCATGGCTCGCTGAGATGTAGGGGGGATGGCTTTGTCGCGGGTGCAAACCACATAGATCGAGGGCTTCAAGCTCCATGCTCGTTCGGAATTCACGACGTCGAGGGCAAGGTTTTGGGACCGCAATTGCTTGGTTGCCCACGCAACATCATCTCCGGTGCAGTCGTTGTAAAACAACGCCGCGTCCCAGCCTGGGTTGACACTGATAGAGCCATCGTCGTTAGGGCGAACAGCTTTCGACAAGTCTTGGGAAACGTGCTCGGTGGCGTCCTCACCGTCATCGACGAGAAGAGCGGTCAGGTACACCAGCGAACCGACTCTGTCGTGAACTCCGGCTTCGGTGATGACCGCTCCACCTCGAGAATGGCCGAGCATGACTGCGTGTTCGTCTCCGGGAAGCGAGTCAAGGACCTCTCGGACCGCGGCGACATCATCTTTGAGTAGCGCGCCTGTAGCGGCCTTGGCACAACTTGGAAGGTCAGGTGCTACCCATGTGACTTCTGCTGCGTCGAGATGCGGTGTGACCCGGTCCCAACACCATGAGCCGTGAAACGCACCGTGGACAAGGACTATTGGTCTGTTCATAGTCGTTGCAAGTTAGTCGGTTTCAGCGAAAGGGACTTTGCTCACCACTCCTGCGTCTCTGCAAGGATCATGTCCTTCTGGGTGGTTAGCTGCAAGCTTTTCGGCGAATTCGTCCGAGGTGACGTGACAAAGGAGATACAAGCCCGACTCTTCTAGGAATTTCATGACGTCGTGATGGATATCTCTCCCATTCGGATTTGTAGCTAATTCGAGAATTCCATCTCTGCCGTAATAATTGTCCCTAGGGGTCGCTCCATTTGTGAAAGTTGTTTCCTTAATTTTTCTTTCAGTGAGGGGCGCTGTATAGGACTCCCACGTCTGTGTGTCTAGCGCTTCAACGTTGTACATCAGCTGGTTTCGGATCCCGAACATGATCGCCATGGCACGGTGAAACGCCTTTTCGTCTTCAGTCATTCCAGTCTGGGGGCCGTTCACCAATTCATCTCCGTCGAAGGCAGGGGTGCCTCCTGCTTGAAGAATCTCTCCCACCGAATTCGTCGCTATTGCCTCGCTAACTGAAAAGAGTTCCTCACCGTCGAGGTTCACGATGACGTTGCTCTGAGGTTTCAAGAAATTTTGATGCGGTTGCCCTGTGAAAATGCAGTAGCCGGCATCGTTGATGATGCAGGAATATCTATCTGCGCGTCTTGGCGGCGGTTCTGAACCTTCGGAAACGTTAGTTGTGGTTGTGCTGTCAACGGGAGTTGTTGTCGTCGATGGTGCTCTACCTGTTGTGGTCACCGCGGTAGTTGTCGTTGCAACAGGCATCGTCGTCGACACCGCTGGTAGCTGGCTGGTAGGCGTTGACGCTTCCTCGTGTTCTGTTAGTTCTTCAATTCGTTCTTCCAGGACCTCTATCTCAGGGGAATCCGAACCACCACAAGCCGACCCCAGCAACAACAAACAGATCAGGGCAGTTGTGTGGCGCATTAGCGAAATCTCCCGCCTCGAATTGTTGCCGGTCAAGCGAACGGAGGACCGCGCCTTGGTGGTGAGTAGGGCGGCCATGGAGTCAGCTTTTCATCGATTTAATCGTGGAATCGAGTTCATGGAGCATAGGTACGGTTGGAACCGCAGATCCATTTGCGATTTGAGGCGGGTGCCGCGGGTTAGCTTGCTTTCATGACTCCACCGTTGCGATTCGGCATCGTCCACGACTTTCGTTGTCCAGATGGAAGTGAAATAACGATGCCTCAGGTATATGCGGAAACCTTTGAGCAGATTGAACACGCTGAACAACTTGGTCTAGAACTTTGTTGGTTTACCGAACACCACTTCATTGGCGACGGCTATCTACCTAACTTTGTTCCAGTAGCGGCGGCTGCGGCGGCCAAAACCACTCGTATGAGATTTTCCACGGACATCTGTCTTTTGCCGTTCAGACATCCCGTTCGTCTTGCCGAGGACCTCGCAATTCTCGACAACATCTCTAATGGTCGAATGGAGCTTGGCGTAGGGATGGGTTATGCGGCGCACGAATTCCAAGGATTCGATATTCCGATAAGCCGCCGGGTGTCACTTACCGAAGAAGCGCTGCAGGTTCTGCTATTGGCCTGGAGCGGTGAGGCATTCAGTTTCGAAGGTAAGCGCTACCGATTCTCCGACCTTCGGGTCACTCCGGATCCCGTTCAGCGAGGTGGTCCCCCGCTGTGGCTTGCAGCTACTAGTCCTGCTGGAGCTAAGCGGGCCGCTGCGTTCGGAACTCATCTACTTCCACAGGGACCAAAGCATTTGACGATCGATCCGTGGAAAGAGTCGGTCAAAGATGCGAGTGACCGTCGTGTCGGTTTGATACGGGGGGTCTTTGTTACTGACGACCCAGATAGGGAGTGGGAACCCGTGGCGGCTGCTGAACGGTACCGACGAGATGTCTATGTTGGATTGATTAAGGCAAGTCGGGATCATAAATCCGAAGTAGCCAGTCGATCCGGACCCAAACAGGAGCGACCACCAATCCCGATGAATCCTCTCACCTGGACGGTCGGTACCGCAGACCATTGCGTCACAGAACTCAAGGAACTGATTACTGGTCACGGCATAACCGATTTGGTGACCTGGGGGGGTCCTCCAGGGCTCGCTCCTTCCGTTATGAATGACTCCCTCACAAGGTTCGCTGAGGAGGTGGTTCCGAGGTTGCGAGCCGAATTAGAAGGGTGAGCACAGTGGATCAGATGAACCGGCCATACATCGTCGGAGTTTCTTTGTGGCGCTACTAAATCTGCCCCGTCAACGGCAACGAAGGGTTCTACTTCAAAAGCACGGCAAAGTAATCGTCAGCGGCGACAACGGCTATGCCCAAGCTATGGCTAGCGCGGGTGGAGAACCGACGAGAGGGCGTCAGCAACGACGCTAAAACCAGGGCCTATCTCTGGCGCGGCCCGGCACCACAACACCCCGTAGTGGGGCATGTTGGGTTGGCGAAACGACATGACCGGTACCCCAGCCTCAACGAGGCGTCTGGCGTACATTTCTCCGTCGTCACGCAACGGGTCCAGTTCGGCGCTGATGATCACGGCCGGTGGCAACCCCGCCAGAGACTCTGCTCGGGTTGGCGAGACCAGCGGATCTCGCCGGTCAGTCGTATCGCCAAGATAGAGGTCGGCCATCTGCCTCATCGTCGCCGTAGTAAAACCCTCGCCGTCGGGGTAGGCACGATGTGAGGGGAGATCGAAGTCCGCGAGCTCCAAGGCCGGGCAGACCAGAGCTTGCATTACCGGACTGTGGGCCCGATCACGCCAACGCTGGGCAACGGCAGCGGCCAGGGTTCCACCGGCACTGTCGCCTACCACCGCCCACCTTGTCCTATCTGCGCCGAGTTGGGTGGCGTTTTCGAGGATCCATTCCACCGCCAAGAACGCGTCCTCGATCGGCGCGGGGAATGGGTGTTCAGGGGCCAACCGATAGTCCACAGCCACTACCACCGCGCCAATTTGCGTGGCCAGCAGCCGACAAATCTGGTCGTGGGAATCCAGGTCTCCCGCTATGAACCCAGCTCCGTGCAAGTAACACACCACCGGTGCAATCTCACTTGTCGGACGGTAAACGCGTATCGGTACCAGTCCCGCCATGGCATCTTCGACTGAATACAGCGGACCCGCACTCATCCCCGGTTCCGACGATGCTGTGCTGACCTGTTCTCGGAAGGCCTCCACGAACCCGTTCACGCCGAGGAGTCTAAGTCGATACCTCGAACCTCTCCTTGTAGGCGCAGTTTGTGAACTTTGGGAAGATTGTCAACAACAAGGTCATAGGAATCCTCTACCCAGTGTTCAAGTTCGGTGTCTGCCACCTCCCCAGCACTGATATCAACCCAGTTCCAATGTTTTGGCCACACACGCATGGCCCGCACAGAGTCATATGTGGCGCGCAGCGTTTCGGCTACATCAGGGTCACATTTCACGCTCATGGTGAGGTCGCCGTGTGCAGTGGCGATCACAAACACTTTCTGAGCCACTTTGAACACGATGAGGTCAGGTCCGAACGGATGCTCCTCCACCGCTTCAGGTTGAGCGAGGCAGATCTCACACAAACGTTCGCGGTTCACCGCTGACTGCTCTTCGCGCGCATCTTGGCGTTAACCGAGGGTGTCCGAGAGCCACCCGGCCGCGAGTGTCATGGCGGTGCGACTGGGCTCAGCCGCGTGGCTCCAGCCGAAGAATCCGTGAGTGACACCTACGTGGCGAGAGGCGCTGGCGTCGCAACCAGCGTCCGCCATCGCCCTTGCGAACTCCTCGCCTTCGTCCCGCAGAACATCGTGTGACGCGGTGATGACAAGCGTCGACGGTAACCCGTCCAGCGTCGCCGCCCATGCTGGAGAAAGGCGTTGGTCCCGTGGGTCGATCCCCTGGGCATAAGCGTCATAGAACCAGACCATCTCGCGTGCTGTGAGAACCGGCCCATCAGCGAACTCGAGGTAGCTGGAGGTACTCATTGTTGCGTCGACGGCGGGGTAGATCAACAAGAGTGC
>DASCSY010000043.1:0-15571 GCA_034399415.1 Acidimicrobiales bacterium
TCAAATCCCAGGTTTTGAAATAGGTCTCGTTCAGCTCTCCCACCCGCAACTACGAGTAGTTCATCGGTATATTTAAGCCACTTTTTTTCTAACAGCTCCGAAAAGACTTCGGTCACGAATCGAGTGCGCACCCACCAAACGCTACACCGACTGGTTAGCCCCACCTTGGGGTACACATATGGCCCACCGGTAAGGGTTACTCTCGGCGTTCGGTAATCATTTTGCGCTCAGGAACCCCGTTGTCTTCCCGTCATTCATCACTACTTACATCGATAACTGTCGTTGCGCTCACCCTCGTGGCATGTAGCGGCTCCGGGACAAGTCTGCTTCCGCGGCTCAATACTCCTACGACAACTACAACGTCGCCCCCTGCTGTGACAACCACGGTGACCGTGGCCTCCACCACCACTGTTCCTCCAACAACTACGACGACCGAAGCACCGAGACTTCCTGTGGCGCAGTTCACAGGCGAAGAAATCGCTACACCCATGAGCCGACCCGCGTTCCTCGTAAAGATCGACAATCATCAGCTGGCGCGACCTCAGTGGGGCATTAACCAAGCTGACGTTGTTTTCGAAGAGTTGGTTGAAGCCAACATGACCAGATTCGCTGCCATATTCCACAGTCGTAATGTGACCGACATAGGGCCTGTGCGTTCGGCGAGAACCGGGGACTTCGACCTACTCCGCAACCTCAATACGCCGTTGTTCGGTAACTCTGGTGGAAATCCGACCGTCATGCGACTACTCGATGAAGTCGACATGGTGCTGGTAGGTGACACCAACGTGGGGCGAGCGGCGTATAGACGAAGCGAGGAGAAGGAAGCGCCTTACAATTTGTTGACAGGTACCGGCGAGATCTACGCAGCAGCCGACGGCCGCGGTGGCACACCTCCACAAATGTTTGCCTATAGAGCCAAAGGAGAGTCCCTGCCTCCCTCCGCTCTACCAGTTGTTGGTGTCGATATTGACTACGGCGGCTATCAGATTACGTATCGTTGGGATGAGGCCCTCCAAGGATGGGCTCGCACCCAACAAGACACCGACCATGTGGACCACGATGGGGTACAGGTAGCTCCGGAAAACCTCATTGTTCAGTTCGTCAAATACGGGCAGAGTGTCGCCTACGCCGGATCACCCGAGGTGAAAGTCATTGGTCGCGGAGAAGCTTGGGTGTTCACCAAGGGGCATTTAATCGCGGCGACGTGGAATCGACCCACTTCAACTGACATCACGGAATTCCGTGATGTAGACGGGGCGACCATTCCACTCACGCCAGGGCGCACCTGGATTGCGTTGCCTCGATCAGAAACTGCTTCGATCATCGAACGAACTCAGGAGTAGCCGGAACTGCTTTCAGTTTTCGTTCGCGCCGTAGATCTCGCGCCAATCGAGTTGATCATCTTTGGGTAGATCATTGTTGATGAGGGTGAGGGCTTGACGTAACTGCTCGCACCGCTCAACTCCTATTTCTGTCCAATGTTCGTTGTCTAAACGGTCAGTCAGTTCTTCGACGCGCTGCCGTCCTTCATAGCATTTCGATGTAGCGCGGTTGTTGTTGTCCAACCATCCCACCTCACGTAAACCCGATCTCGCCCGTTCCACCGCTCCGGTGCTCCACCCAGCTTCATCATGGATCCACTGATCTGGAGCTTGATCAACTGCTACTTGACTGATGACAGACTGACAACCATCAAGTCCTTCGATCGCTAGAGCAATCAGGTGACAGCCACTTCGATGTTCACGCAACACGGTGCACCCATGCCACAACGCCATGTGAGGAACGTCAGGCCACGGCAGCGCATTCCAACCGGCGAAGAGCGTCCTTCCCGTTCCGTCGACGGCGTCCACGGCATCGCGCGTGATCTGAGCAGCTAACGAAACTTCGGAGTTATCAATCAGTCGGGGCAGTTCCCGTCGAAGGGCCCGATCCATGCCCCGGTATCGTGCATCGAGGATCGCTCCGGGTGTCGCATACTTCCAGGCGTCCGGTATCGCGCGATGAATTCGCTGAGGTGCGTAATAAAAAAACAGTGACTGAACGGCTTCCGGGGAAACAGCTCCGAGTGGTGCTACTCGTGTCGCGAAGTAGTTCATGAAGAAACCTTTCAAACCAACTTCAGTTGCTTCTTCGCGAACTTCGGGAGCCCAATAGCAAAGCTGGTGGTAACGCTCGACTGTTTCCCACATCTCACGGGCAAGTGATTTCATGTTTGGCGACCCAGCACCTCAGATGCCAGCTGCTCTAGTTCTTCGGTCCAATCGGGTGGCACCGTCACCGGCCTCAGTAAGAATTTTGAGTAGCCAGCATCTATCCAAGCGTCGATCATTTCTATTAGCGCGTGAGGTGAGTCTGGTACTAACTGATTCGGATCGGCTTCTGGGCGGCGTTGGACAAGGGCATCGCGCGCAGCTTCGGTCAGGGGTCCTCTGCTGTAGCTCAAGTTCACTCCGAAATGTTCCGCATCAATGGCTCTGTCGAATTCGCTAGCGGCAGCCTCCACAAGTGCCTTTTTCTCTGCTCCTTCGGCAGGTGTTGACAGACCCGGAATGTATCCATCCCCAATTTGACCGACTCGACGCAGAGCTCCCTTTAGCGAGCCGCCGAACCACAGCTCTAGCGGTCTTTGTACAGGAAGGGGATCGATTGAAGCTTCCGAAAGTTCAAAGAAGGTTCCGGAGTGGTTAACCGTCTCGCCGTTCCATAAGCGCCGAATGATCGGCACCATTTCGTCAAGCATCGAACCTCGTTCCGACGATGTAACTCCCTGGGCAGCAACTTCTCGTGCATCGGGGAGACCGAGCACCGCGATGAGTAACAGGCGCCCTGCTGACAGCCGGTCGAGCTGAGCCAGTTCGCGCGCTAGGCGGACGGGTGCCCTGCCCGGAAATACGACATGGCTTCCAATCTTGAGACGTTCGGTTGAACTGGCCGCGTGAGTCAGGGCTACGAGGGGGTCAAACGAGCCCGTCAACATGGTCTCGGGAAGCCAGATCGAATCAAAATTCAGTCTCTCGAGATCACGACACAGTCCCGCAAACTTCTCAATGGGCAGATCGGCTGTTCCACGGCACGTGAAGCCGAACCGTATCTTCATCGGAACTCAATCAACGTCGCAACAGCGGCGTTATACATGCTCTCAAGAGCTTGACGCACCGGGGCGTCAGAAAAGAGTGCCTGCCAGCCTGTTTCACTGAGTATGTCCGAAATGCAAACCGTGCTAGCAAACGCTGCGCCACGCAACTCGCAGACCGCCATAAGCGCCGCTGCCTCCATCTCCACTGCGAGCACTCCTGCCTCTCGGTGGCACTGTAACTCGGCGATGGTTTCTCGAAAGGGTGCATCAGTGGTCCACACCACTCCCCTCTTACCCAGAGCATCACCCAGTGACGCCTCAAGATGTGCCGCGAGTCGAGGGTCAGGTCCAACAGCAACGTCGGCCTGCAGGTAATGGTGCGATGTTCCGTCATCTCGAATCGCGCCCTGAACCGAAATGATTTGTCCCGCATGTAGATCCGTCTGAATTCCGCCAGCGGTCCCTAGAGAGACAATGTGCTTTACTCCACTCGCGATAAGAGCTTCAGCGATTACGGCCGCTACTGGGGCGCCTATCCCAAATTCGCCGACAAGAACCACACGGTCTTCCGTTGCTGCGATGGAGTGGTAGGACCCGGGCGCCCCAAAGTCGAGTGCTCGCAGGTCATGCAGTTCGAGTAGGCGCTTGTGCAGTGGTCGGTCGTACACCAAAATCGCCGCTTCGGCGTTCCATGCAGCCCAGTCGAACCGGTCTTGGTTTGCCCAATCCTCGATCATCGCTCGGGCTGTGATGATGTCAGTCGACGAATATTTTTCGGGAACCACGGGGACGCTCACAGTCACAGCTTGACAGGTTCACTGTGCCGGCGGCCGCCAGTTTCTCAAGGAAATAGAGTCAAGAAAGTGGCGAGTGAAACGGTGTGAATTAGGTTCCGTTAACTCGTAGGGATTCCGTCCTCGTTAAATCGAATCCGAGGAACGTCAGACCAAAGTCGCTCGATATCGTAGAAAGATCGCGTTTCGTCATAGAAGACGTGAACAACAAACACCCCAAAATCAAGCAGTATCCACGTGGCGTCTTCAAGCCCCTCGATTCGCCGCGGCCCATCGCCTCCGGCTGCTTTGACCGCTTCTTCCACTTCTTCAGCTATCCGCCGGACCTGTCGCTGGTTGGATGCGCTAGCAACGATGAACCAGTCGGTGATGCCCAAGACATCGCCCACATCGAGGGCTACGACGTCGGTGGCCTGAAGGTCAGCTGCGCCTCGCGCCGCTGCCAGCAGCAGTGAGGGCAGTGCCTCTGGCTCCTTGGAGTCGTTCATCGCCGAGCATCCTCGCACTTTCGCTCGCTCAGAGCGAGGACTTTCACCGCGGATGTTGGTTCTCTGACCAGTCACGTTGGTAGAGGTCTTGGCTGAGGATGTAGTCGCTAATAGCGGCAGGCACGCTGTCGCGAGTCGAGGATTGGTCGCCAACTAGGTCCCTCACCCCGGAACTCGAAATATTCGGAGATTCGGTTACCACTCGTTGAAAACGCCAGCCTTTCAGTTCAGGCAAGACACAGCCGGGCCGGTCCACCACCGCGACCTCTACAAGTTCGCGAAGTTCACTGGCACGCTCCCACGTATCTAATCCGGCAGCCGTGTCCGCGCCCACCACCAAGATCACTTCGTTACCTTGATCTCGTAATTCGTTGACAGTTTCTATGGTGTAGCTAGGGCCCCCTCGCAAGATCTCAAGATCGCTCGCCTCGACGCCCTCAACGCCCTCCACCAACATCCGAACCATTGCCAAACGGTGACGCGCTTCAGTTAGGGACCGTTCCGTCGATTTTTGCCAAGGATCATTCGCCACGACAAACAGCAGCCGATGGAGCAAAAAGGCACGCTGTGCCGCAAGAGCAGCCCCTAGATGACCCATGTGGGGGGGATCAAAAGTGCCACCGAACAACCCAATCCGCTGACCCATAAACATAGCTTAGAGGTCTGCCGATTAGCATCTCTCTGTTCCATGCACTATTGTTGTTTGGTCTGCGATTCGGCTAAGCCCCTGACCGACGTTTGGCCGGAGTATTCACATCGCAGAACCAACCCGACAAGTAATCAAACCTGGACACGCGCCTGCAAGGCGCTGCCTCAAACAAGAAATAGTGAGAAAGATCGCAGCACAACCAACGAGACGCCCTGAGACTGTAAAGGGCAATTTGAACCGGCACCTCTTAGATGGAGGTACCACGACTCGAAGATTTCCCCCTCGAGTCAACGAGACCCGGTCCCCCACCGGTGGAGATGATGAATAATGAGTGACTCCGTAGGCCAGTATCTGAACGAAATTGGTGCAGTGGCCTTGCTAACCGCCGACGACGAAAAGATGTTGTCAAAGACGATCGAGCGCGGACGAGATGCGCGAATCAGCCTGGAAGGCGACGAAAAGCTAACCACCGGCGAGCGTCGCTCTCTACGAGTTGCGGTCCGAGAAGCCGACGCTGCACGCGACCGCTTCATTCGAGCCAACCTACGGCTCGTGGTGTCTATCGCTCGCCGCTATCCACTCCCTCCCGCCATGGAACTCCTCGACCTGATCCAGGAAGGAAATCTTGGCTTGGAACATGCGGTGGAAAAATTCGATTGGCGGCGAGGTTTCAAGTTCTCAACATACGCCACGTTCTGGATTCGCCAGTCAATAGGTCGAGCCCTCGACCAAAAAGCGAGCCTGATTCGTCTTCCTAGCGATCGGTCAGCGAGCCTTCGCGCAGCGTTGCGTCACAGTGGCGGCGACAGTGATGGTCTTGACGACGAGAACGCCTGGCTCCAACGAATCAGCACCCCGACTTCTCTTGATAAAAACATTGGAGACGACGGTGACAGCACTCTGGTCGATCTCATCGGCGATGACGCTCCAAGCCCTGAAGATCATGCTTTGGAGAACGACCGCAAGGAAATGATCCGCGGTCTTCTAGATCGCCTCGATCCTCGAGCGCAATTGGCTGTAGCCCGCCGATTCGGCTTGATCGACGGTGAAAGTCACAGCTATCGAGAAGTTGGTGAGGAACTCGGCGTCACCGCCGAGGCCGCCAGGCGACTCGTCAAACGAGCCGTAGACGAACTACGAGAAGACGCTCTAGTCATCGTCGCTTGACAAGTCTCGGCACGTAATCGCGAATCTTCCTTGGCATAACGGTTCTCAAACCTGCACACTTAATATTGTGACCACCACCTGGCATCCCGCTTCATGGAATGATCGCCCAGCCGGCCAACAACCCGATTGGCCAGAACTTGACGCGCTCGACGAGGCGTTGCATGAACTCGGAGCGCGCCCCCCGCTCGTCTTTGCCGGTGAAGCCCGTCGCCTAACGGAACAGTTAGCGCGGGTAGCCAACGGTCAGGCAATAGTCCTACAAGCGGGCGACTGCGCTGAGTCTTTCGACCTCAGCAGCGCTGACGAAATCCGCGACAGATTGAAAATCATTCTCCAGATGGCTGTCGTCCTTCAATATTCTGCCGGCTTGCCCGTGGTCAAAGTGGGGCGAATCGCAGGTCAGTTCGCGAAACCACGCTCGTCGGTGACTGAAACGCGTAACGGGTCAACGCTGCCTAGTTTCCGCGGCCACATAGTGAACGACATCACCTTCGACGAAAACTCGCGTCGGCCCAATCCCCAACGATTACTCCAGGCATACAACACGTCGGCGGCGACTTTGAATCTGTTACGGGCATTCACCCGCGGCGGGTACGCCGATCTTCGGCAGGTTCACAACTGGAATCAGGAATTCGTGGCGTCAAGCCCAGTAGGGGAACGATACGAACGTCTTGCCGAAGGCATTGAACGAGCCTTGCATTTTATGACAGCGTGCGGCTTCGATACCGACGACGCAGCTATGCGTCAGGTCGAGCTCTACACAAGTCACGAAGCACTGTTGCTTGGATACGAGCAAGCTTTAACGCGCCAAGACAGCATTACAGACGATTGGTACGACTGCTCCGCTCACATGCTATGGATTGGCGAGCGAACTCGCGAACTAGATGGTGCCCACGTGGAGTTCCTCAGAGGCGTACACAACCCAATCGGCTGCAAGATAGGGCCGTCTACCTCACCTAGTGAGGCACTCGCTCTGTGCGATGCACTGAATCCGGATCAAATTCCTGGGCGGCTAACACTTATTAGTCGAATGGGAGCCGACAAGGTCGGGGATGTATTGCCAGACATATTGCGCCAGGTAACCGATGCCGGCCATCCAGTTGTCTGGGAGTGTGATCCGATGCACGGCAATACCTATGAAACCGAAACTGGCTTCAAAACGAGGGCGTTCGACGTCATCATGGACGAGGTCCGCGAATATTTCGAAGTACACAAAGCAGAGCGAACTTGGCCTGGGGGAGTTCACTGCGAATTGACTGGCGACGCGGTCACCGAATGCGTAGGGGGCGGTGACGCATTGGCCGCAGAACACCTTGGAGATCGCTATGAAACAATGTGCGATCCCCGTCTCAACGGCCGCCAGTCACTCGATCTCGCGTTTCATGTAGCCGAACTTCTCGCTGACTTTCGTTGACAATTAGTTGCAACGTCCCACGGCTAAGCGAGATGATCAACAAAACCCTCTAGTTGACGCAAATTCCGGCACTCGAACACTCCATCAGCGTGTGTTGCATATTCGGTAATCACGGAATCGCCAGTGTCCCAGTACGACTTTGGTTCCGGGTTGAGCCAGAAAACTGAACGAGCTTTCTTCGCTGTCTCTTTGACTACCCAAGCATTAGTCGAGTGATAGTTGTTGCGGGCGTCCCCTAGGAACATCACAGTTGATTTGGAGTTGATTTCAGATCCATAGTTCTCCCAAAAGACACCAAAGGCATGGCCGTAGTCGGAGTGACCGTCAACCCACACCACATCAGCCTCGGTGTTCACACGGTGAACCGCGTTGGTTATGTCTTCTTCGTTCTGGAACATGTGTGTCACTTCGTCAATGCCATCAATGAACACGAAGGAACGAACTTTGCTGAATTGGTTCTGCAGGGCGTAGACAAGGTGCAGGGTGAACCGAGCGAAGGCGGCAACTGAGCCGGAGATGTCAGCGACGACGACAAGTTCAGGTTTGTTTGGTCGAGGGTTGCGGAATCGAGGTTCTACGGGCACTCCCCCGTAACTGAGTGACTGACGTACTGTCGCTCTGAAATCCAAGGGACCGCGGCGCTTGTGTTTACGCTTTCGCGCAAGTCGAGCCGCTAATTTTCGAGTAAGTGGTTGAATAGCTTTTCGAATGTTTGCCATCTCTTCTCGAGATGCATGCATGAAGTCGACATCTTCGGGGAGTGGCTTGCGTAGGGTTTTCGCCATCGCTTCGGCACCGCGATCAGCTACCAGTCTCCGACGAATCTCAGCTTCTATCTCTCGCTTGAGGTCTTCGATTCTGTTCTCATACTCCTCACGTTCCAGGCGTTCTTGAAGGGGAGTCATGTCTTCTTGAGATCTGTCCAACGCCTCTTCCATCAGCCGGTCAAGCATGCCGTCCAGATCAAGATTGCGAAGGGTTCGATATAAGTAGTAGGTACCGCCGACCGGTCGTCCCGGTTCCATTCCAGCGAACTGTGTCACGGCGGCCCGCGCCATAGCCGCCATCATGGCCTCATCAGCGTTCATAAGGGCGCGAAAGAGCATTTCAGCTATTTCTTCGGGGCTCATGTCCTCTGCCGAACCTTGGCCGCCCATGCCTCGCATTTGTTGAGACATCCATTCTTCTAAGGAGTCTTCATCGATTTCGCCGTCTTCGTCGAGAACGCTGTATTCAGGTCCTCGCAACGAGAAATAGACCTCGAAGACAGTTTCGAAGGCTTTCCAATGTTGTTCGTTCTTGACCAAAGTCGCTGCGAGCGCGAACTTGAAAGCCTCTCGATCCTCGATGGGTATGTGCTTTACAGCCTCCATAGCATCAAGGTTTTCGGTCAGAGAGACCGGAAGTCCAGCGTTGCGTAACTCGACAACGAAGCCACTCAAGAGATCAAGCATCGTCTTACGCCTCGACCGTCAGTTCCTTGGCCGTTTTCTCAATATCGGACTGATACTTAAGAAGGATGTGCAACGATTCCTTAGCTTGCTCTACATCAATACTTTCAACGCCCAGGAGTACCAACGTACGTGCCCAGTCCAGCGTTTCTGACACTGACGGGCTCTTCTTGAGTTCGATTTGTCGGATCGAACGAACGATTCTGGCTATTTGTTCTGCCAAGTTATCGCTGACGCCTTCGACTTTGGTGAGCACGATTTCTTTCTCGCGTTCTAACTGCGGGTAGTCGATATGGAGGAACAGGCAGCGGCGTTTCAATGCTTCGGAGAGTTCTCGAGTGTTGTTCGAGGTCAAGAACACGAGGGGAATCTGCCTAGCTTCAATGGTTCCCAGTTCAGGAATAGAAACTTGGTACTCAGACAGAATTTCAAGCAGTAACGCCTCGGTTTCGACCTCGACGCGATCGACCTCATCGATAAGTAAAACGACTTTCTCTTCGGCGCTAATCGCTTCCAACAGTGGTCGGGTTAGGAGGAACTCATCGTTGAATATGTCGTCTTGAAGATCCACCCAGTCTTCATTGCTGGATTCAGAACCCCGATCGGCTTGAATGCGAAGTAACTGCTTCTTGTAGTTCCACTCATAAAGAGCTTTGGCTTCATCTAGACCTTCGTAGCATTGGAGCCGTATTAGCCGAGCGCCTGTCATCGCCGCAACTGATTGCGCTAATGCGGTCTTGCCAGTTCCGGCGGGTCCTTCAATGAGCACTGGTTTGCCCAGTTTTTCCGCGAGAAAGACAACGCTCGCAATCCCGTCATCAGCTAGGTACTCAACGTCTTTCAGTCCTTCGCGGACAGACGCGAGGTCGCCGAACATTGTGTCGCCCATTTGGGTGTCTCCTTGTCAGGTGCCGGATATTAGGTCATCCACGAGTTTGACCCTGTCCGTTCACGATGTATTTGGTGGTTGTCAACTGCTGAAGACCCATGGGTCCTCGTGCGTGCAGCTTCTGGGTACTAATGCCGATTTCGGCACCGAACCCAAACTCTTCGCCGTCAACAAATCTCGTTGAGGTGTTTACGAGGACGGCGGCGGCATCAACGCACCGCACAAACTCGTTTGCCGCCTCTTCATCGTTGGTGATGATGGCTTCACTGTGCCCTGTGCTGTTGTCGCCGATGTGATCTATGGCCTGAGTAAGCGAGTCGACGACTCGTACGCTCATTTTCAAGTCGAGGTATTCGGTAGACCAGTCAACCTGGGTCGCCGGGCCAATGGAGGGCACAATGCCTCGCGCTGTTTCATCGCCTACGAGCTCAACACCTTTGAGTGCTGCTGCTATATCGGGCAGAAAACGTTCAGCTACATCGGCGTGGACCACGAGTGACTCCGCTGCGTTACAAACAGATGGACGCTGCATTTTGGCATTTACGACAACGTTTTGCGCCAACTGGAGGTCTGCCGCACGATCGACGTATACGTGGCAGTTGCCGTCACCATCGATGACGTAAGGAACCTTGGCGTTCTCAAGGATCGATGCGATCAAGGACGGGCCGCCGCGTGGGATGAGGCAATCGATGTATTCGCGCAATTGCATAAATTCCACAGCCGCTTCATGGGAAGTGTCAGTTACGAGCAGGAGGGCATCCTCAGGGAGACCAGCCTTTCCGATGCCTTCTCGCAACGCCCGAGTAATCGCAACATTGGAGTCAATAGCCCCTGAAGAACCCCGGAGGAAGGCCGCGTTACCTGACTTAAGACACAAACCGAAGGCGTCGCTAGTTACGTTGGGGCGATTTTCGTAGATAACCGCTACCACTCCCAGGGGAACCCGAACTTTCTCTATTTCCAGCCCATTGGGTCGAGTCCATCTTCCAATTATTTCTCCGACAGGATCGGGTAGGTCGATGACTTTGCGAAGGCCTTCGGCCATTACCTCCACTCGGGTGGAGTCGAGCCGAAGTCGGTCAATAATTGAATCAGAGATCCCCGATTTTTCCGCCCTGCTCACGTCAATAGCATTAGCTTCCAGTATTTCGAGGGTAGAAGCGGCCAGACAGTCGGCGGCTGTTCGTAAGGCTTCGTTTTTTTCCGATGTGGAGGCCCTAGTAAGGCTTTGCGCTGCGGCAGAAACGCGAATCCCGAGTTCTCGCAT
Source organism: Acidimicrobiales bacterium (assembly GCA_034399415.1). Classification (GTDB taxonomy): domain Bacteria; phylum Actinomycetota; class Acidimicrobiia; order Acidimicrobiales; family Poriferisodalaceae; genus UBA2110. The sequence continues at coordinate 11,196 of DASCSY010000043.1, forward strand.
CGGAGAAATATCGCTCATTGGATCGCTCATTGGATCGCTTTTGGGCACTTCCGCAGACTATCGCCCTAACAGCCAAGAGACCCGTTCCTTGGGTACCTCATTCATTCTGAAGAGTTGAGTACGATCAGGTCGTCCCTGTGGACAACAACAGGTGACATGCCCGACGGTAGGTCTTCAGTACGGCACCCTTTCCAACGGTCTACATCGTCACTACCGAGGGAAATCAGCCCCTTGGCGAACGGTTGTCCAGATCGATCATCTATTTCGACCGCATCGCCTGGCCCAAATTCACCTTCGATTGTGATGATTCCGGCGATCAATAGGGAACCGCCATCGTTTGACAGTGCCTTCACCGCCCCGTCGTCGACAACTATGTGAGCGTGAGCTGAGACTGCGAATCCGATCCAAAGCTTTCTGGCAGCTACATGGGTGTTTCGCGCCGGGATCGAGGTGCCGGTGCCTGGCACTGCTGAGATGGCATCGGCGATCACGTTTTGGCGGCCAGCCCCCGCGATTACCGTTCTGACGCCACTCCAAGATGCCATTTTGGCTGCCGCCAGTTTCGAGGCCATACCGCCGCTTCCTCGAACCCCGGCGTTCCCGGCGACTTCTTCAATGGATTTGTCGGTCGCCGTTATTTCTTCGATGAGGGTCGCTTCAGGTTGAGTTCGAGGATCCGCCGTAAGCACACCAGCGGTGTCTGTGAGCAGCACTAATAGGTCCGCGCTCAACAAATTGGCAACTAATGCCGCTATTCGGTCGTTGTCTCCGTATCTGATGGCGTCGTCCGCCACAGCATCGTTTTCGTTCACCACAGGCACAACGTTCAGCTTCAGAAGATGCTCAAAGGTGGCTTGTGCATGAAGGTATTGGTTGCGGTCTCGGAAATCATGTGGCGCCAATAGCACCTGCCCGGTTGCAACTCCGTGAGAACCGAATGAGTCGCCATAAGCCCGCATAAGATCGATTTGACCTACCGCTGAGACGGCCTGAAGGAGTTCGGGCTCATCGGGCCGGTCTATTCCAAGTCGTTGCACACCTGCTGTAATTGCGCCTGAGGTGACGACGATGACTTCGTGGCGTGCGCTCCGCGCCTCAACCACTTCGTTGACGAGTTTGGAGAGTGCGGACAATTTGACTTCGCCGCTTTCACTTGTCAGCGATGATGTACCAATCTTGACGATGACGCGCATATGTACCTTTCTGGGCCTCTTTCACCGATTAACGATCGGGCTCATATTCGAATTGGAAAGTGCCGATGATTACGACGTCGCCCTCTACTGCTCCTGCGCGGGCTAATGCTCGCGGAACACGCAGTTGGTCTAGACGTTCCCGGGCGTGATTCATTGCGTCAATGTCGGTGAGATCTGAGAGAGCTACTGCTCGTAGAGCTTGTCGGCCTAGAACCTCGAAGCTTCCGTCGTCATGCCGAACCACTTGAATTCCTTCCGGGACTGGCTGATGAACAACATATTGAGCAGGTTGGTCGTCACCCTTTCGGGTTTGTTCGACCAGTTGCCGCAGCTGACCAATGAGAGTGTCGATCCCTTGCCCTGTGACAGAAGAGACGGTTGGGCCCGGCCAAGCGAGAGTCGCAACGTCTGATTTAGTTCCGATGACCAGACGGGGGCGATTCAACAAGTCGGCGTCGTATTCGGTGAGTTCGTTGACCAGAATCTCTTCCTGGGCTTCTGGGGTTCGACCCTCAACTTCTGCGAGGTCAAGGAGGACGAGGAGGACTCTTGCGCGTTCAACGTGACGCAAGAACTGATGTCCTAATCCTTTTCCTGTTGCAGCGCCTTCAATCAATCCGGGAACGTCGGCGATGACCATTTCGAACTCATCATCGGTTCGCACTACTCCCAAATGTGGGGACAGAGTCGTGAAGGGATAAGAAGCAACTTTTGGTTTAGCAGCCGAAACCCTTGAGATGAGAGTGCTCTTTCCGGCGTTCGGAAACCCGACGAGCGCGACGTCGGCCATGAGTTTTAGCTCTAACCGCAGCCATCGTTCTTCCCCTATTTCTGCCTGCTCCGCGAACGCTGGGGCTCGTCGTTTGTTTGACAGGAATCTGGCATTGCCGCGACCGCCTCGCCCGCCAGCAGCCGCGAGCCAACGATCGCCGGCGCCGACTAGGTCCGCCAGAATCGCGCCGTCGAAATCGCGGACCACGGTTCCTTCGGGAACCTTCACCATTAGGTCTTCCCCATTTTTCCCATGCTTCTTTTTTCCTTGGCCGTGTGTACCGTCAGAGCCACGACGGAAGGGAAAGTCCTTAAAGGCGAGAAGTGAGGAAACGTTTCGGTCGGCGACGAGCCACACGCTTCCTCCCGTTCCGCCGTCGCCACCATCTGGGCCTCCCCGCGCGACGTGGGCTTCACGACGGAAAGACACACATCCTGCGCCTCCGTCTCCACCTTTCGCGTGAAGGTTGCATTCGTCGACGAAACCCGCCATGAAGATTGAGGATACGGGGAGTGAGCGCGTTGGCTGAAACACATATGTGTGTTGTTACAAAGTTATTTACCTGTGGCGAGCTCAATCGGTGAGCCGAAGCTCAGTTGGTGATGACGTCCACGAGCCGGCGACCTTTGCGGTAGCCGAACTTCACCACTCCATCACAGGTAGCGAAGAGGGTGTCGTCTTTACCGATCCCTACATTGTGACCTGGGTGAAACTTGGTTCCCCGTTGACGAATTATGATGCCGCCCGCGTTAATGGTTTCGCCTGCAAATACCTTGACGCCCAGTCGTTGAGCGTTGGAATCGCGCCCGTTCTTAGTTGAGCCCCCACCCTTGGTCTTTGACATTTCAGCCCCTCGCGATACTCGTAATTTCGATGGTCGTATACCGCTGGCGGTGGCCCCATCGGCGGCGGTTGTTGGTTTTGTTCTTATATGTAAAGCCGCGAATTTTTTCGCCCTTGGTTTCTCCAACGACCCGGGCGATCACCGAGGCTCCCGATAATTCGTCGGCTGTCGCCATCACCGCGTCATCGTCAACTAACAGGACTGGGTTAAACGTAACCTCTGAACCTTCGTCTGCCTGTAGCAACTCAACGTTGAGAACCTGTCCGGTCTCAACTTTTTCTTGTTTGCCGCCGGTGGCGATAACTGCGTACATAAGGCCTTTCATGCTACCGGATGTCTCCGGGGACCCAAACTAGCTGGGCAATTGGCTCAGACTTTGAGCACTGCGTGTTGAAGTTCAAGTCCTCTTCCTTCGCAATGCTCACAGGTGCTACTCAGTGATTCTAAAAGTCCCTCGCCTATGCGTCTGCGAGTCATCTCTACAAGACCTAAATCCGAAATGGCGGACACCTGAGTTCGTGTCTTGTCCCGAGCTAATGCTTGTTCGAAAACCTGAACGACTTCGTCGCGGTTTTTCTTTATCTCCATGTCGATGAAGTCGATCACGATGATCCCGCCGATGTCACGCAATCGCAATTGTTTGGCTATTTCCTCTGCGGCTTCAAGGTTGTTTCGAAAGACGGTTTCTTCGAGGTTTGATTTACCAACGTTTTTTCCGGTATTGACGTCAATGACTGTCAGAGCTTCAGTGTGGTCAATCACGAGGGACCCTCCAGAGGGCAACCAGACTTTGCGGTCTACCGCCTTCCGTAGCTGTTCCGAGACGTGGTATTGCTCAAAGAGTGGCAATGACTCCTTGGTCGTGTCATGAAATTCGATGCGATCGGCTAACGCTGGAGTGATGGTGTCCATGTAGCCCTTCACCTGGTGATACAGGGCGTCGTCGTCGATGATCACGCCGCGATAGTCCCTGTTGAATTCTTCTCGAACGACTCTGACTGCAAGTTCTGGTTCGCGAAATAGAAGTGTCGCTGCTTTCGCTTTGTCAGCGAGATTGTGGATTTGTTCCCACTGGTCCAGGAGCCTTCGAACGTCGCTTTCAATTTCTTCTGCTGTGACGTCTTCTGCGGCGGTGCGAACGATTACGCCGTGTTGGGCGGGTTTCACTTTGTCGAGGATGTTTCTCAATCGGCGACGTTCTCGATCCCCGAGTCGTTTTGAGATGCCGTACGTGTCGCTATTCGGGACTAGTACGACAAAGCGCCCCGGAAGGCTTATTTCGGTGGAAAGCCGTGCGCCTTTGTGAGCGATCGGGTTCTTGGTGACTTGGCAGAGGATGGTCTGACGCGCGGTCAATAGATCTTCGATTCGTGGCCCATCCTTACGGCGTCCCGCACGGGGCTTTTTGGCCTTGGGCGCTGCAGGTTGGTCGTTTGTGCCTTCTATGTCGTCGGCGTCGTAGGTGACGTCTCCGCGGTACAGCACCGCATTTTTCGGTGTGCCGATGTCAACGAACGCCGCTTCCATGCCGGGTAACACGTTTTGGACTCGCCCTAGGTAGATGTTG
>DASCSY010000044.1:0-15382 GCA_034399415.1 Acidimicrobiales bacterium
AATACGCAGTTACCGGAAAGCGTCGCCAAAGCGTTGGGATTGGTTTTCTCACCGGTACCCGGAGCAACTCCGAAAAATCCGGCCTCGGGGTTTATGGCGTACAACTGGCCGTCCGCTCCAAATTTCATCCAGGCAATGTCGTCACCGATCGTCTCAACCTTCCACCCAGGCAGAGACGGAATCATCATCGCCATGTTGGTTTTACCGCACGCTGAAGGGAACGCTGCAGCAACGTATTTCGTTTCACCGCCGGGCGGGGTGACGCCCACGATCAACATATGTTCGGCGAGCCAGCCTTCATCTCGCGCCATTGTTGAAGCGATCCTGAGAGCGAAGCACTTTTTGCCTAATAAGGCATTGCCGCCGTAGCCCGATCCGTACGACCAGATTTCTCGAGTGACGGGAAAATGGACGATGTACTTGTTCTCAGAATCACATGGCCAAGGAACATCATTCTTGCCGGTCGCCAAAGGAGCTCCCAGTGAGTGAACGCATGGCACCCAGTCGCCAACGCCCAGCGCATCTAATGCGCCTTGCCCCATGCGGGTCATGATTCGCATGGAAGCAGCTACATAGGGTGAATCTGTTAACTGAACGCCGATATGAGCGATGGGCGACCCCAGCGGTCCCATCGAAAAGGGGACCACAAACATGGTGCGTCCGACCATAGAACCGCGAAAGAGATCTAGCATCTCGGTTCGCATAGATTCAGGTTCGCGCCAATTGTTGTTGTTGCCGGCGTCGGCAGGATCGTCGGTGCAGATGAACGTCCTGTCCTCAACCCGAGCGACATCATCGGGGTCGGACCGCGCCAAGAAGCTGTTGGGCCTCTTCTCGTTGTTGAGAGCAATCAGTGTGCCCTGCGCCACCATCGACTTGGCTAAGTCGTCGTACTCCTCTTGGCTTCCATCACACCATTGGATGGATTTGGGAGTTAGGACTGCTGCCCAGTCATCAACCCATTTGAGAAGGCTTTTGTTGGCGGTCGCACCAGGCATGTTGACCTCCGTTTGCGTTTAGACGTCAACCGGGGAATATCCCCAGTTCTCGGTCACGCGTCGCCCCCCGCGGCGGTGATCCAATCGGGCGTGCCAAGGTCAACTTCACTGCCCAGCCTTAGCTGAGTGGCTAATCCTTGTTCGTTGAGGTCAAAGACGATCCGCTGCCCCTGTCGCACCATTCGAAAGATCGAGCCCTCGAGAGCGTCTAAGGCAAGGTCGTACTCGGTGCGGTCCACATCCTCGACTACCACTCCCGTTTTGGACTGGGGGTCATATGATTTTATGACGCCTTGCACTAGGGGCCTCCGGTAGTACTTCTGAAGGTGGTGTTCGATCTATGACACAAGCTTCGTTGTCGACCGAATGGCATCTTGGCGAAGCGGGCACAACTTAGCAACTAAGCGACGCTTCTGGGGGGAGTGTCGTCATAAGCGATGGTCACCTATTCATGCGGTGACTCACAGGTAGCATCGGCTTCTGTGGAAATAACCTCTGTTCTCTCCACCACTCAACTTGTGGAAGCTCTCTCAGCATTCCATAGGGCTCTTGAAGCTCACCGCGAGTCGATTAATCGACTCAACGTGTATCCCGTCCCCGACGGCGATACAGGGACCAATATGGCGCTAACCGTCGGCTCGGTTCTAGAAGAACTTGAAGGAATTGACCCGAGCAACCGGAGCGCGGTTTGCGCTGCGATTTCACACGGCTCGCTAATGGGAGCCCGCGGTAATTCGGGTGTGATTCTGTCGCAGATACTGCGTGGGCTGAGCGCGTGTCTCGCTGATTCGAATGACATAGATGGGGCTCTACTTGCTACAGCCTTAACGGAGGCGAGTGTCGCAGCAGATGGCGCTGTGATGAAGCCAGTGGAAGGGACCATCCTTACAGTTGTTCGTGAATCGGCTAAAGGAGCGCGCGAGGTAGAAGAAGGAGCAACTCCTCTTCGAGTCATTGAAGGAGCTCTGACGGAGGGGAAAGTTGCCCTTGAACGCACTCCAGAGCAGCTAGAAGTTTTGCGCGCCGCAGGAGTCGTGGACGCAGGAGGAGCGGGATTTCTCCTTCTGCTTCATGCAGTCCTTCACGTGATAGACGGTCGTGAGCTTCCGGCCGCGCCTGAGCAGACGGGCCCACCAGTCGGCGTCTCGCTCGGAGCAGCCGGAAACGACGGTTCTGAGCTTCGCTACGAAGTCATGTTTCTGTTGTATGCACCCGACGACACCATCGAGGATTTCAAGGCTGTGTGGGCTGGATTAGGCGACTCAATCGTTGTAGTTGGCGGAGATGGGCTCTGGAATTGTCATATCCATACTGATGACATTGGACCGGTCGTTGAGGCTGGGATAGAGGTAGGTCGACCTCAACAGATTCGGGTGACGGACTTGGCTGAAGAGGTCATGGAGGAGCGATGGGTCCGGGAAGCGACTGCTGAAGGAAAGGCCGATGATTTCCCGAGCCTAGAACCGGTGCCGTGCGCGGTTGTCGCGGTGTCCCCAGCTCCAGGGATCAGTCGAATTTTTCACAGTCTCGGTGTGCAGGAACTTGTCGTGGGGGGCCAGACCATGAATCCATCGACGGCGGAACTGTTAGAAGCGGTGGAACGGGTGCTTGCGGATCAAGTCATCGTTCTTCCCAATAATTCGAACATCGTCGCGGTAGCTCACAGTGTCGACGGGCAGACCACAAAGCACGTAGAAGTGGTCCCCACCACCTCTGTACCGGAGGGCTTTGCGTCGCTGTTGGGGTACGACCCCCAAAGCGACGCCGTAACTAACGCTGAATCCATGGCCGAGATTGCCCAAGGAGTTGTTGTTGGGGAGGTAACTCGCGCTATTCGCGCAGCGACCAGCTCGGCGGGAGAGGTCTCGGCCGGCGATTGGGTTGGTCTGGATCGAAACGGTATCTGCTCTGTAGGGGACACCCCGGTAGTAGCGGCAACCAAATTGCTCAATGATCTAATAGGCCAAGACCACGAGATATTGACGGTCATCGTCGGTGAAAATGTCAGCGATGGAGAGACTCGCGTCGTTGCAGAATGGGTCACAGAAAACCGACCAAGTATTGAGATAGAAATTCATCACGGCGGTCAGGGTCACTACCCGTATTTGTTTGGGGTGGAATGACAGAACCGCTGTCTCTTCGGGAACTCGATGCTATAAGCGTCGGCCGGTTGCAAGGAGTTGGCCCCCAGCGGCAAGCGTCGCTTCGCGAAGTTCAAATCGAGTCGGTTTTTGACTTGTTGACGTATTACCCGCGTCGGTATGTCGATCGAAGTCGAGAGGCGAAACTCGGAGAAGTGACCCCCGGGCAAGAAGTCATGGTGGTCGGAGACATCGAGAGCGTCGAGTCACGGAGAACACGAAATCGAAAATCCATAGTTGAAGTGTCGTTATTCGATGACACGGGGAATCTGCAACTCGTGTTCTTTAATCAAGCGTGGCGCGCCAAACAACTCAAGGAAGGTCTCACAATAGCGTTGTTCGGGAAAGTTGACCTTTATCGAAAACAACTCCAGATGACCAATCCCGTGGTTGATTTGGTTGGAGACCGCACCGGGAAAATTATCGCCATCTATCCTCAATCGGAAAAAGCTGGGCTGACTACGTGGGACATAGGCCGTTGGTCCACCGAGGCGTTACGTCGATGTGAGCCTCGGGGCATAGAGGAGCCGCTTTCGCGCCAATTGCTTGAGGAGTTACAGTTGCCCGACCGAGCGACGGCATTGAAGGCGATCCACCAACCGAGTTCCACATCAGAGGTTTCACAGGCGAGAAATCGTCTTGTGCTTGATGAACTTCTACGCATTCAACTGGTCCTGAGAATACGCAAGATCCGTCGTCTAGAAAGTGCCTCCGGGATCGCCCACAAAGGTGATAGCCCCTTGGTTACAAGTTTCTTAGATCGCTTGCCCTTCAAACTCACGACAGCTCAGCAGCGCACAATGGAAGAGGTCACTGTCGATTTGAAGACTGAACAACCTATGCACCGGTTGTTACAGGGCGATGTTGGCGCGGGTAAAACGCTTGTTGCGTTGCATGCGCTGCTAACCGCAGTAGCTGATGGTCACCAAGGAGCGTTGATGGCACCGACCGAGGTCTTAGCTGAGCAGCATTACTTGAGTTTGGCTGAACTGGCTGAAGGCCTGGAAATATCAGACGATTCAACGCTGACGGGCCGAAGACCCCTGTCAGTCAAGGTGTTGACCAATCGCATTGTGGGAGCTGAGCGGCAACAAGTGATCAACGGAATGCAGAACGGCTCTGTCGATCTAGCTATTGGAACGCACGCCCTTATACAAGAAGGGATCAGCTTTTCGTCGCTGAGCGTTGTGGTGGTTGATGAACAACATCGATTCGGGGTCGAGCAACGATCTGTCCTCAGAGAACGAGGTCGCTCTGACGGTAAATGGCCACACCTGCTAGTGATGACAGCAACGCCCATACCCCGCACCGCAGCGATGACTGTGTACGGCGATTTAGATGTATCGACATTGGACGAGTTACCCCCCGGTCGAACGCCGATCAGTACGTTTTGGGTAAGGGATGATACTCAGACCGTATGGCAGCACCTGCGGTCGGAAATATCGCAAGGCCGACAGGCCTATGTCGTCTGTCCTCTTATTGAAGAAAGCGACAAACTTGATGCCAATTCGGCAGAGACCACCATGGACCTTTTATCTGAGGGCGAACTATCAGGACTCAGACTGGGACTTCTGCACGGTCGGTTGCCTGCAATAGATAAGAAGGAGACCATGGATGCGTTTCGTGACGGACAGTTGGATGTACTGGTCGCTACCACGGTGATTGAAGTAGGGGTGGATGTTCCAAACGCAACGACCATGGCCATCCTGTCTGCCGATCGGTTTGGGATTGCCCAACTCCATCAACTTCGGGGAAGAGTGGGCCGCGGTGCGCACCGGTCCACGTGCTTCTTAGTCGCTACCGAAGAGATTTCCGAAGACGCCGAAGCTCGACTTCGAGCCCTGGAGGAGTCGACCGACGGATTTGCTCTAGCGGAACGAGACCTTGAACTTCGAGGAGAGGGCACGATTTTTGATCAGAAACAGTCGGGCCGCAACGACCTCAAGTTGGCCTCACTGGCGAGGGACCGCGTGTGGGTTGAGCGTGCACGCGACCTCGCTGCAGGTCTCGTAAATGAAAATGGATCCTTAGAGCAACACGAAGCCCTGCAAGACGAGGTGAGATGGTTCGTAGAGCGGCGCGACGATGATGCAGAGAATCTCCTACGAGGTTGAAAGCGCGAAACTCCCGTTCACTCATCCTCCACAATGATGTCCCACCGATCAAGACAATCTCTGCACCTGTACGCGACGACGTCGCCTGGCTGGAAACCTTCGTCGGGCTCTTCGTAACTGAGACGGCGGCATAGGCCCCCGCAATCAACGCAGATGATCGATTCGGGCACATCCATAGCAACAGTGTGCCGTTAGTGTCGTTGTATGCGCATCGTTGGAGGCACATTGCGCGGACGTCGGATCAACGCCCCGCTGGATGAAACGACTCGACCAACCTCAGACCGCGCGCGAGAAGCGATCTTCAACATGCTTTTTAGTCTCGGATTACCAGAGGGTCGCCGGGTAGCTGATCTGTTTTCCGGCTCGGGGGCTCTGGGCCTCGAGGCGCTATCGCGTGGCGCAACTGAAGTCTTCTTTGTCGACAACCACGCAAGTGCGTGTAAAGCCATCAAAACGAACCTCGGTTTGTTGGACCTTCATGCTCAGGTGATACGAGGTGACGCCGTGGAGACCCTTGGGTCGTTAGACGTGGACCTAGTGTTGGCGGACCCGCCGTACGGTTTCGACGACTGGCAAATTCTTCTGGCAGGTGCCGGCAAAGCGGTTGTCGTGGCCGAAACCAACTCAAAGATCGGTCCCTTCGAGGGATGGGACGTGATCCGCAGCCGAAGCTATGGGCGGGCAGTAGTGACGATATTGAGCCCCGAAAAGGCAAATATGGGCTGATTTCGAGGGATTTCACCAGTGGACAGTGGAGGATTTTGCCAAGGATCGGTACCGTTTCCTATAGCCGATTGCGCTAAGCGAGGAGACGCTCGTGGTCAAGGTTCTGTACCCGGGGTCATTCGACCCGGTCCACAATGGCCACATCGAGATCTGTACGACGGCAAGTCGCCTATTTGACCATGTCGTCGTCGCTGCTATGCGCAATCCTCAGAAGTCGGACCCATTCTTCACAGATGACGAACGATTCGAAATGCTCACGGAGGCGTGTACTCATTTAGAGAACGTGGAAGTCGTGGAGTTCGGAGAATTGGTAGTGGACCTAGCCGATCGGCTTGACGTTGATTTCATTATCAAAGGTCTCAGAGGAGCAGCCGATTTTGAGTCCGAATTACAGATGGCTCAAATGAATAAATCGGTGAGTGGCGTTGAGACGCTCTTCTTACCTTCTACCAGCGAAAGCGCCTTCATAGCGTCGAAGTACATCCGGGACATCACGAGATTCGGCACTGACTGTTCGCACCTGGTTCCGGAGGCGGTAGCGCTTCGGCTCCGAACAAAGATGCCCAAGTGACTGAGGCCGCACCTTTAAGTGGTCCGGGCGTGGAAGAGCTGGTACGCCGAGTGATGGATGTAATCAACGCCGCTCGGCCTATGCCGTTATCCACGTCCGTCATGGTTAGTCGAGACGAAATTCTGGAACTGTTAGAAGCGGCGCTTATGGAACTCCCCGACGAAGTGCGCGAAGCGCGGTGGCTTTTGAAAGAACGCGAAGATCTTCTTAGCAAAGCAAGAATTGACGCCGGTCTAGTAATTGAAGAGGCACGAACTCGGGTCGCCCAAATGGTGCAACGAACAGAAGTGGTGCGTTCAGCGGAACGCAAGGCCCGTCAAATGGTGGAGGAGGCCGATTCGCAGGCTCGTAGGCGAGGTCATGAAGTCGATGACTACTGCGAGCAACGCTTGGAGCAGTTCGCGTTGGCCTTGGGGAAAGTCCAGACAGCGGTAACAGACGCTAGAGGACGGCTCCAGCCGACGCTACCCGTGCGAGAGCCGGAGCCGTCTACCGAACCGGAAGAGCCTTCGGGCCCGGAGGTCTTCGATCAGGACGAAATTTGAAGCCTGGAGGTCCAGTACCCGAGCTTCGTGTCCCGCTCGAGAGGCTTCAACGACTTGAGCCGTTGAGAACTTGGGAGGTCGTCGTCGAGGCATTCCGCGTGCAGGAGGGCGATGACCCACTCCGGGTTGGCGACGTTTCGGTGGCAACAGAACAGACGGTGAGAGTTGAACTGATCTTGGATCAAGTTCGCGAGGGCGTAACAGCGACAGGAGTTGTCAGCACCACTTGGACCGGCGAGTGTTCTCGATGCCTGCGACCAGTTGAAGGAACCGCGACCGCGGAAATTGAGGAGCTCTTTGAAGAAAATCCGAGCGAGGGAGAGTCTTACCCTCTTGATGAAGAGTTCATAGACCTCAAGGCAATGGTTCGAGAAGCGATTCTCTTGGAATTGCCCGTGGGTGTGGTTCGATGTTCGACGCAAGAAGAGTGTTCACAATTATCGTCAGAACATTTAGGGACCTTAGAAGGTGACGAAAATCCCGAAAAGCCCGCTTCGTATGATCCGAGATGGGCACCGTTAGACGCGCTGGTGTTTGAAAACGAGGAAGATCACCAACGAGACCAGGAATAGCGGGCTGTCTTCGGGTGTCTGCCGTAGGAGGTCGGTATTCGTCCAGGTAACATCATGTGTCTGTGTCGATGTGTCCGACACAACCCCGCGCCGCTGGCCGTCGTTGTACCTGTGTGAGGTCCACGGCACCGCGTCGGCGCAAATTCGCTCTACCCAATCCGAATACATTGGGTCCACTCCCTGAGGTCGACGATGGCCGTCCCAAAGCAAAAGACTTCCAAGTCAAAAACACGTAGCCGTCGAGCCGCAGCATGGAAACTTCGCTCCGCGCCACATAGCTCTTGCCCGCGATGTTCTGAATCCAAATTGCCTCATCGCGTCTGCGGCAACTGCGGCTGGTACGCCGGTCGCCAGGCCATCGAAATCAACTAATCGGGCAGACCGTACCCATGCAGCCCATTGTCGTTGACGCCATGGGTGGCGACAACGCTCCCTCGGTCATAGTCGAAGGGGCTCGCGCAGCGATCGAGTTAGGTATCCCCGTCGAACTAGTCGGCGATCCCGCCCGAATAGAATCTGCCGGCGACATAGTGGTTCACAGGGCGCTCGAAGTTATAGGAATGGCAGATGAACCGGGCCGCGCAGTACGGACTTTGAAGGATTCATCGATAGTCCGAGCAGCTGAACGTGTTCGAGATGGACACGCTGGAGCGATGGTTAGTGCTGGAAATACCGGAGCCGTCGCAGCAGCTGCTCTATTGAGGATGAAGCGGCTACGAGGCGTCAACCGGCCGGCAATCGCCACAACGTTGCCGATCCCCGGAGGAACTCCCAAAATACTGCTCGATTCGGGAGCAATGGCGGATTGCCAACCCGGCTGGCTGCATCAATTTGCTCAAATGGGGTCAGCGTTTGCTCAGGTGAGATACGAAGTGGACAAGCCGCGCGTCGGGTTGGTATCGATAGGAGAGGAACCAGAAAAAGGCAACCAGCTAGTGAAGGACGCCCACCAACTGTTGGCGGGTGACTCCTCGCTTAACTTTGTCGGAAATGTAGAAGGACGCGATGTGCTCAGCGGCGATGTCGATGTGCTTGTCGCGGATGGATTTACGGGGAACGTGATTCTCAAGACACTTGAAGGCACAATCAAGTTTTTGGTCGACCAGATACTGACCGCCTTGACCGCCGAAGGAGCCGCTGAAATCGGCGCTCAAGCTCTAGGTCATTTAGCCCCCATAGCTGCTGAATTAAATCCAGACGCTGTCGGTGGAGCGATGCTTCTGGGAGTGAACGGCGTCGCGATTATCAGTCATGGATCCGCTAGCCCAACGGCCATCACCAACGCCTGCCAATTGGCTAAAGACATGGTGGATAGAAACTTGGTCGGCGAACTCGGCGCAGCGGTCAGCGGCGACTGAGACGAGCCACAGTACAACTTAGAGTGATAAAATTAACGATAATTTGCACGTAAAGTGACAATTTGGTGTATCTGCTATGGTTACTCCCTGACCACGCCCCTAGACGGTAGGAGTCTCTTTGCCGGCCGAAACGCACGTTGAACAAAGTCAGCCAGACCGAAACAGTGTCTTCGAAATCATTCGTGACCAACTGTCGGACATCCTCGAGATCGATCCGGGCCGAGTAACCGAAGCCTCTTCCTTCGTTGAAGACCTTGAAGCGGATTCACTCGCGCTGATTGAGCTAGTCGAAGGCCTAGAAGAGGAACTATCAGAGCGGACCGTCGGATTTCGATTCGAAGACGAAGACCTTGAAGATCTCAAGACCGTTCGTGACGCAATTGATTACGTAATGGCCCGAATCAACTGACGTGATTGAAACCAGACCAGAACTGCAGTTACTTGCCCGAAGAATCGGCTATTCCTTCAAAGATCTAGAACTCCTAGATTTGGCCGTATCACACCGAAGTTGGTGCGCGGAACATGACGACGCACCTTCGAATGAACGACTTGAGCTGCTAGGAGACGCGGTACTCGGACATTGCGTGGCTGCCTACCTCTATCGGGAGTATCCGGGATGGAGCGAAGGCGATCTTGCCCAAGCCAGATCCGCCATTGTTAACGCGTCAGCCCTCGCAGAAGTGGCCGATCGTTGCGGGATCGGCGAAGCTTTGCTCCTCGGGGTTGGGGAGGACCGTTCAGGCGGACGAGAGAAAGTTTCTCTTCTCGGCGATGCCTTCGAGGCTTTGCTTGGAGCCATTTACCTTGACGGTGGAATGGAAGTAGCCGAACGTATCGCTCTTGAGGCCCTGTCCGACCGAATCGCAGATGTCGCCGTTGACCCAGGCGTGGCAGACGCAAAAACCCGATTACAGGAATTCGTTGTTCGCGCCTACGGCGACTCTCCGCAGTACATGGTGACTGATAGCGGCCCCGATCACGATAAGTGTTTTGCGGCGGAGGTTTCCTTTGCGGGCGCCGTTCGAGGTAAGGGCCAAGGAACCTCAAAGAAACAAGCAGAGCAGGCCGCGGCAACTCACGCCTGGCAAGAACACGAATTCTCAGAATACCCCGATCATTCCCCCTCTCCGACTACGCAAGGAAAGACCAAGGATGCTGGAACTCCCCGAGCTTGAGACCGCCCGCCGCGACCTAGATAGGGAAATCGGGGGCCTGAAAATCAAGCAAATAGACATCATTGGTCCTAAACGGATGATCCCGGGCCAGGCAAACAAGACGTCCCTCACCAAAGCGTTAGCTGGCTCCAAGATTTCCAGCGTCAAACGCGTTGGCATGTTGCTCTGCCTTGATGTCGGAAAGGGGCAGGTATTGGTGATTGACCTTGGATCCGGCGGATCTCTACGAAGGGCAGCGAACAAAGACCAGGTCGACGCCAGCACTCAAGCGGTCATTGGATTCACCCAAAAAGGCCAGCTTCGACTGCTCGATAGTGACAAAGAGTCGACCATTACTTTGGTCGATCGTGACGCAATAACGGAGACCTTCCATGAATTAGCAGAGCTCGGTTTTGACCCAGTCGAGGAACCCATTTCCTGGACTAATTTTGGCCATCGACTGCTAGCTCGCGACAAGAAGTTGAGACCCCTATTAATGGATTCTTCGTTCATCATCGGATTGGGTCCTGTATACAGCGACGAAATCCTCCACGCGGCGTTATTGCGACACGACAGAATCGCGAATCAGTTGATAACACAAGAGATTCGACGGCTGTATCGCGCGATTGTCGAAACTGTGCACAATGCGGTGAAACACCGTGGCGCGAGCGTTGCCGGTACATGCGATGTATTCGGTGAACCGGGCGGATATAACGAATATCTCGAGGTCTTCGGGAGGGCTGGCGAACGAAGCAGGAACGGGCGTGGCAATGTTCTAACCGCCCGCGTAGGTGGCTCCACACACTACTACTGCGATTACCAGGTCTGATTCGCCGTACTTTCGCGCAAGACAAATACCCCCTTGAGGGTCAACCAACTGGAGCTAACCAGAGGGCATGATGTCGGAGTACCGCCGTGATCGGCGGTGCCTCTCGTTCTCCGGATAGGTCATAAGCAGTGTTTCTTAAGTCACTTACCATGAAGGGTTTCAAATCTTTTGCTGACCCGACAGTGCTTGAATTCGAACCAGGAGTAACGGTTGTCGTAGGTCCAAACGGCAGCGGGAAGTCCAATGTCGTTGATGCCGTGGCTTGGGTCCTAGGTGCTCAAGGACCGACGACGGTGAGATCAGAAAAAATGGAGGACGTGGTGTTTGCCGGCACCCCTGATCGACCGGCCCTTGGGCGAGCTGAAGTCAGCCTGGTTATTGATAATTCCGCAGGCTCTTTACCGATTGAATTCACCGAAATCACAGTTACCCGGACTCTATATCGATCAGGTGATTCCGAATATTCAATGAACGGTGTGCCCTGCCGGTTGCTTGATATTCAGGAACTCCTCAGCGACGCGGGGGTTGGTCGTCAACAACACGTCATTGTCGCTCAGGGACAGATAGACCAGGTTCTCAACGCACGTCCGGAAGATCGTCGCACCATTGTTGAAGAGGCAGCCGGGATTCTGAAGTTTCGACGACGAAAGGAGCGAGCAGAACGGCGACTCGCCGCCACCGAAGCCAACATGACGCGTTTGCGGGACCTGCAAAGAGAAGTTCGTCGGCAACTACGTCCACTGGAGAAGCAGGCTGACGCGGCGAAACGCCACGGGGCTGTGGCCGAAGAGCTCCGAGCACTCCGGCTATACCTCACTGGAAAGAAGTTGAGAGCCCTTGAGACCGCACAATCTTCGGCAAAAGGCGAGAGTCGAGAGTTAAGAGAAGAACAGGTCCGCCTGCGTGCCGAACTTGGAGAACTCGATCTAGAGATCGTTGCCTCGGAAGCCCAACTGGCCGCAGCGGGAGATCAGGGGTTAGATCAGCTGCCTCGTACAGAGTCGCTTCGCGAGAGATGCCGCGGCCTGATCGCTTTGATCGATGAGCGCTCCAGAACGACAAAGCGAGATCGTGCAGCAGTCGTAGCTGAAGATGTCGCTCTCACGCTTGAAGAGGAACTAGCGAGGCTTGCGGGTGAGCTGCAAGCTCTAGATACCCGCGGCGGCGTGATTGAGCATCAGCTAGAAGAACTTGCCGTAGCTGAGACTCGACTCGAGGCCCAGGGTCTTGCACTGGATGACGGACCGCCGATTGTAGAACTCAATGCGGCAAAACGAGCAGCCGAGATCAAAGGGGAACTAGGTCCCCTGAGAACTGGTTTAGAAAGAGTGGAAGCTCAAGAGGAGGGTCTAGCGAAGCGCACGACACAAGTCCTTCGTCAAATTACTGACGCTGAAGAACGCCTCGACCAACTTCAGGCAACATTGAGTTTGGCCTCTGGCGCGGAAGCTGAGCTAGTCCGACTAGTTGATGAGGCCCAGAGTGATGTCGACGAGGCGGTGGCCGTATCTGATGACCTGGTTCAAGAACAACAATCTGCACTGAAAGAGGAAGGAACTTGGAAAGCAAGAGCGGAAGCCCTCGAGTTGGCGATCGAGGATGCTAGGGCGCGTTCCGGATTACAGAAGCTAGAGGAAATCGAGGGAGTTCTCGGCGTTCTCGGAGAACTAATTCAAATCGAATCGGGCTGGGAACCGGCGGTGGAAGCAGCCATAGGAGGAGCCCTCGCTTCGGTTGTAGTCGAAGACGTCCAAACTGCCCGCATAGCGTTGCAACGGCTTCGAGAGTCTGATTCAGCCGGGTCGATTTTGGCTTTACAAATCGCCAGCCCTCCGGTCACGTTTCCGCCACATGGTGAGCCTCTGCGCAATCGTGTCTCCACTAGGCGCTCTGGCATAGCTCCCCTACTCGACGCACTCTTAGAAGGCGCCGTATGCGTGAGCGGCGGCTGGTCTGAAGCTATTGATCTTGCGGTCGAACAACCTGGGCTGACTGTCGTTACCAATACAGGTGAATGCTGCGGGCCCAATGGGTGGAGTGTCGGATCAGGCGGGAACGCCGCCACTGCGATGGCACTAAAGGATGCCAAGGTCCGAGTTCAAGAAGCCACAGCCCGACGCGAGGCAACAGAGGCAGGATGCTCGGTTGCCGAGTCAAGGCAGCGAGAAGCTCGATATAGCTTGAAAACCGCTGTGCTAGAACTCGAAACGAACGATGACTTATTGACCCGCTTATCGGATGCCATCGAAAAGATCCAACGCGACTGGCGCACCCTCGCCGAGGAGCGCCAGGCGTTGCAGACACGTACCGGTGAACTCGACGAAACGTTGGACCGCGATCGTCCCAGAATTTTGGATCTCGAAGAACGGCTTGTTGAGTTCGAAGCAGCGGAAGCCCTTGAACGGTCTGCGATGACAGATGCCCACACGAAGCGGCGCGACCTAGATGATGAGATGCGAACCACCGCGACGCAACGAGCGGAACTCGAAGCCAGCGCTAGCCTCCTTCGCGAACAAAAGGCGCAAGTCGAAACACGCCACATTGCGATAACGACGCAGTTGCAAACTAATGATGGCGAACAAGCAGGCAGTTCTGATCGGCTTCGTCGAGCCGAACTCACGGTTTCAGCGCTAGAGCGCTTGCGGGAATTGCTGGAGGCACGACTGAATTCATTAGAGCAAGAAGTCGATCAACTGCGCCAACGACGTTCACAGATTTCGACCGAAGTTCGATCAGTCGCAGAGCGGCTGGAGCTTCTTCGTGGAGAGCGTACCGCTGTCGAAAAACGATCGGCTGAAGTTCGAGAACTCGCGTCTGCGGGAGAAATCGCTGACACCGAGCGACGATTCAAACTCGACAGTTTGCGTGAACTATTACGCGATGAACTCGCGGCAGACCCACACGAAGCAATGACGGCGCCCCAACCTCAACTGAACGAGGCCGACACGCCCGCGTCGAGGGCGCGTGAACTCGAGGGTGATTTGCGTCGCATGGGGCCCATCAACCCGCTTGCCCTGCAGGAATATGAAGCACTCAAGGAACGTCACGACTTCGTAGCGGAACAATTGGAAGACGTGCGCAGCGGCCGACGCGAATTGAACAAAGTTATTGCCGCTGTAGACGTGGAGATTGTGCAGGTGTTCTCGTCAGCGTTTGCTGACGTAGCCGAAAACTTCGAGCAAATATTTTCTACGCTATTTCCTGGTGGAGAAGGCCAGCTCAAACTCACTGACCCTAGCGAGATGCTGGAAACTGGAATTGAGTTAGAAGCGAGACCCTCGGGTAAGAACGTACGGAAACTTTCCCTTCTGTCAGGGGGAGAGAGAGCTTTAACCGCCCTGGCGTTTCTATTCGCGATTTTCCGAAGTCGGCCGTCGCCGTTCTATGTCATGGATGAGGTTGAAGCCGCGCTGGACGACATCAACTTGCACAGATTCCTTGATCTCGTCTCGGAGTTTCGCCGAGAGGCGCAACTCGTGATCGTGACTCACCAGAAGCGCACCATGGAAGCAGCGGATGTCTTATACGGAGTCTCAATGGCGCCGGCAGGTTCATCCCGGGTATTGAGCGAAAAAGTGGCGACATAGTTCGAGTGTCTCTCCGTCCGCAATCTGCTCTGTAGGATCCCGACAACGTGAACGCGACTCTGCTCATCATCTTCTTAGCTGCCATGGTTTCATTGGCACTTCTGCCCTGGGTGCATCGCCAGTGGACCACCCGCCGTGGGACGCCGAGAGATTCCCGGCCGAGAACACCGTCGGAAAGTACCGGGAGCTCTTTTCGAGAAGATGGCGGTCTTGGCGACGACGCAAGGGAAGAACCTCGCCGAGATCTTTCGCCGCCGAGATCTTCGGCTATGAGAAGGAAGCTCTCTAAGGCACGAGGGGTGATCTCGGACCGACTTCGGGGTATACGTAGTGGGCCCATTGATGTTTCGACGTGGGAAAGCCTTGAAGAGTTGTTGATTCTGGCGGATGTGGGCGTGGATGCGACGAAGGACACGGTGGATCGCTTACGCGCCGCGAAAATCACGGACGGCTCACAGCTTCTCGAATCCCTCAAAGAACAAATGAAAGCCGATCTCTCAGCCGACCGACGGTTGGTGAGTAGCGCTCCGACTGGCAAAACACCAATCTGGATTTTCGTGGGTGTCAATGGGGTGGGTAAGACGACCTCAATTGGGAAAGTGGGACGACGACTGAAAGATGAGGGCTTCAGTGTCCTGATGGCAGCGGGCGACACATACAGGGCTGCTGCCGCGGAGCAACTAGCGAACTGGGCTGAACGCTGCGAAGCAGACTTCGTGCGGGGAAGCGAAGGAGCGGATCCAAGTTCGGTGATATACGACGCGGTGCAAGCGGCAGCTTCTCGCGA
>DASCSY010000045.1:0-14998 GCA_034399415.1 Acidimicrobiales bacterium
GATACCGGCGCCGATTGCCTAGGAACCGCACACCGACAAGGCGCTGCGTCGGTTCATCAGTTCGAAATCATGCCGTGTCCCCCCGACGAACGCTCCGTTGGGAATCCTTGGCCGACGTTCCCAATGACCTTCAAAATCACGTCGGCTCATGAGGAGGGCGGGGAACGTGTTTACTCAGTCAATACCGACAAGTTTCTCGGAGACAAGGACGGCAAGCTACGCGCATTAGCGGCCCACGAAGTGCAGATGGTTGATGGGCGTTTTGAAAAAGTCGCCGACACAGATTTTGAAGTTGAGGCGGACATGGTGTTCTTGGCAATGGGTTTCACCGGTCCTGAACCAGGTGGTCTGATCGAACAGCTAGGCGTCGATTTGGACGAACGCTCAAATGTGGCTCGAGACGACAACTTCGCCACAAACGTCGATCGGGTATGGGTGTGCGGTGATATGGGTCGGGGTCAAAGCCTGATCGTTTGGGCCATAGCTGAGGGTCGTTCCTGCGCTTCGGCGGTTGACGCGTCATTAACGGGCTCGACGTCTTTGATGTCCCCTATCACACCGAAAGATCGTCCCTTAGTTTGATCCCAAGATCAGAGCACAAATAACCCCTGTAGGTGTTCTGCCACCCCACATACGGGGACGCAAGCTCCACCCACTGTCATCTTCTGAAAGCTGACATCAGTTGGATTTGCGGCCCTCCTCCAGATAAGTCGCCAGTTTTTCGAGTGCTGTCGGCGTTGCTTCAAAGATCCGGCCCAACAGTTCGTCCTGTTCAGGGGTCCGTTCGGCCAGGCCGCGCAACCGACTAAAGCCATCGAGGCGCGCTTCAGAAAGCCATGTTTTTAACCCGGGGTCGGCATTCCACTTGATCGAGTTCAGAGCACTTTCCATGGTGGTTCGCACCCAGTCCAGGGTGTCGTCAGGGTGAGGCACAACAGTGCATACGTCGTTCTTGATCGTGTCGTCTTCATAAGTCGCCTCGACGTGGGCGATGAAGGCCGCGCTAAAGACCTGTTGGCAAGTGCGCACGGTTTGCAAAGTCAAACGGTCGTCCTCAAAGATCGGTCGAATAGGGCGCCGCGCCAGACCGTCCGCGGTGCAGTCAACATGGACCGTATTTGGACTGGTCGAAATGGTGTCACCATCGAGGTCAATGCGGGTAAGTCCGATACGTTGAACGTGTCCAGAACGAACGATGTTTCTTATCCGACGCAACTCTTCCAATTCGAGTTGGGTGACTGTGCAGCATCGGTACATCGTCGGGCGGACAGCTGCGTCCAATTGAAGCAGAACGCCTCGTTCGAGTAGTTGGTTGAACATTTGATCTAGCGACGTTGAGCTCGCAACTATTTCCATAGTTTCGACTTGTCGAAGCATCACTCGTTCCGCGAATTCTGGTCCAGGTTGGATGTAGGCGCGATCTAGCATCCACTGGTCGCGGGGCACCACCCATCGAATCGCCTCCGGGTCGACGCTGTTGCTGAGTAGCCAAAGGCACGAATCGATCGCTGTTTTTCCTCCGCCAACCACGACATAGCCATCTGGTGGATCTGCCACGCTGGGAAGTTCGTTGGGGGGAATGCATCGAACCTCGGCCATTACCTCATAGCTAGGTGGAGTAACTGCCGGAACAGTTACGTTCATATACGTGGCATCGACAGTCTTTCGAGATTCGACGACTGTCTCCTTGCCAGAAGTGAGGCCCCGAATCAGACCATCTCCCAGGTATTCCGACATCGGAAAGTAACTCACCCGACCACTTGGCAAGAATTGCTGGTTCATCACTTGCTCGAAGTAGCTGACAACCTCAGTGCCAGAAGCCAACTCATAGAGACCTGAATTCCAACCAACAAGGTCTTTAGCGTCGCTTCCAAGCTTTCGCGAATTAACTCCGTAGAAAGACGACGGTTGGTGAAGGCGCACGAAAGGGTAAGAGTCGTTCCAATGGCCACCAGGTCTAGCGTGACGATCCACGATAGTTACCGTCGCGTCTGTTTCTGCCATAAGCACGTCGGTAAATGCCATGCCCATCGCACCCGCGCCCACAACCAAGTAATCGCTAGCAACAGTTTCCATCATCGTTACTAGCCTTGGATGTCGGGACCAGCGGCCTCTATGTGAAACCGAACGATGCACCTCTGGTCTTCATGCATTGCCTGCTTGTACTCATCCCAGTCGGGGTGTTCCCCGCTTAGGGTGCGGTAGTAATCGACGAGATGGTCTATTGCTTCGGGGAGGCTTCGCACCTCGGCTCGACATTGCAATTGCACCCACCGACCCAACCATTTGTCAGGAAAAACACACAGCCAAGACGTGGGGTCACGACGAAGGTTCCACGTCTTGATGGCTGTCTCACGTGTACTCATCACGATCGTGTCATCCACTACCGCAAGACTCACCGGCGACATTTGTGGAGATCCATCGCGACGTCGCGTAGCAAGCACCGCACGCGAGTTGCCGCGGACGTAGTCAAGGCCCTTTTCTATTTCCATGCCTTCATCCTTTCACGCCGCCCTCATCCGGGTCGGCTGTCGTGACAGATACTGCTCTAGGGTGAGTTGATGTCCGGCGAAAGCGAGATAGAAGGTCCCCGTGGCTGGGTCGTGGCGTCCGCAGGTTGTGTAATTAACGCTTGGACATTCGGAGTTTTTTACGCCTTCGCGACGGCACTAGAACAAATGGTCGCTGAGTTCAATGCCAGCCTTTCGGGAATCGCTGCGTTCTTTTCAGTAACAACGTTTCTCTTTTTTGCGACCGGCATGATTGCCGGGCCGCTAGCTGACCGCTTTGGTGCTCGGCGATTAGTAGCTGTGGGTGCGTTACTCATGGGTGGAGGACTCTGGCTTACCGCCCAAGTCGAATCTCTGTTGACCGGAATCGTGATCTACGGACTCGGAGTTGGACTAGGTATCGGCTCTTATTTAGTGCCTCTTAGCGTCGCTACTGGGGCGTGGTTCGACAAACACAGAACACTGGCTCTGGGCATCAACACCGTTGGAATAGGACTCGGAACCTTGATCCTGGTTCCAGTCGCCGAATGGTTAATTCGAACTGCCGGTTGGCGCAGCGCTTTCGAACTGATGGGGATCGGAAGCGTCATCGTGTACGGGGTCGTAGCAATGGTGTCTTTCAGGCCTCCTACCCCACCCGCGCCGGTGTCAGTGAGCGTTGCCGCGGCACGGCGGGCTATACGAAAATCTGAATTTTGGCGTTTGTACGCAGCTGGATTCTTGATGTCAGTAGCGCTCTTTATTCCTTTCGTGTTTCTAGTGCAATACGCCAAAGAGCAAGGTGTGGCGTCTAGCACAGCCGCTTTTCTCATTACTTCCCTTGGGCTAGGGAGCGTTCTTGGTCGACTCGGGCTCGGGGTGCTCGGAATGCGGCTGGGAGTGTTACCGCTCATCGTTCTGTGCTTTGGGATTCAACCCATCGCCTACCTGCTGTGGCTGCTTGCCGGGGCCAACTATCCACTGCTACTTCTCTTCGCGGCGCTGTTAGGCGTGGGCTATGGCGGATTCGTGGCTCTAAGCCCGGTTGCCCTGGCAGGGATTTTCGGTCTCGAAGGCTTAGGCGGGGTCCTTGGGGTTCAATACACCTCCGCTGGAGTAGGCGCCCTGATAGGGCCGATTTCTGCCGGCGCTATCATCGATGCGACCGGCTCGTACACCGTCGCGATCGTCGGAGCAATCTTCGTTTCGCTAGCCGCAACTGTTTCGGTCCTGCCCTTATGGCGTCTAGGTGACGGTGCTCCCATTGCACCACCGAAACGGTCTTTCCTATCTCAGCCAACCGTGTGGTTGGTGTCCCAGCGCTAGGGCGTTTGAGTTACCGCATACACCTCGTAGGTCACTCCACCTTCCGGATGAAGCCTTCCGACTCCGATCCCCTGAACGTTGTTGATCCACGCGTAGCGATCATCGCCGGTTTCAAATTGGGGGGCCGAGCGAGCGACACCCAGATTCGTATCCGCTATGCCCTTGTACTGCATCAAGATGACACCGTCATCGTCGGTTACCAAGGTCAGACGAACGTCAAGTTGAAGACTTCGGTCACTTCGAGCGGTGACCCAGTCACCGCCTGGAGGCACGACGCTTCCCCGCAGTCGCTCACCATTAAAGGTGCCGCCTGCGACTTCGCCGATTATTCGAGTGCCATGCGGCCCGCCCTTTACGACTTGCACTCGTTCTGCGACCTGTAGGTCCATAGTAAATAGATGTTCCACCTCAAGATGTTCAGTTCCCATAGCCAAAGCCTGACACATTTGTGGCCTCGGAAGAGGAGAGTCTCAACGTCGAAGGGGTCAACGGGATGCTGAGGTCTTCATCGCGATGGAGATCTACAACGTACGCCTATCGGTTCGGGCGCCCTTGTAAATAATTTCCCTCATGGTGTCGGCGGCTCGCTTATGAAAGTCCACTCCTGCTGGTTCCAAATCATGTGCCGGTTGTGGACAATGCGCGAAATTGTTGTATTGGTCTTCTCCGCGCACCAATGCCGCGCTGTCCCATTCGCTCAGTGTTTGTTCGGTGAAAGTGGGCATGTAATGAAAAGAAAGCCCGATACGTCGATCATTAGTGGTATTCGGGCCCGAGCCGTGGGCAGTCCGAACATTATGAAATGAGACCTGTCCTAGCGTCAACGGCATGGGCACAGTCAATTGTTGTGTGACATCTATTTGAAGTTCCTGACCTCTACTTAGGAGGTTGTCCTTCGCGTAGGTCTCTTCGTGACCAAGAATTTCTTTATGGCTGCCCGGAATAACGCTCATGCATCCCGCGGCCTCACTGGCATCGCTTAGCGCGATCCATATCGAAACCACATCAGAATTAGAGAGCCCCCAGTACTGGAGGTCTTGATGCCATCCCACATAGCTTGGGCTGTGGGCTTCTTTGATCCAGAACACAGAACTCCAGCAAAGAATGTCTGGTCCAATCAAATCTTCAACGGCGTCCAATACTTTCTCGTTCCGCATAAGTTCATCAATCCACGGAAACAAGATGTGGCCGCCCGAACGTTCGTGAGGGGGTAATGAACCACCCCTAAGAGCTTCCCAAGCTTCTAGCCGTTTCCGACATTCATTAGCCTGTTCCTCGCCAAGAACGTCAAGGGGAGACACCCACCCATCAGCTTCATATTGCTCTATTTGTTGATCGGTAAGAACCTTCCCCATGTCATGAGACTATTCGCGCAGGGGCGACTGTGTGTTCCGTCGGTCTACCGTTGCTAAACGTGGAGAATTCGCTTCGCGGAGTAGACCCTGAATCTAAGATCTAGATAATCCAGTGGGGGGGGCACAGTGCTGGAACATATCCGGGTAGTTGATCTCTGTGATGGGATAAGTCAGTTCGCCGGTCACATCTTGGCGCGACTAGGCGCTGAGGTGATAGCGGTTGAGCCAACTGTGGGCGTATCTACGCGTCATATGGGCCCATTTGCTGGTGACGAACCCGACCCCAACTGCAGCCTGACTCATTGGGCATACAACAGAGGTAAACAGTCTCTGGTTCTAGATATCGACTCATCTGAGGGTCGTTCCAGATTCTGTGAATTGATCGCCAGCGCAGACATCCTTTTTGAAGACTGTCGTCCTGGGTATCTCGGATCGCTTGATCTCGCTTACGAGGACCTAGCAGAACTAAACCCTGGCCTCATCCACGCCTCTATTACGCCATACGGATCAGAAGGGCCACGCTCGCATTGGCTTGGCACTGACCTGACCGCAGTCGCCGGCAGTTCTTTCTTGCACGCGAGCGGTGACGCTGACCGAGCTCCGCTTCGCGTCGGCTTGCCACATAGCTTCCTCCACGGATCTGCGGACGCTGCGGCCGCTAGCTTGATCGCTCTACAAGAACGCGACCGAAGCGGGACCGGTCAACACATCGATGTGTCAGCGCAAGAGTCGGTAACAATTGGCTTCCCCCAGAACGTCGCGCCCATGGAAAATGCCTTAGCCGCTGATCGGATCGCTGGAGGCATCAGCCTGGGGGGCATGGACATCCCACTGTTGTTTCCGTGCAGGGATGGTTACACCATCTGCGTTATTTTGCCCGGGACCGCGTTCGCCCCCTTTTGTCGCCGCCTAACCCAATGGCTCAACGACGAAGGGGCAGATGACGAGAACCTCCACGCTATTGATTGGGACAACATCGGTGTTCAACTATTCGCCGGCGAAGTGAGCTTCGACATCGTCGCCCAGGCGTTCACCACTTACGGCAAGTTTCTTGCCACGAAATCGAAGGCGGAACTCTGGGAGGCAGCGTTAGATCGAAATCTTCTCATCACACCCTCGATGACGATTGCCGACCTCGTCGGATATGAACACCTCGATGCTCGCGAGTTTTGGGATTTTGAATCCACTGCCCGTGGCAGCGACGCCCAGCACCCCGGAGCGCTTGTGAAGTTCCGGAATAACCCGATCGAATTGAGAGGTTCTCCTCCGACGCTAGGCCAACACAACAGAGCCGTGATCGCTGATCGAGAAACCAATTTCAACGTCTCTAAACCCGACAGTGATTCGTTACCCCTTGAAGGACTCAAGGTGGTCGAGTTTTCCTGGGTGATCGCGACACCATCCGCTGTGCGGATACTTTGCGATTATGGCGCAGACGTAGTCAAGGTTGAAACGGCAAGCCGGCCGGACACGATGCGAACGGTGAATCCCTTCGTCAACGAAGACGCCCATCCCGACAACAGCGTGGGTTACGGCGTCTACAACGCAGGAAAGCGCAGCCTCAGTCTCGATTTAAGTAAACCCGAATCCAAAGATGTTGTGCTCGATCTCATCCGGTGGGCCGACATTGTCACTGAATCGTTTGCCCCAGGCGCAATGGAACGCTTGGGCTTCGGTTACGACGTCCTTTCCGAGATAAACCCGGGCCTGATCATGCTCTCAAGCTCACTACTGGGTCAGACAGGCCCCCACTCAAGCCTCGCTGGATACGGATTCATGGCTGCCGCGATCGCTGGCTACTACGAGTTAACCGGCTGGTCCGATCGTCCACCTTCGGGACCGTACGGCCCATACACCGATTTTCTAGCTCCACGTATCGTCGTCTCGACTCTGATGGCAGCCTTAGAAAACCGGAAGACAACTGGACGCGGGGAATACATCGACCTGTCACAAACCGAATGTGCGCTGCACTATCTGGCCCCAGCGATATTGGATCAAAGTGTCAACGGACGAACTATCCAGCGGCAAGGGAACGATGACCCACATATGTTCCCTCATGGTGTGTTCCCTTCAAAAGGTGACGATTCGTGGCTGGCAGTCGCGTGTTCAGACGAGAGCTGGCCCGCATTGGCGGCCACAGTAGGTCTCGGGGAACGCAAAGATCTCAATCAAGCGGAACGCCGCGAACAACGCTCTCTGATTGACGATGCGGTAGCCACCTGGAGTTCGGGGCGAGACAACACTTCCGCTGCCGAAGAACTGCAAGATGTCGGTGTCGCCGCGTACCCGGTCCACGATGCAGCCGGAACCAACACTGACCCTCAATTGGGCCACCGCCAACACCAAGTTCAGGTCCCCCAGAGTCACGCCGGATCAATGTGGACACATTCGTGTCGAACGAAAATGTCCCGCACCCCGGCGGTATTGACCCGTGGGGGACCCTGCCTAGGAGAAGACAACTTTGAGGTACTGAGCGAATGGTTGGGGTATTCCGTCGAGCAAATTGCTGACCTAGCGGCAGCCGAGGTACTCGAATAACGGTGGCCGCTCAGCGAGCCTGCCACACCACGGGGTATAGGTCACTGTCAAGTGAGTCGCCATCACTATGCCGATCGGACTGAAGATGCCCTTGAGTGCCCTTGCGAGTGTCATACACCGCGTCGTCACCGCAATACCGGACCGTGTAGCCACGGCGGCGAACATCGGACCGTAAATTTCCTCCAGCTCCATGAACGGTCATCGCATGAAACGCGTAGACATCACCCGGTTCGAGATCCCATGTGAGGACTTCATACTCATTGCGCGCCGCTTCGATATCTGGCATGTCAACGTAGTCGGGGTTGCGCTCGTATTCGCCATGCCCAGAAGTCTTTCCGAAGGTCTCCGGTTGATACCAAATGTCCCACAGATGTGAGGCCCTTAAGAATTCAAGCCCACCGCTATCAAGGGTGACGTCGTCCAAGGCAACCCAAAACGACATTATTTGACTGCCCCTTATCGGCCAATACGGTAAGTCGTTATGCCAGCGAGTGCGATTTTCAGTCCCTTGTTCCTTGACGAACAGCTGGTCGTAAAAGAGGTTGACCTTCGATGACTCAAAGAACTGGGCGGCAAGGGAAACTAGGGGGCCGCTGGCGCAAAACCTCCCCAGTTCGGAATCGTTTTCCCACAGGCGAATGTTGCCGTGAAATTTTCCGACTCCGTTGTCTGGGACATACCCATGAAAGAACGGGCCTGGTTCGCTGATGTCCCGTTCGACTCCCGCTTCTAATATTTCTAACCAATTCCTGTCCACGACCCCGCGCAGGGGTACCGCGCCATCTCTCCGATACGCGTCACGTTCTTGGTCGGTGACGTGATAATCCATTCGTTGAATCCTAATCTCACATCTTCATACTGTCGGCCAATAGCTCAGCGGTCGTTCCTCCGGTTGGGGAACACGTCGTCCGTCTAGCTGTCGAAGATCGTTCACCAAGACTCGTCTCGTGTCTGCCGGATCGATTACCTCGTCGATGCGTAACGTGCCAGCAGCCTCATATGGTGAGGTCGCAAGCGAAATGTCAGAAATCATTCTTGCTCGTTCGATCTCCGCTTCTTCTGCATCCATTTCGTCAAGACGGGCGGAGTAAGCAACGTTTACTCCAACCTCGGGATCCATGAAGCCAATTTCTGCGCCCGGCCAAGAGTAAAGGCCCGACGATCCAAGTCCGGATCCGTTCATCGCTGGGTACGCCAAACCAAAGCCTTTTCGGAGAACCACAGTCAATGTCGGGGTCGACATGTTGCCTAGCGCTTCCACAAAGCGAATCGCAAGAGCCAAGATTCGATCGTGCTCAACTGCCTTACCGACCATGAACCCCGGCACGTCCATCAGGAATACAACGGGGAGATTGAACGCGTCGCACAGACACATCACTCTGATCGCCTTGCGACAAGCCTCGGGATCTAACACTCCAGCGTTAAACATGGGGTTGTTGCCAATAATTCCGACAGAAAATCCGTCGAGTCTGCCTAGCCCTGCGGTGAGATTGCGGGCATATCCCGGCTGCAGTTCCATGAAAGAACCTGGGTCGCAAAGAGCTGCGCTAAAGCGTCGCATGTCATAGCCGCGGGTTCGTTTCGAGGGGACCATCGCCGCGAGCGAGTCGTCTGGTTCGAGATCGGCCCGAAATTCGTTGCGAGGCGCTGGCGTCCAGGCATTTGGCGGAAGATAAGAAAGCCAACGGCGAATGGCCAGGTAGCTTTCTTCGAATGTCTCTACGCCGAGATCTATCTGCCCTGTAATCCGTGAATGAACATCAACGCCGCCTAGCTCCTCAAAACCAATGACTTCACCGGTAGCAATCTCGAAAACCCTTGGTGAAGTAACTGCTAGTACTGATCCTCGGACCTGGACGACAAAGTCTGAGAATGCTGACTGGAAGGAGGAACCGCCAAAACTCTGCCCGACGATCACCGTCGCCATCGGTATTTGGCGACGTCTACGGGCCAGTTCTGGGTCCGGTGCTACTTCAGCTATTCCCTCGGCTCCAATCAGGTCCGGGATTCGACCGCCACCGGTCTCTCCGACGTAGACATATGGCATTCCGCGCTCAATTGCTCTTTCGTAAAGTCTGTGAAGGCGGCGGCTCCCCACGATGGCGCTCGAGCCCTTTTTCACCGTGATGTCATCGCCGCCGATGGCTACCGGTCTTCCTTCAATTTCTCCTTCTCCCCCGACCTTCCCATCGCCCGGTGTGTTGTGGCGGTCCTCTAGTCGCATCGAACGACTGTGGGTGCCTAGTTCACGGAACGTTCCGTCGTCTAACAGTCCATCAATGTGATCGCGAATCGTCGGAATTTCGTCGGCACGCATACGTGCAACTCGGTCCGCTCCACCCATTTCTTCACGAATACGTCGTCGGCGCTCGTGTAGATCAGCAACCGGGTCAGTTTGGGCGTTTTCGTTGTCTTCAGTCATTGGATCCTCGGGTTAGGCCGATAGTTCATCATGTTCTATCGATCTCCGCTGATGGTCGCTACTACGATCACTGCGACGAGATCTACTGGCTGGGGGAACGATGCTGTCGTCTTATCGCGTACTCGACCTGACTGACGACCGGGGGCATTTCGCCGGTCTGCTCTTTGCACAGTTAGGCGCGGACGTAATCGCGGTTGAACCTCCTGGTGGACAGCGCTCGCGCCATCTCCCTCCGTTTGCCGGGAACAGCCCAGACCCAGAACGTTCACTTCAACATTGGGCGTACAACCGCGGTAAACGTTCGGTGATAGTTGAGGACCCAGAAATTCTGAGGGACCTCGCTCTCACTGCCGACGTGTTGATCGATTGTGGCGCAATGGAAGTTGATCTTTCTGAGCTTCGAGCTCTCAACCCTGCGTTAGTAACGGTGTCACTGACCAATTTTGGTGAGGATGGACCGAAGTCGGAGTGGCTTGGCACAGATCTCACCTTGAACGCCGCTGCAGGGCCAATGTCGTTAAACGGCTACAAAGATCGCGCCCCGGTAAGAATTTCCGCTCCGCAAGTTTGGGTAAACGCTGGTTCAGAGGCCGCGTGCGCTGCTCTGATTGCGCTCTCAGATCGCAGGCTCAGTGGCGTCGGTCAACACATTGATGTGTCCGCTCAAGAAGCGATGATGCTCACCGCGCAGGGATGGTTGGCGACTGCCCTTTGTGACAACCCCCCAGCTCGACGAACGGGTGGCGGATTCGAACTGTTGGGAATGCTTGAATTCCGTTTCGTCTACGAGTGCTCTGATGGGCACATAACGATCACATTCTTACCGGGTGTGCTGGTTGGTTCTTTTACAAACCGGCTACTTGAGTGGGTTCGAAGCGAAGGTCACCTAGACGATGACCTGTATGGCATTGATTGGACGGACCTACTTATCGACAGAGAATTGGAGGAGGTTGCGTCGATTACTGAGCGATCGGCGGAATGTCTAGCTAGGGCCCTTGCTCCTCACTCCAAGACCGACTTGTTTGAGATGGCACAGCGAGACAAATTGCTTCTGGTGCCAGTCATCACCCCGGCCGATGTTCTCGAGACACCTCACTATGCCGAGCGAAGCTTTTGGGATGAAGTCGATATTGATGGACTCGGGGACAAGGTGAAATTTCCCGGCCCTTGGGCTCATGGCTCCCCCATTGGCCTAAAACGCCTAAGTAGGGCCCCAAGATTGGGGGAACACACCGCCGAGGTACTTGCTGAAACCCGTTCAGTCGGTTCTTCTCTTGGTCAAACATCAACATCTCAACGACCATTCGAAGGGGTCACTATTCTCGACTTCACCTGGGTGTACGCAGGTCCTTTCGCCACTCGGATGTTGGCTTACTACGGGGCACGCGTCATTCGGGTCGAGTCACAAACAAGACCGGACCAGGTCAGGACTTCTGGGCTGACTCGCGATCCTGAAGATCTTGAGGGACCAGAAAACAGTCAGCAATGGCACTCCATCAACGCAAACAAGGAGAGTTTGCAAATCAACCTGAAGGCTCCTGAGTCGCGTCAGGTCATTTTGGACCTCGCAAAACAATGCGACATCGTGGTCAACGCCTTTTCAGCGGGAGTACTCGACCGAATCGGTTTGAGCCCATCAGAACTTTTAGAGGTCAACCCTCGCTTAATCGTTTGCTCCACGACACTGTTTGGGCAAACCGGACCGCTGTCGCCGATACCTGGGTTTGGAAATATGGGTGCTGCCACGGGCGGCTATTACGAGCTGACTGGGTGGGCTGATCGGCTTCCCGCTGGTCCGTTCCTCGCCTACACCGACGCGACCTCTCCTCGTCTCACAGCCGCCCTTCTGATGGCGGCGCTGGACCATAGAGAACGAAGCGGCGAGGGAATGATCCTTGATTTTTCACAAGCTGAAGGAGGAATACATTTCCTAACCGAGGCCATTCTTGATCAACAAGTCAACGGATTCGCGCAAACACGAATGGGTAATGCCGATCGCTGGAGAGCCCCCCATTCCGTTTTTCTATGCGGGGATGTCAGCGAGGATAAGTGGCTCGCTATTGCGTGCGAGAGCGATGAGCAGTGGGCAGCGCTAGCGCTCACCTTGGAAAGACCAGACCTGGCCGATCTCAGTGTGACCGAACGCCTCGATCGAGAAGAAGAGTTGAACCAGCTACTCAACGCTTGGTGTATTGGGCAAGATGCGGACAGGGCAGCCAGCCTCCTGCAGACAGAAGGCGTTCCCGCACATCGGGTTCAAAACAGCCCCGAAGTCGCAGCCGACCCACAGTTGCTACACCGCAATCATTTTGTGGAAGTACCCCACGAAATCTACGGCTCTAGTTGGGCTGAACAGTACGGTTTCCGTCTTTCTCGCAGCGACGGAACCCCGCGAACGGCTGGACCTCTTTGGGGAGAACATAGCTTCGAAATTCTCAGCGACTTTTTGGGCTATGACGCTGAGCACATAGCTGAACTGGTGATAGCTGGCGTTCTCGAGTAACGATTTGTACTCCCGTTAATTCTGGACCGCTCACCTCTATGGGCGTTCCGTCGGAGGCGGACGTGGGCGAGACCTGTTTCAGATCTCTACGCTGTCCCCAGGAATATGGGAGGTAACTGATGACAGGACGTATGGCTGGAAAGGTAACGCTCGTTACCGGAGGGGCATCCGGAATCGGAATGGCATGTTGCGTTCGCTTCGCCGACGAGGGAGCTCGTGTAGTTGTGGCGGACCTCAACCTTGAACGCGCCAGTTCTGTATCCGATCAAATTGTGGCTTCTGGGGGTGAATCTATTTCTGTCGCAGTCGACACTTCAGTTCCTGAAGAGGTAGAGGCAATGGCTACTGCAGCTGTTGATACCTTCGGAACCATCGACGCCTGCGTCGCCGCTGCCGGCATATCGCACGCCGACTACGTGAGTCGCGAGCCAGATGAACAAGCGAGCGAGGACCGTTTTGATCGACACGACATGATGCTCATCGACAAATCATTGGCGAGTTGGCAACGGGTGATCGATGTGAATCTCACAGGCGTCATGCTCACCAACCAATTCGTAGCAAAAGCAATGAAGGAATCAGGCGGCGGAGCAATTGTCAATATTGCTTCGGTTGCCGGGAAAACTGCGCTGATGGGTGCTTCCGATTACTGCGTCTCCAAAGCTGGAGTTTGGATGCTTACTAAATGTGGCGCAATTGAACTCGCTCGCTACGGAGTCCGAGTGAATGCTGTTGGTCCCGGCTACATAAAGACCTCCATGAGCGGCGCTGCAACCAGCAACGAAAGTTGGGTGGAGGAACGAATCAAGGAAACGCCTCTTCGACGACTTGGCGAGCCATCAGATATTGCCAACGCATGCCTCTACTTGTGCAGCGATGAGGCGAGTTTCGTCACGGGCGAAATCATTTTCCCTGATGGCGGTCTAATCGCAGATAGTCGCTCCTAGCGGAACTCTGACGTGGATACGCCGACCATCTGGCCGATAATTCGCTGTGACAACACCCGCATCGTCATCGACTTTCTCGTAACAACTTTCGGCTTCCACGAACAGCTAGTGGTTCCCACGAAAGACGGTGAAGGTGTGCTTCATGCTCAACTTCGGTGGTCCGCAGGGGGCGGAGTGATGCTTGGGGACCGAGTACGGGATAATCCAGCTCATATGGAACTCCCCGATGGACCCATCAGTGTCTACGTTGTCACCGATCAACCCGACGAGCTCTACCGTCGAGCGGTTGAAGCCGACGCGGAGATCATCAGAGGTTTGAACGATGAGGACTACGGATCACGCGGTTTCTCAGCAACTGACCCCGAAGGAAACGTGTGGAGTTTCGGAACTTATGTCGGAGGGTAACGCCTCTAGATCTCCACTCAGACGTCACGGCCGTCTAGCTTCGTCATCATGTTAAAAGTCGCTGTCGAACCAGAATGTTGGCGACGCCAGTCCCTAGTCGAAGCTGTAGAAGTCGGCGGTGGAGAGGTGGTTGGACCCGACGTCGCCGAAGGATTGGTGTGGGCTGAACCGGCTCGGGCCGATCTTCTTCCCCCGATGCTCGACACAAACCCCAACATTGAATGGGTGCAACTGCCATACGCAGGGATAGAACCATTTCTTGAAATGTTTCGATCTCGACCACACCTCACTTGGACTTGTGGCAAAGGTGTTTACGCTGCACCGGTGGCAGAACATGCGCTGATGCTGGCTTTGGCCGGCTTCAGGGGGTTGGCCACTTACGGCCGAGCAGAAAGTTGGTCAGAACCAGAGGGTCAAAACCTGATTGGGGCCAACGTAACGATTCTCGGAGGAGGGGGAATCACTGAAGAACTACTTCCTCTTCTCTCACCATTTCGTTGCCAGGTAACCGTCGTTCGAAATCAGGAACTTCCCATGGAGGGAGCGAAGGAGGTAGTCGGGTCAGAACACCTGCACGATGTTCTACCGAATACCGATTTACTTGTGCTGGCTCTCGCCTTAACTCCTGAAACGTCGGGCATCATCGCCGAGAAAGAACTTGCTTTGCTTCCCCGACACGCTTGGATTATCAACGTCGCGCGCGGAGGACACATCATCACATCAGACCTTGTGAAGGCCTTACAAACTGATGTCATTGGCGGAGCAGCTCTCGACGTCACCGACCCCGAGCCTCTCCCAGATGACCATCCTCTGTGGTCGCTGCAGAACTGCATCATCACTCCCCACATCGGCAACACCCCTGAGATGGGACTTCCGTTGCTGGCTGAGAGAGTCAGCGCCAATGTTCGACGTTACATAGACGGATTACCGCTATTAGGTCCAGTAGATATCACGCTTGGGTATTGACCTATTTGTCACGTATCAACGCAGAGTAGCCGGATGCGAGGATTCCACGG
>DASCSY010000046.1:0-14982 GCA_034399415.1 Acidimicrobiales bacterium
GGTTGTTCGTTCCTCAGACGAACGGATGGCGATCCTCGCGGTCGATCCTTCATCTCCCTTCACTGGAGGAGCGATTCTCGGTGATCGAGTCAGGATGCAGGATCATGTAACCGATGAAGCCATCTATATCCGTTCTATGGCAACACGAGGTCATTTAGGCGGCTTAAGTTTGGCCACCCCGCAAGCGATCCGAGTCCTTGACGCGCTGGGCTGGCCCTGGATTCTTGTCGAAACCGTGGGCGTTGGTCAGATAGAAGTGGACATAGCTGGAGCGGCTGACACGACTGTTGTTGTTGTGAATCCCGGATGGGGCGACGCGGTTCAAGCCAATAAGGCCGGCCTGATGGAAATTGCAGATATTTTTGTGATCAACAAGTCCGATCGCAAAGGTGCAGATGACACCCGTCGCGACCTCCAACAGATGTTGGAGTTGTCCTCCTTAGGTGAATGGGAACCTCCGATTGTCATGACGGTGGGCACGGACGGCGAAGGCGCTGAGCGGTTATGGGCCGCAATTGAGGAACATCGCACCTACCTTCAACAGTCCGGTGAACTTGTCTCACGTCGCCGGAACCGGATCAAAGTTGAGGTGTCAGAAATACTGAAACGGAGTCTTGAAGCTCAGGTCCAAAGCGTTTTGAAAAGTCCGCGACAGGCAGAACTCCAAAAGAAGTTGGACAATGGAGAGATTGATCCCTATGTAGCAGTAGATCGTCTCCTGAGAACAGACGGAAGCGACTGAGGGTTAGTCAAGTTCGTCGCGAGCGAGTGCAAACACGGCTTCTCTCTCATGTGATGACAAATCG
This sequence comes from Acidimicrobiales bacterium, assembly GCA_034399415.1. Classification (GTDB taxonomy): domain Bacteria; phylum Actinomycetota; class Acidimicrobiia; order Acidimicrobiales; family Poriferisodalaceae; genus UBA2110. The sequence goes on from DASCSY010000046.1 coordinate 807, forward strand.
CCGTTTAAGAGGCGAAGTTCAGCGGCTTCGCGAACGCGCGGCAACACGTCACTTCTCCCAAACTCCTTTAGGAAAATATTGGCGAACCTTTTTCGTAGCGCTCCGATCAAGAGTTGAGCGACACGTCCGTTGCGTGACACGCCGGTCCGCAGGATTACATAAGTGACCGCGGCATCGAACTCACAAGAGCCGCGAGCTGAGCCGTTCCAGTTCAGCACCACTGGTCCGCGAGAAGTCAATCGTATATTTGCGGGGTGGAGATCAAGATGAACGACAGACTCTCCGTCGCTGACGCGTTCCCAATGAGAGGGAGCGGCAATACCCCCGAGCGCGCGATGCAAGCGGGCGAGATTCTTGGCGTGCCTACCTAGCGTCCATGGCCTTGAGGTCAGATCTTCGAGCATGGTCGGACCATCGAGTCGTTCCATGACTATCGACGAAGGATTAGGTTGCTCTATCAACATCGGAACAGGGAAGCCTCTGGAGCCCACAACACTGAGCGCTTCTGCTTCTCGGGACAGATCCAAGCCCTGAGTACTTGTTCGAACCACATACTCGGGCCCGTAATATCGGAGTTCCCACTGTGAACCGACACTGATTAGGCCCCCTGGTTCCAGTTCCAATCCGGCTTCTTGACGCTCGATAATTCGCCTTCGGAGTCCGCGCAGGTTTCGTTTCCAAATACCCACCAATAGTGGTTTCGCTATTCGCTCTCCAAGATGACCGCCAAAGTGCCACGGCAATTGGATCGATTCCTCCCAGCAGAACTGTGTGCCTCCGGAGTTAGGAAGAAGGGTAAATCGGCCAAAACCGTCCACGATGCCCGAGTGTTGGACAGCCATCAGATGGTCCGGCTCCCACTCAAGAACTCGCATGCGGTCATGAACTCGGAACGGACCCACGGCTGTTAAACAGTCAAAGGTGAGTCCGCGGCCTTCGAAGATCTCGGATGTCACCTCGACCTTTACCGCGTCAATCATCCATTCGCTGTGTTTGGTGACGTCGCGAAGATAATTCCAGACCTCATTCGGCGGCGCCGGAAGGTCGATTGCGACTCGAATATCCATCTATGCCGGCCTCCCCATCGAAACAACGTCAAACAGTGATCGGAGCGTAGAGCGACACATGATGATCGCTACTGCTGGTGAACGGGCTTTGATGCCAATCTTGCCACCTGTCAACTAATTTCAAACCGTGCCGAGTGGCTACCTGATCTAACTCATCCGGCGTCTTGATAAGTATTCGCCAAGGACGAAGTGTGACACCCGTTTCCTTGATCTCGATGCTCTGACCTCGGATCAGCCCTGTTGATGGTTCTCGGATTGAGATGTTAAGCACAGTTGCATCTGTCATGTGGCGGGACTCGACGCCTCTGGTTGCTAGAAGGGGATAGTTAGATGGGACGAAAGCCTCGACAATGAATAAGCCGTCTGGTGTTAAGCGATCGCCTACAAGCTGAAGACATTTTTCCTGGTCGTCTGGGTCAACAAGATTAAAAAAAGTGTTGTAGGCGCAAAAAATTACTTTGAACGGACCGGTCGGAAGCCAGCTAGCCATATCGGCTAAGTGAGTGGTAACGAGTCCCGAAGTATCTCTAGCGGTTAAACGTTTGAGCATTTCCGAAGATGAATCAACTCCGGTGGTAGGTACTCCCATGGCAGCTATTGGTAGAGCTAAGCGACCGGTCCCAACACCCAACTCCAACACATCGAGACCTTCAGAGAGATTGCTTATGAGAGCTACCGTGCCTTCTACATTGCTTACCTCCGCGATCCGCGTGTACCAATCATCGTAAACGTCAGCGAACGCGTCCCCGTAAGTGAAACTTTGATAGTTCGCCGTATTGAGTTGCACCATGCTGCCGCCTCTGTTTGGGGCCTAGCCTTAAGATGATGGAGAGCCCAAATTTAGACCGACTGGCATACCTGGACTGCGCTGCCTCTACCCCGGTGAGGCCAATCGTTCTTGATGCCATGATGCCGTACTTAACTGAGCAATTCGGTAACCCATCGGGCGCCCACCGCTTGGCTCGGTCCTCAAGACAGGCGATCGATGACGCTAGAGAGGTTTGCGCCTCGTTACTTGGTTTCGACCCACACGGAATTGTGTTTACCAGCGGCGGAACTGAATCTGACAACCTCGCAATTCATGGTGCTTGCGGGTTGTCGGGCGTTGCTGCATGCCCCGCTACCGAGCATCACGCCGTCCTGTACCCGGTGCAAGCGCACAGGGGACGCATAATCAACGTCACTCCGGAGGGTGATGTCGATCTTGAACATCTAGAAGCCGTTCTCGACGACGAAGTAGCGGTGCTGTCAGTGATGCTGGTCAACAACGAGTCCGGGCGAATGATTGACCTGGAGCCGATCGCTGAGGTTCGAGATCGGTTAGCGCCACGAGCGCTTCTCCACACGGATGCAGTTCAAGCCGTCAATTGGATGGATATAGCAACCACAGCCTCTCGAGCGGACCTTGTGTCGCTTAGCGGACACAAGTTCGGAGCCCCTAAGGGAGTGGGCGTGCTTGCCGTTCGTCCGCATGTCAATTTGACCGCTCAAATGCAAGGCGGAGGACAGGAAGCGGAACGTAGAAGCGGCACGCACAACACTGCGGGAATCGTGGCCTTAGGTACAGCGTTGCAGTGTCTGCACGAATCTCGGGAGGATCAGATTCGACGACTTGGTCTTTTATCTGAACGTCTTGGCGAACGGCTAGTTGGAGCGATTCCCGGATGTCACGAGACAATATCCAAGACCCACAGAGCCGCAGGACTCCTGCAACTTCTTATCGAGGATGTCGAAAGCGAGGCTTTGCTTGTGTTGCTAGAACGCTCTGACGTCATGGCCTCCGCGGCGGCCTCATGCGCGTCTGGGGCAATGGAACCCTCCCACGTGCTTGCTGCCATGGGCGTCGATCGGGTCGCCGCAGCGGGTTCATTGCGGTTATCGATCGGCTGGTGCACTGAAGATTGGGAAATCGATCACGCGATCCAAGTTGTGCCGAAATGCGTCGAACAACTACGAGGTTCGCCATGACCCGCGTCTTAGTGGCAATGTCAGGCGGAGTGGACAGCGCCGTAACGGCCGCGCTTCTTCAGCAAGAGGGACATGAGGTCACCGGGGTGACGCTCAAGCTTTGGGGCGGCCCTCAAGATAAAGGCTGCTGTTCAGTTTCAGACGTGGAGGATGCTCGCCGCGTCGCTCAACAGCTAAACATCGATCACTTCGTTTTCAATTACGGTGACGCCTTCGACAAGCATGTTGTCCAACCGTATGTTGATGCTCATGCGCTCGGGTTGACCCCTAACCCGTGTATCGAATGCAACCGACACATTAAGTTTGATGTCCTTTTGGATCGAGCCCGGAGGCTGGACTTTGATGCTTTGGCCACCGGTCATCACGCAAGAATCATCGAAACTGAGGCTGGTTTAAGGATTGCTCGAGGGGTCGACCAAACAAAAGATCAGTCATATGTCCTGTACATGATTGCCGAGGATGATCTGTCTACGCTCAAGTTTCCGGTCGGCGAAATGACCAAAACGAAAGTTCGAGAGATAGCGAGCCAACTCAACCTTCGTTCGGCCAGTAAGCCAGATAGCCAAGATGTTTGTTTCATCACCGCGTCAGAAGGTCGCGCTCGATTCCTTTCAGAACGTCTCGATTTACACCCAGCGGAGATAATCGACAAGGAAGGCACAAACCTCGGTGCAGTAGAAGCGGTTGAGTTAGTTACCATCGGCCAAAGAAAAGGGCTGGACCTGGGGGGAAATAGCAGTCGCACTTATGCCGTAGACGTTGACGTTCCGTCGCGTCGCGTCGTAGTCGGCAGCGCCCGAGATCTCCTCTCACGAACGGTGCCGCTGACCGATCACGTGTGGGCGGGCGTACCACATGTCGGCCCAATCGAAGCTCAGATCAGCGCTCACAGTAGCCAAGCTCCAGCTCACCTCAACAGCGATGGCAGCATGCGTTGGCTTGAGACACACAGAAAAGTCGCTCCGGGCCAAGCTGTGGTCTTCTACCAGAATGACACCGTTGTCGGTGGTGCCACCGCTTGCTGAAATTCAACGCACCAGCCGTCGTCGTCGTGCCTCTTGCAATACCGCCCCAGGTCGCGTAGGGGAAAACAACACACCTTTCACCACTCTCACTTCGCTCGTGCCGCGAGTACGCGGTACCACCTCCACTCCACCGCGAAGCGTGACCTGAAGTGCTGGACCCAGTGAGAGCTGGCTGACGTCGATCAGATCAACATCTTGAGCATCGAGATCCGCTGCAGCGGGACCCAGCGAGAACAAATCTTGACTTCGAAGCAAGAACGGTTCCCTGGTAGCTAAATAGTCGTGAATGACCAGGCCATTAGGGACGAACACGATCCATCGCCGCGTCAATTGATGCAGTGATCGGAATCCGAGCCCCGCTAGCGGCCACCCCACCCCCGTCAACAGGATCCCTAACAACCAATCCTCTGACGCCAACAGGAGCGGACCTGAAACGACACCTAGGACTACCAGCGCCCAGACCAGAGGAAGCGTGCCTAAGAGAATTGCGCCGGGAGCACGAAGCAAGAAGCGACGTTCGTCTCCATAGCTAAGACCGTCAACCATGACGTTCCCAGTCTCAGGCAATAACGCAAATACACAAACGATCGTGGCATGTCCGATCGCCACAGCCAAAGATGTGACTGAGAGATCTCCCATTGAGTTGGCAACCAACAATGCCGGTAGGGCCGATGGAGCCACAACGCGCGTCACCGTCAACCCCCAAGGCCGTCGAATCATCGAAGACCCAAGCACGAAACCCCATAGGAACCAGACACCGATGGACACCGAGACCCTAAAGAGGCTGGAATGATCTCTTAGGGAAGAGTCGATAGCGGCGCCCACGGTGAAGGGCAACAATGCCCATAGCCCGACGAAACTTTTGAACGGAATTCGAACGTCCACCCCACAATCGTGGCTCATTCGGAGCGGTTGGTCCTAAACGTTGATGCATTAGAACCACAAAACCGTTGCCCTTGGCTAGCTAGAGTCAGGTCTGTCATGAGTGAATCTGATTCAGACCATGATCGGGCAGTGGCGCTACGGGCCCAAATAAGGGCTCACAATGAGGCGTATCACGGACGTGATATGCCCACCGTGCCCGATTCCACCTACGACGAGTTACTTCGCCAATTAGCGGAAATCGAAACCCGTCGACCGGATCTGATGACCGCAGACTCACCGAGCCGTTCGGTCGGAAACGCGCCGAGCGAACTGTTCTCAGCGGTTGAGCATCGCGTTCCGATGATGTCACTAGATAACGCGATGAACTTGGACGAACTGACCGCGTGGCATGAAAGGGTCATTAAGAGCTTCGGCGAAAACGAAACATATGGATTTGTTTGTGAGCTGAAGTTTGATGGCCTAGCTGTATCGCTTCGCTACGAAAATGGCGACCTAGTCCAAGCAGCGACGAGGGGAAACGGTCGAACCGGAGAGGACGTAACACTGAACGTCAAGACCATTAATGACATTCCTCATCGGCTCGAAAACGCCCCCACCGTTCTTGAGGTTCGGGGAGAGGTTTACTTATCAATATCGCGGTTCGAAGAACTTAATACTGAACAAATTGACAAGGGTGACCCTACATACGCGAATCCGAGGAATACTGCAGCTGGCAGCCTCCGACAGAAGGATCCCTCCGTAACGGCGTCGCGACAACTTTCCTTCTGGTGTTATCAACTCGGCGAAGTTGTCGGTGGCCCCGAGCTGCGGTCGTCTGAGCAGACATTTGAACTACTTGAGCGGCTCGGGTTGCCCGTAAACCCCGAGGTCGAAGAGTTTTCCGACTTCAGCGAAGTCTGGCGATTCTGCGAATCATGGATGGTGAACCGTCACACCCCCGATTACGAAATCGATGGAGTGGTGGTGAAGGTAGCTGACTTGGCTCAACGAGAGATTCTCGGATCCACGAGCCGTGCCCCTCGGTGGGCTATAGCTTTCAAGTTTCCACCAGAAGAAACAACGACTCGGTTGACCGCGATCGACGTGTCGATCGGGCGCACCGGTCGTGCCACTCCGTTCGCCGTTCTCGAGCCCGTGTTCGTCGGCGGCTCTACAGTCGGAATGGCGACGTTACACAACGAGGATCAAGTTTCAGTGAAAGACGTGCGACCAGGTGACACAGTTATCGTACGCAAAGCAGGTGACGTGATTCCAGAGGTCGTGGGCCCGGTACTCGGTGAGCGACCCACCACTTCGATGCAGTGGGTATTTCCGACGGTTTGCCCCAGTTGTGGAGAGAACCTCGAACGGTCAGAAGGAGACGCAAATACATATTGCATCAACCGACGGTGCCCAGCGCGAATTGAAACAGGCATTAGCCACTTCGCAAGTAGAAACGCACTGGACATCGAAGGGCTAGGTGAACGAACGGTAAGACTTCTTGTCGAAGAGGGACTTGTTGAAGACGCAGGAGACTTGTTCGCGTTGACCAAAGAGCAACTCCTAACAGTTTTGGTTACTGACGTCACAAATGAGACGCTCGTCAATAACCTGTTGGCCGCAATTGACCAGGCACGTGAGTGTTTGCTGCCGAATCTTCTGATCGGACTAGGGGTTGAACATTTGGGTCCAAGTACCGCTGAGTTGTTAGCCCGTCGTTTCGGAGATATCGAAACGATCTCGACAGCAGAGATCACAGAAATCGCTGCGATAGATGGAATAGGCCCCGTCATCGCTCGAAGTGTCAAAGACTTTTTTTCTGATGCCCATCACCGAGCGGTAGTCGACAAACTCCGAACTAACGGAGTTCGTCTCGATCTCGTCGAAGGTGAAGTGGACGTACCACAAATATTGGCGGGTCGCTCTGTCGTGGTGACTGGCTCCTTAGACGGATGGTTTACGACGCGAGACGAGGCAAAACAGGCGATCGTTGCCCGAGGCGGAAAATCTCCAGGCAGCGTTTCTAAGAGCACCTACGCTCTGGTAGTTGGCGCAGACGCCGGCCAAACCAAGCTTGATAAAGCTACTGATCTTGGGATTCCTATTCTGGGTGAGGCGGGGCTTCGCCAGCTTCTTGCGACAGGACAGCTGCCATAGGTCGTGTCTCTAGAAAGACGTCCAACACCATCGGTAATCGATGTTGTCAACCTCAACATCAATCGTTGGCACCGCGACCACGTGGGCGCACACCCGACCTGTTCGTAACTCCGCGATCGCCAGCCCCTCGCCTGGTGAGAAGAAAAATTCCCCAAGTTGACGAGTACCTGCAGTTAACTGGTCATCAGGAATAGCCACCCCATCGATAGTTATTGTTGGCTGCCAACCTGGACTTAGGGAAACACCTACTGGCGCTTGCCGAGGAGACTGATCTCCGTCCTGGGGAATGACTGCCAGTAAGTCGGTAGGCAGAGTCGCGGACTGTGGAGCTCCCCTACTCGTTAAGGCAACCCACACGATGAGCCCCAGCAATACAAGAACAAGGATGGTCACGGTCGAAGCCACACCCCTTCGCAGGGTCCAGTTGACAGGTAGGTGCTCCGAAAAATCGTCACCGTTTGGGGCGTCTTTCACTCGACCATCATGGCTGAATAAACAGGTCTTTGGAATTTGGCGCCGTTAATGACTACCTTTGCGGCAGTACTGTCGAGACGTGGAGCCAAGTCAGCCAACCGAGCGGATTGGTCGAGTACTAGACGACCGTTACCGCTTGCTTTCCTACAACCTCCATGGCCGAGGTTGGGACGAGTACCACGCGCAAGACCTGAACAGAAATGATCAAGTATCAATAAGGATCTTGACCTCGTCGATCTCTGAAGACGTCGAGTTCCTCAGAAGATTGGCATCGGACATCGTCTCTGCCAGTGCGATCGCTCACCCTCATGTGCAACGCGTTATCGACTGGGGTCGGTCGGACGGAATCGTCTACGTGGTTACCGAATCTTTCCGAGGGACCAGTCTGCAGGCGCTATTGGATCAAGGTCACTCATTGACACCGGCTCAGGCAACAAAACTTGGCTTCGAAATCGCTTCGGGATTAACTGCCGTCCACCAAACAGGTCTATGTCACGGCGACATTTCTCCGTCGAATCTTCTCGTAGGTACTGACGGGTCAAGCAAGCTAGCCGGGTTGTTTCTGGCGAACGCGTTCAGTGCCGCCGAGGCGGGACGCTTGTCCGTTGTTGGAACCGGCCTCACCGCACCATCGAACAAATTCGCGGCACCGGAAACGATGAGCGGCAGCGGCGGACCCGCCTCCGATGTCTATTCGCTAGTCGCCACCATTCTCGCCACAATCAGTGAAGAAAACGGTGAAACCGGAACGAACTCCGGCGATCTCTCGGAGAAAAGATTAAGAAAAGATCTACATGTCCCGGCTGAATTTGGTCGCGCTATGGAAGTCCTGAAAGAGGCTGGACGCTACGAACCGGAAAAGCGCTGTAACGCGCGATTGTTAACCGAAGGTTTAATCGAGGCTACGAAAGGTTTCACCAAACCCGCGAACATCGGTATCCCTCAAGCCCTTTTGAATGAAGTCGGCATTGAGTCAGATGCTCACGTCCGCAGTTTCGGTTCCGACGGGTCGCTAAGACCGAAATGGCATCCAGTCTGGAAAGTGGGAGCCGCTGTTGCGACAGTTTTGGCGTTGCTATCAGCAGGAACTGCGTGGGCCGTCAGCAGCGTCGGACCTCAGGGACTCCCAGATCATCTGGTGCAGCAGTACATCGGTCGTACCGTCGGCGAAGTGCGAGCAATTGCAGATGCTCGTTCATGGGTTCTCGATGAAGATCAAGTGCGGACCGACGACTTACCAGCAGGGATTGTTCTGGCCCAAAGACCCCCACCAGGTCGCCGACTAGTAGAGGGAGAGATGCTCATTGTTGAGGTTGCCAGTGGTCCACGCCTTCGAATGACCCCGCCGGTTCTCGGGTTACCCACTGCAGATGCTGTAGCTCGACTTGAGACAAAGGGCTTCGAAATTGACCTTGTTCAGCCCCTCTACGACGAAGAGATCACTGCCGGTGAAGTCATCAAGGTGTTGATCGATGGTGAGCCCTCGCTGGGCGGTGCCCTCAGAGAACCGGGCACACGAGCGGTGCTCGTGGTTTCTGGAGGACCTGTTCCACGGACAGTTCCTCAGCTGATCGGATTGGATCTCAAAGACGCCGAAGAGGTACTGGAAAAACTTCAACTGAGAGTAGCCGGACCAGTGGGTTTGCAAGCCAGTGAAGCAGTCCGCGAAGGCGTCGTCCTAAGTCAAAGCTTGATGTCAGGCCTACTGATAGATCGAGGATCCGAGGTCACGCTGGTCGTTTCTTCGGGCCGAGATCGACGAGAGGTTCCCGACATGCGTGGACTGACAGTATTCGATGCGGAACGCCGCTTGGCCGAAGCAGGGCTTGAAGTGGGCGAAGTTAAGGGCGATGGTTCTACGGTCCAAGGAACTGAGCCTGCTGCTGGAGCGTTATTGCCGCCTGGAGGTTCAGTCGTCCTGTGGGTCCCGCGACAACAGTAAATTTTCGGACGCTTGTAGCGTCAAATCGGCGATCCAAGCCATCGGAATCGAACCGCCTCGGATCCGCGCGTCCAAGGGTATTTTGCCCTTTGAACGTGGTTGCCGAATCGGATCTAACGACGCGCCTTAGAATTCAGTAGATGGCATCGGGAACTAGCCCAGGGCGAATATCGCGCATCAAGCGTCGAGAACGGAACGCCAAATGGCCAAATCCTCCTATGTGCATAGACATGTCCATCTGCATAAATTGCGATGCGTGCCTGCGAGCGTGCCCTCCAAATTTTGGTGCCATCTTCAACCACGGCATTGATGTCATTATTCTCCCAGAGTTGTGCTCTGGCTGTGATAAGTGTCTTGAACCATGCCCCGTAGATTGCATCTATCCTCTTCCCGCCGATGATTGGCCGCCCTCAGCCGAAGACTGGTGGGAAGAACCCTTGAGTGGAAACGACCCCTACCTGTGAACCCTTATGGAGACGAAGCAACATGAATGAGCGCCTCTCGCGAGATCTCGTTGCCCATATCGCCGCATTGGCCCGAATTGATCTCAATGAACAAGAAATCACTCACTTCACTGAACATCTGGAGAAAATTCTGGACCATGTCGGCCAATTAGAAGCGCTGGATCTCGAATCAGTAGCGCCGATGTCTCACCCCTATCCGCTGACCAACGTGTTACGAGACGACGTCGTAGGACCCACCATCGCCCGCGAAGAAATACTGACGCAAGCCCCGGACGCATCGGAAGGGCAGTTTCGTGTGCCGCCGGTATTGGGAGAATCGCCTTGAGCTCCGCAAAGAACCTGGCCTCAGAAGTTCGGGAGGGTCGACAAAGTGCCGTTTCGGCGCTACAGGAGTACCTGGAAGCGATTGAACTTCGAGAACCGGAGGTGCACGCCTTTAACCTGGTCACGCGAGAGAAGGCCATCGAAGCGGCTGCGAGCATCGACGAGACGGTCGCTTCTGGCCGCGATCCAGGGCCCCTTGCAGGGGTTCCAGTTGCCCTCAAAGACAACTTGTGTACCCGAGGTGTGGCCACCACATGTTCGTCACGCATCCTTGAAGGATGGGAGCCACCATACGACGCCACGGTCGTCGAACGGCTAACGGCTGCCGGAGCGGTTGTTATCGGAAAAACGAATCTTGACGAGTTCGCGATGGGTAGCTCAACTGAACACTCGGCATTTGGCCCCACACACAACCCTCACGACGTAACGCGAGTTCCTGGAGGCTCAAGCGGAGGTTCCGCCGCTGCCGTTGCTGCCGATTTCGCGCCCATCTCATTGGGTTCGGACACAGGTGGCTCAATCCGCCAACCAGCAGCCCTCTGTGGAGTCGTGGGAGTGAAGCCAACCTACGGACTTGTGAGCCGATATGGGCTCATTGCCTTTGCTTCCTCATTTGATCAGATTGGGCCCTTCGCAAATGACGTAGCTGATGCGGCTTTGACTCTGGAAGTGATCGGCGGACACGACCCCTTAGATAGCACCTCAATTCCGACCCCAGTCCCCGATTTGGCCCAGAACCTAGAACGCGGTGTTGAAGGTCTTCGAGTGGGGGTTGTTCGAGAACTCCTCGAAGGCGTAGACGAAGACGTCGTCGCCCGGGTACACGAAGTAGCCGACTTGTTGAAAAATGCCGGAGCGGTGGTTGATGCCGTCTCCGTACCCGCAGTGGAATACGGGCTAACCGCCTACTATCTCATCGCCCCCGCCGAAGCCTCGAGCAACTTGGCTCGCTACGACGGGGTCCGTTACGGACTGAGAGCCGATGGCGCTGACGTCCAGTTCATGAATTCAACTACTCGTCGTAGCGGATTTGGCGACGAAGTTATTGCGAGAGTCATGCTGGGAACATTTGCGCTGAGCGCCGGCTATTACGATGCCTATTACGGCAAAGCTCAAAAGGTACGGACCCTGACCCGAAACGACTTCGACGCCGCATATTCAAACCACGACGTTCTTTTGTCGCCAACTTCGCCTTCGGTAGCATTCAAGTTCGGGGAGCGCTCAGATCCCATGACCATGTACCGCTGCGACACCTGCACCGTCCCGAGCAACCTCGTCGGTGATCCCGCAATGTCAATTCCCTTTGGCACTGGCGCATACGACATGCCTGTCGGCGTGCAAGTCATGGCTGCCCAACTGGGAGAGCCGCTCATGTTCCAAACAGCATCATTTATAGAGTCCCATGCACCCACTGGAGCCATGCCGTGAGCGAATGGGAAACCGTGATCGGTCTGGAAGTACATGTGGAGTTGGCGACCAACACCAAGCTGTTTTCCCACGCGCCGAATCGCTTCGGCGATGAACCCAATACGAACGTCACACCCGTGTGTCTTGGTCTGCCGGGTTCGTTGCCGGTGCTGAACCGAAGAGCCGTTGAATTGGCGATGACCATTGGCATAGCACTTGGCTGTGAAATTCAGCCATCGGTGTTTCACCGGAAAAACTATTTTTATCCCGACATGCCCAAGGACTATCAGGTCAGCCAATACGACCAACCCATCTGCATCAATGGCTCTCTCGATCTTCCCAATGGCACACGCATCGGTATAGAGCGTGCTCATCTCGAAGAAGATGCCGGTAAGACCACCCATCTAGGCGGTGAAGACGGGCGGATCCATGGAGCTTCAGAGGCTTTGGTGGACTACAACCGAGCGGGTGTTCCGCTGCTTGAAGTGGTTTCACGGCCTGATATCAGATCCGCCGACGACGCCCGCGCCTACGTCGAAGAACTCCGAGCCATCTTGGTAGCTACCGGAGCTTCCGAAGCGCGCTTGGAGGAAGGGTCAATGAGAGTTGATGCCAACGTGAGCGTGCGGCCAGTGGGATCAGAGGAACTACGCACACGTTGCGAGATCAAAAACTTGAACTCACTGCGCTCTTTGCAACGCGCCATCAAATATGAAGCTGACCGGCACATAGCGATGTATGAAGGAGAGGAGGCGCCGCGACAAGAGACCCGACATTGGTCAGAAGAAGGAAAAACCCACACACTGCGATCCAAAGAAGAGGCCAACGATTACCGCTATTTCCCGGAGCCTGATCTTGTACTCCTCGACCCCGACTCGGACTGGATTCAACGAATTTCGGCCGGAATGCCTGAACTTCCCGCCGACCAACGCGCCAGACTCCTATCCGTCGCCGAGATAAATATGGAAACTGCTGCCACCGTAGTAAATCGTGGCCTATCCCCCTTGGTGTTTGCGGCAATAGCCGCCGGCGCCGACCCACAACGAGCAATTACGCATGCCGTGCAGAATCTCGCCATCGACGGCGCTTCGGGACTCGACGCAAACCATTTCGCTGAACTCATTCAAATGGAACAATCTGGTGCTTTGACCGCTACACAAACCAAACAAGTGCTCTCAGAGATGGTCGACAGCGGTGTTGATCCATCATCGATCGCTGAGACTCACGGATTCGAAGCGATGGATTCTCACGAGCTAGAGATTCTTGTCGACCGAGCCATCTCAGAAAACCCCGAAGCTTGGACGAAGTTCTGCGACGGCGAAGACAAAGTTCAAGGTGTCATTGTCGGGGCAGTTATGAAGGCCACAAAAGGCCAAGCAGACGGCAAGGCCATCAACTCGATTCTTCAACAGCGAAGAGGATGATTGAGCATTGCCACGACGTCATTTCACCACCTGAGGTAGCCGCTTAGCTTGTCCTATCCAGCCTTTGATCTGACTATGCGAGGGAAGCCGTTGCACCAGAGGGTTTCGGCGACTGTCGTTAACGTCGAGGAGAGCTTGGTGAAGTTGCTCTAATCGGCTCCGTCGAAGTTTCCGGATTGAATCAACACCGACCGCTTCAAGAAGCGCTGAGTACTGTGTCGAAACCCCTCTGATACGCATTAGATCAGCCTTGTTTACCCACTCAAGGACCCTGCTCTCGGCGACGCCCACAGTTTCGGAGATGACGCGTCGCCCACGCCTAGTCGCCCCAGCCTTCAACAAATTTTGACAGGACCCTAGGTCCGCTGCCTTCAGGCGTGCCTGGTGACGACTGCCGATGTCCTCGATCGCCTCGATCGATGGCATAGGAACCTCTATCTCTGCGTGCAGTACAAGTTTGTAGCACTAGATGCGGTCCAGTGGTTGGTGGAGTGCTAGTCGGCGCCAACGCGAATCCAGCCCTCTTGTTTGAATCTGCCCCATACAGCGCCACCCCGGAAGACCATTAAGGCGACAAGACATGCCCAAAGCCAACCCATCCCCAGATTCGCAGTAGCAAACGCGAACCCCGCGAACGCTGCGAAAGTACCGATCATCGCCCATGCCAAGAACCGAAGATCTCCTGCGCCGATCAGGATCCCATCAATTCCGAATACCAGAGCGTTCAGAGGCTGACTTAGAGCGACGAAAACAAAAAGAAACCCGGTTAACTCAGCCACGCTTGGGTCGTTAGTAAATAACTTCGCAATTGGCGAACGGGCAGCCAAGAGCAGCGCGCCGCCCACACATCCGACCTGCACGCTCAAGCCGATCATCCGACGACTAGCGGCCTTCGCGGTTTGGACTTGACCAGCGCCCAAAAACTTCGCGATCAAGGCTTGACCGGCAATGGCCACCGAATCCAAGCCCAAAGCCAGCAGACTCCAAACTTCGATACTTATCTGATGCGCCGCCAATTGCGTGGTGCCCTTGCGTGCTGCTACAGCGGCGGCCAACAGAA
>DASCSY010000047.1:0-14039 GCA_034399415.1 Acidimicrobiales bacterium
TTATTCAGGTTGCTTCGAATGTACGGCGGCTACACCGACGTATGGGGTACCTACTCGTCTTCCGCCGCCGACGCCATCGTCCCGCATTTTCTCGGAATGGGATACCACGCCGCGATCGGTCAAGGCACTAGCTGGTCAGTCATCGCCGAACACACCGACTTGTTTGTGTCCTTTGGAGGACTTCGACTGTCCAACACCGACGTCACTTACGGAGGGCAAGGTACCCACCACACACAAGATTGGATGGAAAAAGCAAAACGCAACGGGACTGAGTTTCTTAATGTCGGGCCACTACGCGACGATGTGGACCCCGGGATTAACCCACGCTGGCAACCCATTCGCCCCGGCACCGACGTCGCGTTCATGTTGGGATTGATTCACACCCTCGCCACAGCGGGACTCATCGACCCAAGCTTCGTCACCGACTGCGTTCACGGGTGGGACCGCTTTGAGGATTACGTGGTCGGAACCGTCGATGGAATACCAAAGTCAGCCGAATGGGCATCGGAAATCACCGGTATCAAAGCAAGCGTCATCCGGGAATTAGCCCGAGAAATGTCAAGTCGACGGACACTAATAAATGTTGGCTTATCGGTCCAACGTGCCGATCATGGCGAACAAACCTATTGGACTGCAGCCGCACTAGCGTGTGCTCTCGGCCAGATAGGTCTTCCCGGCGGTGGTCTAGCGTTTCCATTCGGAGCTCAAGGCAATGTCGGGGCTGGGCAAGTACGCAAACGTGTTCCTGGGATACCACTACCACCCAGACCCAAGGACTCCCACATCATTTCGGTTTCCAGATTCCGAGAACTATTGGACAAACCAGGGGAGCGATATGACTTCAACGGCAGAAGCGACAAGTTCCCCGACATCAAGATGGTGTGGTGGGCGGGTGGAAACCCTTTCCATCACCATCAGAATCTGAGCGAGCTATCCAGGGCATGGCAACGACCTCAAACAATCGTCATCCAAGAACCATTTTGGACTCCGACAGCCAAGCGAGGCGACATCGTGCTTCCCTCTTCAACGCCGCTCGAACGTAACGACATCGGCGGCGCGGAAAATCTCTTGATTGCCCACGGTCGAGCGGTTGACCCACCCGGCGATGCGCTCGACGACTACGAAATCCTTGCGATGGTTGCACATCGCTTAAACCTTGAGACCCAGTTCACAGAAGGCCGCAGCGCCGATGACTGGGTCGAAGTTCTCTACGAACTATTTCAAGCAGAGAACGACTGGGCACCCGATTATCGCGAATTTCTCAAAGCCGGCCATCTGCGCTATCCCGACATGGCCGAAATGGGAGAAAACAACCAGGTGCTTCTTTCTGAATTTCGCGCCAACCCGACGAAGTTTCCACTAGGAACCCCAAGTGGGCGCATCGAACTTTGGTCAGAAACCATCGAACAATATGAGTACGAGGATTGCCCACCACACCCAGCGTGGATGGAACCCTATGAACGGCTAGGGGGGACTGGATCGGATCGTTGGCCTTTACACCTCGTCTCCAACCAACCCACCGTGCGACTGCACAGCCAGTACGACCACACCGAACCGAGCACCGGATCCAAAGTGGCCGGTCGGGAACCGGTTCGTATTCACCCCCACATAGCTCAGCAGCGCGGAATCGCCGACGGTGACCTGGTACGGGTCTTCAACGAACGCGGCGCTTGTCTCGCCGGTGCAGTCCTAGATGACGCGTTAATGCCGGAAGTCATCCAACTTTCTACAGGCGCCTGGTATGACCCAGACGAAGAAGGAATGTGCCGGGCCGGAAACCCTAATGTCCTCACACGAGACAAGGGCACCTCCAAACTGGCGCAAGGCCCGTCAGCGCACACTTGCCTGGTAGACATTGAGCGTTTCGACGAACCAGCACCTCGGGTCGAAGCTTACGATCCTCCCGAACTCATCCAGCGACCGCAAGGTGAAACCGATGCCTAACGAGAATTCATCTGCCCACGAATGGCTACAGGGCTTCGCTCACGAGCTAAAACTCGACGCACCCGATGACCACACCATCGAAGATCTTCTAAATCTCGCGGGAGTTGCAGCTCACGACTCCGAACGAATCGCCGCTCCAATCGCATGTTGGATGGTCGGAGTCGCTGGTATCGATCCCCACACCGCACTTGCGATCGCTCAAAAGTATGCAAGCGAACGCGCGACCTGACGATTTACCTACAATCAAATGCTGTGAACGACCGCAACTGGGGTTTTAGAACACGGGCACTGCATGCCGGCGCGAGACCCGATGCATCCACCGGGTCTAGGGCTGTGCCTATTTACCAATCGACAAGCTTCGTTTTCGAAGACACAGCCGATGCAGCAGACAAATTTGCTCTCCAGAAGTACGGCACGATTTATACCCGCATCTCCAACCCCACCATTAACGCGTTTGAAGAACGAATGGCCAGTCTTGAATGCGGAATAGGATCAGTTGCGACCGCCTCGGGTATGGCCGCCGAATTCTTAACGGCGGCGGCTTTGGCAGGAAGCGGAGATAATTTCGTCACCTCCTCTGCCCTCTACGGCGGCACACACACCCTTTTCGATGTCACGCTTGGACGTTTCGGGATTGAAGCCCGGTTTGTTGACGGCGATAATCCCGACGCCTACGCCCAAGTCATAGACCAAAACACGAAATTCTTGTACACAGAGATCGTCGGCAACCCCCTAGGGTCAATTCCTGATCTATCAGCGATCGCCGCAGTTGCGCATTCACACGACCTTCCACTGGTCGTCGATGGGACATTCGCGACCCCGTACTTGTGTCAACCCCTCAACCACGGCGCCGACATCGTTCTGCACTCGGCTACAAAATTCATAGGCGGTCATGGTCATTCGATAGGCGGAGTCGTGACCGAATCGGGCCGCTTTGACTGGGGGAGCGGACGCTTCCCCCACATGACTGAACCGGTTGAAAGCTACAACGGATTGAAATTTTGGGAAAACTTTGGAGAATACGCCTTCTGCACCAAATTACGAGCCGAACAACTACGCGATGTCGGAGCTTCAATGTCTCCAATCAACGCATTCTTACTTCTCCAAGGGATAGAAACCCTGCCCTTCAGAATGGACGCTCATGTTGCCAACGCGCAGGCTGTCGCCGAGCATCTTGATCAGCACGAAGCCGTCAACTGGGTGAACTATGCGGGTCTAACAACATCTCCCTACAACGATCTTGCAAATATCTACTTACCTAAAGGCCCCGGCGCCGTCTTTACCTTCGGAGTGAAAGGCGGAAGACCTGCGGGAGCCAAGTTCATCGAATCTCTCCAAGTAATTAGTCATCTAGCCAATGTCGGAGACGCTCGCACACTGGTCATTCACCCAGCCTCCACGACCCACCAGCAACTCTCAGACGAGGCGTTAGCTTCGAGCGGGGTTAGCGACGACATGGTTCGGCTGTCGGTCGGACTAGAAGATTTGGAAGACATCATCTGGGACCTCGAACAAGCTTTAGCGAAAGCGAGTGAATCGTGACTGTCATCCATGAATCAGTACCAGGTTGGAGTGAACCAACCGCTAGCAAGAGACTCGATCTATTGAAGCGAACCAACACCATAGCGATGGTCGGGGTCTCTGCTAATCCATCTCGCCCAAGTAACTTCGTTGCAACATATTTGCTGAGTTCCAGCACTGACTTTGACGTCTACTTTGTGAACCCCATGGCAGATGAGATCTTAGGAAAGCCGTGCTACCCAACCCTGTGTGACCTGCCGATAGTCCCAGACATGGTTGACGTATTCCGCCGATCCGATGATTTACCTGAAGTCGCCGAGGAGTCCGTGGCCGTGGGCGCAGCATCATTTTGGGCGCAGCTTGGATTGTGGAACGTCGATGCAGCCAACATTGCTATCAGCAACGGACTCGACGTAGTCATGGATCGTTGCCTCAAGATCGAACACGCCCGATTTCACGGAGGTCTGCACCTAGCGGGATTCGACACCGGCGTAATCGACTCACGACTAACCCCATAAATTCAGCTTTTCAAAGGGCGGACGTGCACACTGGTTGAGTGATGTCTGGTCGAATCGCTGCGGCTGTCTGCCTTGCAACAAGCGCGTTGGCGATGTCTTGCAGTACACCATCCACCGAAGCCGATAACGGCGCTCTCCTAAGTTCAACCACTGGGTCAAGGCCATCTACCACCCCACCTGATTCGGCACCCAATGACGTCACTGAATTCACCTACAAGGGCGAAGTAGCAGCACCAGATGTACCCAACGGTCTCGACTGGTTCAATGTCGCGAGACCACTATCTCTAGTGACAGATCTACGCGGGAAAATTGTCATACTCGACTTCTGGACTCAAGGATGCGTCAACTGTCTTCATGTCATCCCGGACCTGCACAGACTTGAGGAAGAGTTCCCAGACTCACTGGCCGTCATTGGAGTTCACTGGGCGAAATTTGATCATGAACGGACCAGCGAAGCCATAGGAAAGGCAATACAACGGCTTGGCATTCAACACCCAGTTGTAAACGATGATCACGAATATCTACGCAGGTCCTACCGGGTGCAAGCCTGGCCAACCCTTGTATTAATCGATCCCCTTGGCCGAGTCGTGGGGGTCCACGCAGGGGAGGGCGTCTACCCCCTATTTGAGCCGGTCATCGACCAAATGACCCGTGAGTACGGAGCCGCAAATCTGATCGATGTCCGTCCGCTGGAACTGATAGCGAAGAATCCGGACTCGATCCCCACAGTTTTGAGCTTTCCCGGGAAAGTACTAGCCGACCCTGTTGGTGATCGGCTATTCATTGCAGACTCCGGCCACCATCGCGTGGTGATTACGGAACTCGGCGGCCGAATACTGGACGTCGTAGGCGGCGGATCACCCGGGCTAGCTAACGGAGCATGGGTTGACGCCCGATTCAACCAGCCCCAAGGATTAGCACTTTCGGCCAACGGCAGGTTCTTATACGTCGCAGATCGAGGAAACCACGCGATTCGCGTCATCGACCTGCTTCTGCGGAAGGTTCGGACATTTGCTGGAACGGGTCAGCCCGTCCATCGGGTCATCCCGGGGCCACCTCTGTCGACGTCAATAGCGTCTCCTTGGGATGTTGAACGAATCGGCAATCAGCTATTTATCGCCGGAGCTGGTCGCCACCAACTATGGATCATCGACACGTCAAAAGAAGGACGACAAGCAGACTGGATCGACATCTTTGCGGGCACCGGAGCGGAAGGCATACAGGACGGACCACGCTTGACGGCAACCCTTTCCCAACCCTCGGGTCTTTCGACCGATGGATCGACCCTATGGTTCACCGATCCCGAGGCAAGCGCAATTCGATCCGTCGAGCTAAAGGATGGTGACGAAATAACGACCCTGGTGGGCACTGGACTGTTTTCTTGGGGGGATTCGGTTGGTGATGTTGCAAGCACCGAATTACAACATGCCGTAGGCGTCGAATTGGTAGGTGACAGCCTCTATATCGCTGACACCTACAACCATCGAATCAAAGCGCTTCACCTTTCAACCGGTAACTCCGTGCTGGTCGCAGGAAATGGATCTCCGGGATTGAAGGATGGCTACGGCCAAAATGCTCAACTCGCTGAACCCAGTGGACTCAGTCTTGCTAACGATGTCTTGTTCATCGCAGACACAAACAATCATCGAATCCGCATTCTGAATATCAAGACCAGCGAAATCACCACTCTAGAACTCAGCAATCTGCAAGCGGCACCGCTGATAACGCGCGAAGCCGCAGATGAAACCGTTACTTTTGCCCAACAAGTCGTAAGCCCGGGAACAGTGAAATTGTCCGTCGAATTGCTTCTCCCGGCCGGATACGAATTTAACGACGAGGGCACATTTGCTCTTGACCTCACAATCGAAAACGCAAGGAAATCCCATGTGGTCGGCAGGAGTTCCTACCGAGCGCAGGGACCCCAAATGCCACAAGAGTTCAACCTATTCATAGGAGACGAGAAGCAACTCAAGATTGAGGTAGACGTCACGGTCTTCTACTGTCCTGCGCAGAACGCTACCTTCTGCCTCTTGCGTCATCTTCTCTTGGAACTCCCGATCGAAGTCGGCGATGCAGGGACCCAGAAGGTAACGCTAACGCACCCACTCCCCTCCGCAGAGGAAATTGATCGCAGCATCGAGAGCGGCAGTGGCTAGACACTCACGGCTCCCAAAACAGGCAAAGAGCTTCTTCTGTGCCGTTGCCATAGCAGCAGCGGCGGCGGCCCCAACTTTCCCTAAAGAGTCGACCGCCGAAGCCGAAGAAACCATTGAAACGGTCGCGCCGGACCCGACCGTCGTAGCGGTAGTCGAAGGTCCAGGAGGCATCGGGTATTGGATTGTCGCGGCTGATGGATCAGTCGAAATTATCGGCACCAGCATTGTCCCACCTCTCGGTGACCGAGAGCCAATAACGGACAGGGTTCGAACCGCATATGCGGGCGCTCCCGGAGCACTGGGGATTTGGCTCGAACTTGCCGACGGGACGAAGCTCGCTGTGGGTGACCCCGGTCCCAGCATCTTCACTGGAAATGACCGCCCCCCCGGATGGCTTTTTGGTCTCGCGCTCAAACAACTCATGAAAGGTCGCTGGATCGACGAAATAGATCGTGGCTGCGTAACTGAGCTTCCCCGAGCCGTCCGAATCGGACAACTCCTGCTGCCAACAATGACTGAAAGTCAATTCGGTGCGGCAGTCGAAGAGTCACGAGACCATCAAATCGCAGGAATTCTGCTTTCAGGTGGGGCCACTCCGTGGATCGGTCGCCGAATCAACGAATTGCAGGACTTCGCTGGACGGATCCCCTTACTTATGGCCGCTGACGAAGAAGGCGGCAGAGTACAACGGCTCCACCATGTCTTACCGAATCTGCCGAGCGCAGCTCGTCAAGTAAACGAACGCTTAGAACTGGTAGCTCAACGTGCTGAACGTCATGCAACTCAAATGCTTGAATTTGGCTTCGATGTCAACTTCGCACCCGTTCTTGACGTCGGTGCCGGACCAGGGATCGGTGACCGATCATTTTCTAACGATCCATCGCTGGTCGCGGACTACGGAATGGCAACAATCGAAGGTCTGAGCGACGGAGGTGTACTCCCAGTCGTTAAACACTTTCCTGGACATGGGTCAGCTAGCGCAGATTCACACCTAGGACGTTCGGTTGGACCACCATTGGCCGATTTGCGTGAAAACGACCTTGTCCCATTTAAGGAAGCAATATCATCGAGAAAAGTTGCGGTCATGGTGGGGCACATTGAAATACCGGACCTAACCGGTGACCTACCAGCATCATTATCGCGGGCCGCTATCGATGGTCTTTTACGCAACGACCTAGGATTCAACGGACTGGTCGTAACTGACGCGCTTAACATGCGCGCGATATCTGACCGTTGGACCGTTGAGGAAGCGGTCGTCATGTCGCTTGAGGCAGGTGCAGACTTAATGGTTCTAGGCACATTGGCCGAAGTGGGCGCTGCCTTCGACGCCATCGACCGCGCAGTTCATCAAGGAGAGGTACCGGTCGACCGGGTTGATGAAGCAGCCACCCACGTGCTCAGAGCCAAGAAAGTTAACGCGTGCACGCTAGTGGGGCGGGTGCGCGGAGTATTCAACACCGTTTATGACTGGTGATGAACGGCATTGGTTTGAAATTTCAGTCGAAGGTAATAACTGATCTCGTAACTGATCCAGCCTTCATGGCTTCGAAACCTTCGTTGATTTCTTCCAAACTGATGCGCGCTGACACCATTTCGTCAAGCATCAATCTGCCATCCAGATACATGTCCACCAGTCGGGGCATATCAGTCCGAAACTGATTCGAGCCCATGCTGCACCCCTGAATCTTTTTCTCAAACAGAAAATCAAGACCATGAAGTTCAACGTTGGTGCCTATAGGGATCATTCCGATGACAGTGGCCGTGCCACCGTTGCGCAAGCTCTGGAAAGCTTGTTCGGAGGTCTGCTTAAGGCCCACTGCCTCAAACGATTTATGAACTCCGCCTCCGGTCATCTCGTGAATCGTGCCAACAGCGTCAGTGTCGGCAGCATTTACAGTGTCGGTTGCACCCATTTGGCGGGCAACCTCAAGCTTGCTGTCAAGCATGTCGACAGCGATAATTCTGCCAGCGCCCGCGATTCTCGCTGCCTGAACAGCAGCAAGACCAATACCGCCGGCACCAAATACTGCCACTGTCTCTCCCGGTTCTACCCGAGCGGTTCGAAACACCGCCCCGACACCGGTCATGACCCCACATCCAATGAGAGAAGCACGGTCGAGAGGCATGTCCTCCCGGATCTTCACAATGGCATGCTCATGCACCAACATCTGTTCTGCGAACGACGAGAGATTGAGAAACTGCCAAACCGGGGCGCCGTCGATCGTTAAGCGAGGAGTTTCGTCGGGACCTCGATTGCACTCCACGTCTTTGTTGGAGCACAGCGACAAACGGCCCTCAATGCAGTACGAACAGTGACCGCAAAACACCGAAAGGCACGTAATGACATGATCGCCGGGCTGCACGTAACTCACGTCCGAACCAACTGCCTCCACAACCCCAGCGGACTCGTGCCCAAGCACGGCCGGAGTCATGTACGGGTAGCTGCCCTCCATAAAGTGAAGATCACTGTGGCAAAGACCAGCAGCCGATGTACGGATTAGAACCTCCCGTGGCCCGGGTTTGTCGATCCCCACCTCACTTATTTCAAGCTCACCTGGAATTTCGTTAAGAACTGCTGCCTTCACACCAAACCCTTTCGGTCACGAGACTCGTTTGATTTACTAGCCTCATCCTCAACCTCGTCGAATGAGGAGGCTAGTCCTAGTGGTCATGATCAGTAAACCGGCCCGCAATGTTGTCCTGCTATGAGGTACCGATAGACAACAAGTTTTCGACCGGCCGATACAGCTCTTCTAAGTGGTCAAGCTCCTGCGATGACAGTTCGATACTGCAAGCTTCAACCAGTTGTTGCAGCTGCTCAACTCGCGACACCCCCACCACTGGTGCGGTGATGCCTGGCTTAGCAAGCAACCATGCAACAGCTATCTGGGCCGGCCGGCAACCGCGGTCGTCGGCGAGAGCGATGACGCGATCAGCGATTTCGAAATCCATTTCACCCCTGTACAGAGACTCGGTTCGCGTCCGATCTTGGCCGGTCGAACGGGCCGTCGTCCCACCATCGAGACTTCCCCGGTATGCACCCGCCAAGATACCGCGCGCCAAAGGAGACCAAGGCTGCAGTGCCACTCCAGTGCTCAGGCAATAGGGGTTCATCTCCCGCTCTTCTTCTCGGTAAATGAGGTTGTAATGGTTTTGCATACTGATGAACTCTGTCCAACCATTGATACGAGCGGTCAACTGCAACTCAGCGAACTGCCAAGCGAACATCGAAGAGGCACCGATGTGAAGAGCTTTGCCTGCCTTGACAACGTCGTTGAGCGCTTCAAGTGTTTCTTCAATCGGTGTGGAGGCCGCACCTCTAATGCCGTGTGGGTGGCGGTGAATAATGAGTTGATCCACATAATCAAGTCCGAGGCGACGAAGCGAACTATCGATGCCTTCGATGACGTGTTTTCGAGAAAGCCCGCCTTGGTTGGCTCCGCGACCCATGGGCATCGCAATCTTGGTGTTAATCACGTACTCCTCGCGGGGTAATAATTCACGCAACAACTGTCCGACCACCTCCTCACAAGCCCCAACCCCGTAAATATCAGCGGTATCGAAATAAAAAAGTCCGGATTCAATCGCAGCCTGGAAAATCGGCCGGGCATCGTCAATGCCTAGAGTCCAATCGCCTTGATGACCTCGGCCGGGTTCACCAAAGTTCATAGTGCCAAGACATAGCCGAGGCACACGCAGTCCTGTTTTTCTCCCGAGGGTGGTGGTTTCAAGCATGGCCGCTCCTTAATGGAAGATCGATGGCAGCGTCAGACAAATCTGAACGGGTGTCGCCAATAGACAGCGGCCACTACTCTACGGCAACTGCCATCTGAGGTCGGAGGCGTATTCGTTGACTGAACCAGTGCTGTACGAAGAACGCGACGGTGTCGCAATCATCGCTATCAACCGACCTGAAAGGCTGAATACTCTGACGGCTGAGGTCATCGAAGGAGTAGCCGACTGCATCGACAAGGCCACCCAAGCCACCAATATCTCCGCCATCGTGCTGCGAGGCGAGGGAGACAACATCTCGGCTGGATACGACCTACGAGAATTCTTGGAATCGTCGGTTCTGACCGAAGGAGAGATCTGGGACCCCGTAGCGGACTATCAATCGATGTCAGCTAATGTGCGCCGATTCATGACGATCTGGGAGTGCCCTAAACCAGTTATCGGTGAAGTTTCGGGTTGGGCTCTCGGAGGAGCGACCGACCTAATACTTTGCGCCGACCTGCTCTTTATGGCCACCAACGCACAAATCGGTTACGCACCCAGCCGGATATATGGAACACCCACCACCATGATGTGGGTACACCGCATTGGGCTAGAACACGCGAAACAATTCCTGTTGACGGGTCGCCCGATCGATGCCAAAACAGCATTTCGGATCGGCTTGGTTTCACATATCTGCGAGCCCGATGAACTATCAGAGGCTGCGGAAACCGAAGCGCGTCGCTTCGTCAATATCCCACCTAACCAGCTTGCCCTCAACAAGCTTCTCATCAATCAAGCTTTCGAGAACATGGGACTCCGAACATCGCAGATGCTGGGCACATTTTTTGACGGGATTGCCCGCCATACTCCCGAAGCTCAGGAATGGGTGTCGCTCATAAACGAAGGGAACTTCAGAGACGCCGTCGCAAATAGAGATCGCCCTTGGGGCGATTACGGCCAGAGTTCTGAGGACGGCGAATAAGGTTCGCGTTGATCTCAGGGTTACTCAGATGGCAATGTCACCTCAACGATGGGCGCTAATGGCTCCTCGCCGGCTGTCACCGCATCGACAATTTGCTTCCAGGTCAGCAACCACACTTCCCACAGCGGTCCGATTCGCCATTCATCAACCGGGATAGCAGTCACCTCCACCCCAAATTGGCGCCAAGCGTCTGTACGAATGATGTCGGTTCTGGCTGGACGACTACCGTAGCGATCAGGAACTCCGTACTGAAACAGGGGTTCAACAAAGGCGTCGACTAGTCGACCGGCGTTTCGCCTATTTGGTGTATTGCTGACAACGCCGGCGTAGTTGACAATCTTTACGCACCCGTTATCAATGACAGCTACGTCGACCTCGTCGGGAAGTTCGGGAAGAAATCGCACGCTAACGGCCGGCATCCCCGAAGAACCCCAAGTCAACGAACGAGAGTCCGTATTATTCACGCTCGCCGAAGGCTGGAAACGACTAAACCACGCCACTTCCCAACTGGGGGCGATCTCAACTCCCCAGCGGAGCATCTCTTCAACGAACTTCGGCCAGGGAACGACACCTTCAACGTTCTCTCGGTGAAGGCGTTCAATCGCCACCAAGAAGTAAAGACCCATGCGACTTGAAAGCGGATCCGGAATGACCGCAGTTTCAGCGTGTCGAGGGTCGGTAAGATCATCAATCTTTTCTGGCGCCCGCAACGGCAAGTCGCCAGGCTCGGGTAACTGATCAACGGGACGCGGAACAGCGTCATATCGAGACTTCGATCGATTCAAGCAGGCCGCCAACTGGCTTACCGGAGTGAGCATTCCGTCTTGAAGTATCAATGAAGGATCAAGCCGATCTGCCGAGATGGGTCGGTATGGTTCAACCAACTTTTTTTCTGTGACTAACCGCCGTTCGAGGCTGTCGATCCCGAGGACAACGTCTGCGATCGGATTAGCGGCAGTCCGTTCAAGCAAATTAACCATCGCTGTTGAGTCTTTTTCGACGAACACAAGCACTTCGATCCCCGTGCGGCTTGTGAAGTCGTCGATCGCATCGTGAGGCAAATGGAACTCTTCATGGGTTAACAGTCGAATGGTGTCCGCTGTCTTCACACTCGGTGCGCAACCAGCAAGAAGACAACTCACCACACCTACAGCAACGAAAGCCGTGCAGAAGTGAAGGAGAGCCCTATTCATGACGGGAAGTCACCACTACCAAAACGATGCCGCTTTGGACAGAAATTGTCGGCCTTTGGATCACTTCGTTACTAAGACCCAAGCTAGTGAACGGCGGAATTTCGTCTGCTGGTCCAAGATCCCAACGTAACCCTTCAGTCGACACCCTTGTGTCGCTGCCAAGAGCGAGAAGAGTCAACCAAGAACCTGCTTGGACTTCTATATCGAAAGGTTTTCCGGGCTTCAAGGCCACAGACCGACTTGCGCCACAATGAGTGATTATGCGCCGGTTGATGTTGTCGTCGTTAGCTATGAGCATCGAGCCGACCAGTAAGTGATCGAGTCTTCCCTGGCCTCCCGTAAGAATGTCGACACCCGTCGCGCCTGCGGTCCAAGCGAACTTCAGTGCCAGGGCAAGGTCACTCGCATCTTTGTCTTGGGCGTGCCGCTCTAGCACTAATCCAGGATCCGTTTTTCGGAGAGTGTCGAAATTCAGAGAATCGAAATCTCCTACGACGACATCGACTGGTAGTCCTAAATCCCGGGCGTGTTGGTATCCAATGTCTGCTGCGATCACCAATGTCGGTGGAGGACCTGACGGAAGTGACGGGATTCCCGGACCTCCATCGATAACCCAAGTTCGAGTGGGATCGAAAGAAGTAGCGCTGCTTGGCGACGTAGACACAGACCCATGATTGCTAAAAACCGCAGCGAATGGCAATGAGTATCGCGTGAGCGACCCATTCTGGGGTCTGGCTGCCGGTACCTTCGAGGAATGATGCGCGCGCTCCGACGGCTTCTCCGCTTGCCTGTTCTCGTCGTAATGGCGGTGGTGTGCGCTGTTTTCTTGACAAATGTTGGCGTCGCGATCGCGCCACATGCCAAAGAAGCATTATTTGCCGTCGAACGAGAACGGATTGACGTTGCCCTGAATCTTTCACCGGGGGCGCAACGAACTGAGGTCTACGACAGTGTCGGGAATGAAATAGGAATTTTACGATACGACATTGACCGTGAACTCGTCACGTTCGATCAGGTACCGGAAGAAGTGCTCGCAACATTGCTTGCTGTAGAAGACAACAAGTTCTGGCTGCACAACGGGGTGGATGTTCGCGCTATCGCTAGAGCGATGATTCAGAACGTTACGAGTGGCGGAATCACCCAAGGCGGTTCGACGATCACTCAACAAATCGTGAAATTGCGGGTCGTAGGGGATGAGAGTTCGATTAGCCGGAAAATCCGCGAAGCCGTGCTCGCCGCGAGATTAGAAGAGGAGTTCTCCAAGGAAGAAATACTCGAGTTCTATCTCAACGAAATTTACTTCGGGAATGGTGCCTACGGACTTCAGGCTGCAGCCGAAACCTATTTCGGGAAGGATGTTGCAGCGCTCGATATTGGCGATGCCGCATTCCTAGCTGGACTTATCCGAAGCCCTGGCATCTATGACGGTTTCGAAGATGTTGAGATAGCTGGCAAACGTCGGAGCATGTCGCTACACAGCGCGGAAGAAGCTGGAATTATCGATACCGACGAACGCGAACGCTTCGAACAACGCGGTCTGCCTGATCGAAACAGAAGTCCCCAACGGACGGACGAAACCCTCCGCCGAGATTATTTTCTGGACGAGGTAACGGAAGCTCTACTCAAGCACCCGGCGTTAGGTGAGACGTATCAAGAGCGGTTCGCACAGGTCTATAACGGAGGTCTTCGAGTATGGACCACATTCGATCCGACTCTGCAGAAGCATATGGAGCAGGCCGTGCGAGAGGTGTTGCCCGAAGGTTCGGACGACTTTGAGGTTGCGATGGCATCTGTCGATCCGTCCACAGGTGCAGTGCGAGCATTCATTGCCGGCCCCGAGTTCGCTGATTTTCAATTCAACCTTGTCACTCAAGGGCGACGACAGCCGGGCTCATCGTTTAAGACATACGTCCTTGCCGCCGCGGTCGAGAAAGCCGGACTATTTCCGTTCGACACCATCAGTGGAAAGGGACCCTGCACTTTTCCTAACCCACCGAACGTGGACTATGAG
>DASCSY010000048.1:0-13834 GCA_034399415.1 Acidimicrobiales bacterium
AGGCGCATGCCTGAAACGTTGGTCGAAGCTCACTCCCACGGTCAGCAATATTCCAACCAGCGCAAGTAGCCCCGCTAAA
This sequence comes from Acidimicrobiales bacterium, assembly GCA_034399415.1. Lineage (GTDB taxonomy): Bacteria > Actinomycetota > Acidimicrobiia > Acidimicrobiales > Poriferisodalaceae > UBA2110. Next base: position 80 of record DASCSY010000048.1, read on the forward strand.
CCTACGACCTTGGCAAAAGCAGGTACGAAGATCTCTGGCGCGGAAAGGTCTTCGAGACCAAGGGAACGAGCTTGACGATCACGAAAACCCACAAAGGCTGTATTCCAAACTGCGAGTCCAGCTACCAGGCCTGAGGTTCGAACCATCTGAGTCATGCCGCCAGCAACCCCTTGTTGCGATCGCGGGATGGAAGCCATAACGAAACTCATGTTGGGTACTTGGAAGCTGCCTAGACCCATTCCTACCAGGCTCAACGCCACGATCAACACCACCAAGTGAGTGCCGGCATCGGCCCTGCTGAAAATGACCAGACCCACTCCTAGGGACGCCAATCCGAATCGTGTAAGGGCGCGTAGTCCAAGACGATTCGTCAACCAGCCCGCGACCCAGGCCGCCGCGGCCGTGGTAGTTGGGGCTATACCCAAAATGAGTCCTCCTGAAATGGATCCGTGACCTCGGATGTCTACAAGCAAGTAAGGCCCAAGGAACCACAAGCTAAACATTGACGCGTTGGCAAGCGCGTTCATGAGATTGGCCTGACCGAAGCCCGGTCTTCGAAACAGCGACAGTTCTACGAGAGGAAGCGCCGCCCGTTTTTCGACGAAACAGAAGACACCTAGAACAATCAACGCGACGCACCCCAGCGTCGCTGTACGCGGGGTGAACCAGCCCCAGGTCAGGCCACGACTCGCCACAAACAGCGCCAATCCAAGACCACCGGCGAGAGTCACTGCACCGAGAAGATCCAGCGGTTGATGGCTGATCTTGGACGGTCGACGATGCAAACCTGAAGCCAACGCGATTCCAAGCAACACGATCATGTAGGGAACACGGAAGAAATAGACCGACGGCCAATCCCAAATCCGCAACAACAAGCCTCCAACCGGAGCGCCAAGCGCCAGCCCTACTGCACTGAACATCGAATACACCCCCAATGCTCGAGGCTGCCGCTCCTCATCTACTGACAGAGTCACGAGGGCCGGAGCAGCGCCCAAAATGAGAGCCATTGCCCCTCCCTGGCTAACTCGAGCCAACAAAAAGAGCGGGAACGAAGGTGCTAACGCACACGCGATAAACGCGAGCGCCTGAAGCGAAATTCCAATCACCGTGACTCGCCCGTGGCCAATTCGATCCGCTAATCGACCTGCGGGGAGAAGAAGGACCGAGTATGTGAGGACGAAACTGACAACAACCCACTGGATCTGTGACACATCGATCGCGAATGCCGCGGTGATCGCGGGAAAAGCGATATTGACCGATGTGTCAAGGCCGGCCAGTAGTCCACCTAGACACGCGACAACGAAAGGGCCGCGACGTTCCATTCTCTAACTCTCGGCCGCTGCCTTCATGCCTTGAAGCGTCGCGGTAATGCTTTCCCGGGCGTTAGCGGCGCGCGACTGAACTTCAGTTTCTCCGTGCTCAATCATTGGCGGAGACAGGTTCATCAACGCCCACGATTCGGTCAGGGTCGTGCCTTCCCCGTCGGTTTCGAGGTCATATCTCCAATGCACGAAGTTCATTGCCGTTCCGCCTGTCACGAACGCAAAGCTTTGGTTCTCTTCGCGTTCAGTGATTTCGACTAAAGCCTTCCACTCTTGGTTTTCGCGTCGATTGATGCCAACGAATTCGTCGCCAACTGCGCCCGTTCCAGGCACGCCCTCCTCATTCTTGCGCCAATAACCGCCAGTGTTTTCTGAACTCCACTCGCCGTACCGTTCCATATCCGTAACCAAAGCCCACACTGTGGCGGGGGAAGCATCAATTTCGATTGACTCGCTGTGACTCATAATTGGTTCACTCATAGTTCAGAGTCTGGCAGGCCTTCGCCCACGCTGCCGCTTCGTCCTCACACGAAGTGTGAAAGAAACTCAAGAACGATGGCGTTGGTCTCTTCGACAGCTTCCAGCTGCACCCAGTGGCCAGGGCCGTCAATGACGTGCACAGACCGTAGATCTTCAAAATGCTCTTGACCGGTTCTTCCGCCGGTCATCTGGCGAACGGGGTCTTCCGACCCTGTGATAAAGATGCACGGCTGAGCAATCTTGCGGCCTTCCAACTCACTCGTATCTTCCAAAAAGGTCGGAATGTTCCGATACCAGTTGAGTCCGCCGCGAAATCCAGAATTGTTGTAGGCCCCCACGTAATAGTCGAGGTCTTCAGGGGTCATCCACGGCGGCAGCTCAGCCGGAGGGGCTGGACTGGCCTCCAACATGGTCTTCTTACCAGCCGGACTGACTCGAGACCCAGAATCTCCCGAAGCTGAAATGTGCAACGTCAACAGCGAGGTTCTGATATCAGCCTCGAGGTGTGCCTCAGCGCCACCCACGTTTTCACAAAAGAACGCCCAGTAAAAAAAGTTGTCTCCCCAGAATTCCTGAGTGCACCATGCCGGATCGAGATTACGTCCATAGGGAACCGACATCCCTACGACGGCTCGCACTCTTTCGGGGTACAGCAATGCAACATTCCATCCGACTAAAGCGCCCCAGTCGTGAATCATGAGTGCGTACTCCTCATAACCAAGAGCTGTTGCTAAACCGTCAACGTCAGCGGCCAATTCACGAACCCCGTAGTCACCAATTTCGGGGGGGCAATCGCTGTAGCCGTAGCCGCGTTGGTCTGGCACGCAAACTTTCCAACCCTGATTCAGCAAGGGGTCGATCTGATGTCGCCACAGGTACCAACATTGAGGCCAACCATGCAGCAGGATGATGAGAGGCCCGTCGCCTTCGACGACGCAGCGCAGTTTCACCCCGTTTGTTTCAATTATTTCGAAGTGTCGATCCGTTAAACCCACCAACGACCCCTTTTTTCGTCAACCAACAGCCTCTCACAACTACTCTGCGGCGATGACATATGAATCGATCATCTACGAGGTTGAAGAGGGTGTAGCCCTCATCACTTTGAATCGTCCCGAGCGCTTGAACGCTTGGAACACTCGAATGGCTGCTGAACTTGGTTCAGGGCTGGCAGCAGCTCAAGCCGACGACGCTGTCAGGGCCGTGGTGATAACGGGCGCGGGTCGAGCATTCTGCGCCGGCCAAGACCTTTCGGCTGGGGGAGACACTTTCGCAGACAACCCCAACGCTAACCCCCATGAACAAGGCACTCCGAGCACCATGCCCTGGGACGTCTCTAAACCCGTTGTTGCCGCGATCAACGGTCACGCCGTTGGGGTCGGACTGACGTTTCCCCTGACGTGCGATGTTCGATTCGTCGCGGAGGACGCGAAACTGCAGTTCGCGTTCGTGCGTCGAGGGATCGCCCCGGAACTGGGTTCGACCAAACTTTTAAGCCACATGGTGGGGTTACAGGTTGCCAGCGATTTGTTGATGTCTGGACGCTTCTTCTCTGGAACTGAAGCAGCACAGATCGGACTTGCAGCACGCGCATTGCCAGCTGACGAGGTACTGCGGGCAGCCTTGGATTGGGCCCGCGACGTCGCGCACAACGCGGCGCCGGTGTCGGTAGCGGTGACGAAGAAACTGATGTGGGAAAACTTGCGCTCTGAAATCGACGCAACCTTTCAACAGGAGCTGCGTTTGATCCCGTGGCTAGGTAGCCAACCCGATGCGACTGAAGGGGTGATGCACTTTATGGAAAAGCGGCCTCCATCTTGGTCGGGAAGCGTCACCGAAGGAATGCCGGATATGGACGTCTAAGTGACGTCGTTACCAAACTGATTGCCGCTATATCAGTACGAGAACGGTTACGAGCACTACAGCGACGGCAGCAAGCGCGCCACCGAGACCCAGGAACACCGCGATCATCGCAGGAACCAAAGAATTTTCGTCTTCCACGTCGGCTCCTGGGTGCTGTTCGACCAGCGCACACGATAGCCGATGGGTACTACAGCTCCATTCTCCAGACACGAGGTGCTGTTCGTGTGAAATTATTCGGGTTGATCGTCTACACAGAAGGGGTATCTAGAAGTGGACTTCAACTACAACGAAAAAACGCTCGAACACAAAGACAAACTCGAATCCTTCATGGAAGAGAACGTTTATCCAGCGGAACGCGAACACCACGCGTTCGTGGAAGACCCTTCAAACATGTGGCAGCAACCACCGGTCGTTGAAGAACTGAAGAGTAAAGCTCAAGCGGCGGGGATTTGGAACTGGTTTCTGCCCGCGGAATACGCGGAATGGAGTCCAGGATTCACAAACCTCGAATTTGCGCCACTCGCCGAAGTGATGGGCCGAATTCCCTGGTCATTCGAAGTGTTCAACTGTTCCGCACCAGATCGGGGCAACATGGAGGTACTCGCCAAATACGGGACTCCAGAGCAGCAAGATCAATGGCTACGTCCGCTGATGGAGGGACGAATTCGGTCCACCTACGGCATGACCGAACCACAGGTCGCGTCTTCGGACGCTACGAATATGGAGCTGCAGATAGACCGCGACGGCGATCACTACGTCCTCAACGGCCGTAAGTGGTGGAGCAGCAACATTTACCACCCGCTGTGTGAGTTTGTCATCACTATGGGCGTCTCCAATCCCGACAATCCGCGACATCAGCGCCACTCAATGGTGATTGTGCCCAAAGAGACTCCGGGCTTAGAGATCGTTCGACCCCTCTCGGTTTTTGGTAACTTCCACTCCCCCCAAGGTCATGGAGAACTCGCGTATCACGACGTTCGTGTTCCTATCGACAACATCATTCTCGGTGAGGGCCGCGGTTTCGAAATCGCTCAAGGACGACTAGGTCCGGGACGCTTCCAATATGCGATGACGAACGTTGGAATGGCTCAACGAATGCTCGACCTCATGTGTGCCCGCGTGGAGCAACGAGAGGCCTTCGGCAACAAACTCCGCGAATTTTCTTCAGTCCGACAAGATATTGCTCGCGCTCGTTGTTCGATCGAACAGGCTCGCCTTCTAGTGCTTAAGGCAGCCGCGGAAATGGACAAATCTGGGGCTAAGGGAGCACGCGACTACATCTCAATGGTGAAGATCGTTGGTCCGAAACTGGCTCATGACGTCGCGGAACGCGCAATGCAGATATTTGGAGGCAAGGGAGTGAGCGGGGATACGCCCATTGCCGAAATGTTCGTGATGGGGCGACTGATGCGAATAGCGGACGGCCCTGACGAAGTTCATATGAATCAACTCGCCAAACTCACCATGGCTCAAGCCGAAATTGCCCGTCAAGCAGGCAAAGGCGGCGTCGACTGGTTTGGCGACTGACGAGGAAAGATCTAATGGCTGACTTAGTGATCGATGGAGCAACGACTGCTTCCACTCCTAATGGTTGCGCGGCCGAAGCGGCCGCTTTCGAAGAATTACAACTCAATGCGGCTTGGACATTTGAGGCGTCTCACGACCCGTTTCTTCCTTTGGCGTTGGCTGCAGAGCGAACTCACTCCATCGAGCTCGGCACCGCAATCGCGGTCGCTTTCGCCCGCAACCCGATGACCTGTGCGATCACGGCTTGGGATCTGCAACGTCTTTCCAATGGGCGTTTCATTCTGGGACTTGGAACGCAAATCAAGCCCCATATCACGAAGCGATACAGCGAGACATGGTCCCAACCAGCTACCCGTATGCGGGAATACATCGCTGCTCTTCACGCTATTTGGGACAACTTCCAGACGGGACAGACACTCGATTTTCGAGGTGACTTCTATACGCACACGCTGATGACACCATTTTTCAGCCCCGGCCCCCTAAACGTCGATCGTCCGAAGGTTTACGTTGCGGGAGTCGGACCGAAAATGGTGGAAATCATCGGTCACTCCGCTGACGGCTTTTTCGTTCATCCGTTCCATACGCCAGATCACATGCAAGCCGAGACGCTCCCCGTGTTGCGGGCTGCGGCTGACTCGGCAGGTCGCGGCCCCGAAGACGTGACAATCGCTTGTCTGACAATTGTCGCTATGGGTCGCGATGACGCCGAGGTTGCCGACGCCCGCCGAAAGGCCGCTGCACAGCTCGCGTTCTACGGCTCAACCCCTGCCTACGCAGGAGTGCTCGAATACCACGGCTACGAGCATCTGCAACCAGAACTCAATCAACTCTCCAAACAAGGCGCTTGGAAAGCCATGTCCGAGAAGATTGACGATGATCTCGTCGATCTGTTGTGTGTTTCGGGAACCCCGTCAGAGGTTGGGGCCAAACTCAAGGAACGTAATCAGTTCGCGGACAGGTCAACAATGATGTTTTACGGGGCTCCGCCAGACCCAGACGCCGTTGCCGATACCGTCAAAGCGGCACGTACCTAGTCCCGAGCGACAGCGCTTAGTTCTGCTCATACACCGGAGTCACGATGGCACGAGCGACAGTGATCCCAAACATGTTGAATCCGCAGATAGCCGGAGTTACCTCCTCAGTGATTGGCAGAGAAGCCGCGTTGAGGGCATGCACCGCGAACATGTAACGATGCGCTCCGTGACCCGCGGGAGGTGCCGAACCCAAGTAGCCGTACAAACCGGCATCATTTCTTAGCTGCTTAGCACCCGCCGGAAGCCCCGAACCGTCCTGAGACCCAGCGCCAGTCGTCAACTCAGTCACGTCCGCGGGAATGTCATAGACAACCCAATGCCAAAAACCGCTCCCAGTAGGAGCGTCCGGGTCAAAACATGTCACCGCATAGCTTTGGGTTTCCTCTGGTGCTCCTACCCAACTGAGATGAGGGGATATATCTTCTCCCCCGGCTCCGAAGATCCCCGAAACCTGAGGCATGGCAAGCATCTCACCTTCGGAAACATCGTCGCTGCTGATTTGGAAGGTCGGAACTTCGGGAAGAAAGTCGTAGGGGCTGGGAGGGTTACTCATATCTTCTGTCCACCTTTATCAAGCGCGCATTGTGCAGTTCTAACCTAGGCCCGCTGCCTCGGCGAATGCTCGCATCTCTCGTTCGATGTCACCCATGGGTTGAAACGCGATCTCTGTGATGCCTTGCTCCTCAAGCTCTCGTATTCGTTTCGGGACCTCTGGTGCATACAGAGTAAATGGCGAAAGGAACATCGAGTCTCCCACCACCACTTCACGGTCAATTGCATTCATGTTGGTTAGGTGGCCGGAATGAACGTGAAGGTGGCGTTCGTCTTCCGGGACTTGATCAACGAGCTGCTCGAATTTATCCGCGTTGGGCAGCATCGACAGCCTGTCATCTTTCTGCTCCAAAAAGGCATGGTAGGCAACGCTGACCCACGGCCCCGCAGTCTCAATGACGCGTGGAGAGTCGACAGTCTCGTCCGACTCCATGACAGTCCCGCTCGTTAACATAATCACGTCGGTCAAACCTTCGTAATCGGCGCCAGGTCTGGGTCGAGATGTAAACACTCCGCATCCCATTTCAACGGCGGTGGCGAGACCTCTTGGTCCGTTGACTCCGAGAATCCAAGGCACCTCGATCGGTCTCTGAGGGGCCTGACCATCCCAATGCAGCATCGAAATTGGTTTCTCATCAAACACAACCGCATCGCCTCGGAGGAGCGACTGGATTTGGTTAATCATCTGCGGGAGTTCCGCCCATTTCAGGGGCTTTTGTCCCATCGCTCGTCGGCCAGTAAATCCCGTTCCCGCACCTATGACTATTCGCTCTTCGCCTACTAGGTCCACCAGAGTTGCGATCGCTGACGCCGTAACCATCGGATGGCGAAGCGACGGGATGAGAACACCCGGTCCAAGTTTGATTTGTTCGGTTCGTTTCGCCGCTAAAGCCAAGACCATCCATACGTCAAGCTGAAGGGCGGGAGTGTCGTATACCCAAGCTGTCGTATATCCGAGCTGTTCTGCTACTTCGATGTGGTCAGGTGTTTCGGGGACAGGTGGGAAAGCAACGGAGATCCTCATCCCGACATTTCACCACGGAACCACTACGAGGATCTCTGTCAGAGCAACACTTAGGCGATTCTGCGCGAAGATACGTTCATGAGCGAAGAAGTCATCCGAATCGAAAACGTTGGCAGAGTCAGAGTTGTAACCATCGACCGGCCCCAGGCGCTCAATTCGATGAACAATGCAGTCTTCGGTGGTATCGGAGATGCGCTTGCGGGCGCTGAGGCTGACAACGACGTAGCGGTGGCGATAATCACCGGGGAAGGCCGAGCGTTTTCAGCGGGTCAAGACCTCCAGGAAATGCAAGATGGGGTGGCGGCCGGAGACGGCCGAGACAGCCTGTTCCCGACCATGCTCAAACAGCTCACGGAGTTTGAGAAGCCCCTGGTCGCCGCCGTGAATGGCCTCGGTGTCGGCATAGGGATGACGTTTCTGGCGCATTGCGATCTGGTTCTAATGTCAAGTTCTGCTCGCCTGAGAACACCGTTCCCTCAATTGGGGCTGGCACCTGAAGCGGGAAGTAGTTACACGTTCGCCACACGCATGGGTTGGCAAAATGCTGCGTACGTCCTCATGTCTGGGCGCTGGTTCAGCGCCGACGAGTGCCTTCAGATGGGACTTGTATGGAAAGTCACCGAGCCCGACGAATTGATATCCGAGACCATGACCGTGGCTCAGGAGTTAGCTGCAAACCCCATTCCCTCGCTCGTGGCTACAAAGAAGTTGCTCATGGGGGCGGGACGACCCCAGGAGGCGTGGGCTGCCCACAAACGCGAGAACGCGGCATATGCAGAATTGCTTGGGGCTCCAGCGAACACCGAAGCTTTGGCGGCGTTTCTGGATAAACGGGAACCTGATTTTTCGTCGATCCCTGGAATTTAGGCTCCTACTCGGACTCTCGAAGCCATCGAGGGGGGCGACTACTTATAACTGAGTCGGCCTCGAGAACGTCGAGTTCAGATGTACTCAATCCCAACAAGTCGCTCAGGACCTCGCGGTTGTGCTGACCGCGATATCCAGCGAACGGGGTGACTCCGGCGTCTACATCTTGGAATCGCCAGGGTGACTGAGGAACAGTGACCATTTCACCTCGACCGGTGTCTATCTCTACGAAGGCGCCTCGTTCGGTGGCCCAGTCGGTTGTGGCCAATTCAGGAACTGTCCGCACTTCGGCCGCAAGTACGGCGCTGGGACCAATAGCCGCCTCGACCGCGGCTGCATCCTCGAAGGTGGCAATGAACTGAGCAAGAACCTCTGTCAATGCGTCACGGTTCGCTACCCGGTCCTCAATGATCGCAAATCGGGGGTCTTCAGCGAGTTCGGGCTGTCCCATCGCCTCAGAGATGTAACGAAACCCGTCGTTTGTTGTGATGTCAATGGTGATGCTGACGTAACGACCGTTAGCCATTCGAAGCACGGGAGACCAGTTTTGGCCACCCTTGAAACCAACAGCGGGATCTTGCCCGCTCATTTCAATGGCGGCCAGGTCGTTAACCATCAAGGTGCTTTCTGCCATAGACACTTCAACTTTTTGACCCTCTCCGGTTCGGTCACGCAAATGCAGCGCGGCCAACACGGCTCCTAGGGCGTGTAGCCCTGTGTAGGTATCAGAGTGAGACATTGGGTCGTTTCGTGGTTCTTCTGCTCTGCGGCGAGCCACCATTTCCGTCACGCCGGCTTCAGCGTGAATTGCCGACGCGAACGCCCCTTGGTCTGAACGGGAGTTGTTGTGACCCCAGCCGCTCACCGATGCCATTATGACCTCGGGATTGGCCTTATTGAGTTGGTCATATCCGATGCCTAGTCGGTCCATTACTCCGGGTCGGTAATTCTCCAACACGATGTCAGCGTGGGGAACAAGTTGGAGAAACAACTCTCGCCCGGCAGACGTGTGAAGATCGATCGACACACACTCTTTGCCCGCGTTGTACTGCACAAAGTACGGAGATTGCCCATCAACCCTTGGGACTAAGAGTCGAGTCAGATCTCCATCCGGCGGCTCCACCTTGATAACTCGGGCTCCCAGATCGCTTAGAAGTCGCCCACATATCGGGCCCGCTAATGCTCTAGTTAAGTCAAGCACCGTCACATCGGAGAGCGGCTTTCCCATAGAAGCGGAAACCTAGCTTCTGGGAGGATGGGCATGCAGAATGTCACGCATGCACGAAGCGATCACCCGACCTATCAGTAGGGTCAGGCGCAAGGTCGAGGAATTCTGATCGCAGGTGGTCCCATAGAGCCAAACGATGCCAGTTCGGTTCACACGGCCGGTCGTTTTCATCCAAGAAAGGATTGGGCAGCAACACCGTTAGTAGTTGTTCGTCTGCTCCGTTAAATAGCCGAAGACCCCATGACACCGGCGCTCCTTCCCGCAGGAATCGGTACAACTCGGCGCGCTGGCAAGGTCTAATAGCGGCGACGTTCGGCTCGGTTGGATTCGAAACATCACCAATTGTGGGCCCGATGCAAAGATGCATATGCCAGTCCCCAAAATCGAGCGTCGCGTAGCCATCGAGCATGGTGATCCTTGGGGCGGCGGGAGCCCTTATTTCGTACGCTGCCCCTTGAACGATCGGTCCAAATTGGACGGTTTCCCAGTGGGCGAACACTTCTTCCAATAGCCGGAGCAAGGTCGCTTCGTCGGTGGGGAGACTAAAAATTTCTACGAGCCCGTTGCCAGGTTCATCCACCACTCGTCCCATGGCACTCACCAAGGAATTACACCTCAATGCCGTACAACTCGGCTGCGTTGTCCTGAAGGATTTTTTTCTGAACCGCGGGAGGCAACTCGCCGATGGCATCTCTGACCCTCTCGACACTGTGGGGATACAGGCACGTGGGGTGTGGGATATCGGTTTCGAACATGATGCGGTCAGGTCCCAGATGATCTATGGCCGGACCAAGGGTTCTCGATTCGAACCAAAAACACCCGTAAAACTGACGTCTGAAATATTCCGACGGCTTCATGGAAAGATGTGCCAAGTGTTCGGGGGCAGTCTCACCGCACTGGTAGTCCAACGCGTCAAGCAGGAATGGGAGCCAACCCACACCTGACTCAACAGAAACGAAATTGAGGCCCGGATAACGCTCGGGCACATCGCTCACGAGCAGGTTGACCATCCACCTCAGTTGACCCATAAAGATCGCTGCACCCGCGAGACTGATTTTCACGTCTCCGGACCATGTGTCGTAGGGCACCGTCCCTGACCAGTTGATGTCTCCCTCCGATGCACCGATGTGGAAGTTGATGGGCATCCTCAAGGACTCACAGATCTCCCAAAACGGCCGCCATTCGGGTTGAGCAAAATTCGGCATCCCCGAGTCATGGGGGTTGGAACACATGACGATCCCTTTTGCCCCATTTTGTTGCATGCGATCGACTTCGGTGACACAGGCGTCGATGTCCCACCAAGGTACGAGCGCCATGGGCAGAATCCGGCCCCCTGAACGCTCTTGTAGATCAGTCATCCAGTCGTTGTAGATCTCTACGCACGCTATCCGTAGTGCCTCATCTTCGACGCGAAGGAAGTTTTGGTTTCCGAAGCCTCCGACATTCGGGTACACGATGCCGTGGCTGATCCCCATCTGGTCCATCAGATCCAGTCGGGCGTCGCAGTCGTAGCTCGCGGCATGCACCATGTCGATATCGGCCTTCAAAAAACGAAGTCCGAGCATCTTCTCGCCATCGGGTTGAATTGCACTAACCGCAGAAGCTCCGGCTATGGGTATATCGCCATTGACGACCCACTTTCGCCGTCCGTTGTGTTCCTTGATCTGAGGTACTAATGCTTTGTATTTGGCTGGAGCCAAACTTGTCCAAAGATCAGGAGGTTCAGACCAATGGGTGTCAGAGTCAATAATGCTGATTCCTGGGAAGATTTCGCTAACCGCCGACATCAGATCGGGCCCCCTTTTCTACGAACGTCTGTCCGCTGGGGGGAACTCTAGTTCTCGCCGAATGGTCAGACCGGCTCAAGATCAAACACCGACGGGCGAAGGCCAGCAGCTTCTTTCGTCCCCGGCGCGTCACCTGACTTGATACCGGATCCGAGCGCGGTCGATGGTGGTTGGGTGATTCCGAACTCAACTGGCTTTGTTGGAACGGTGAGGAGGACGATGGCGCCCAGCAAGGCCATGACGAAGACCGTCCCAACGGGGAGAACTCGAATCGTTGACAGGTCTGCGAGGAAGCCCAAAATTGGTGGGCCTACCAGGCTGCCGACACCCGAACACAAAAAGAGCATGCCGGTGACCGCGCCAATTCCTGTTAACCCGAAGTAGAAAGCAACCACGTCGCCCGCTAACGCTACGAAGCCGCCATAAGTAAGTCCGAGCAGTCCCGCGAAGATAACTAATAGGTAGTAGCGGCCATTTGCGATGATCCAGAAGAAGTACGCAACGGGCTGTGCCATAAGAGCGATTTGCAGCAAACGGACCGAGCCGAGTTTTCCGGCAACCGCGGTAAGTAGAAGGCGCCCGAGAATGCTCGATGCTCCCACCACGCTCATTAGCAGCGCTGCCTTGGATGGAGTTATTCCGTCGTCTTCGGCGAATTTGATGACGAACGCAAATGCCCCCATGAGGGCCATTGACATCAGGCCAAAGGCCGTGGAAATAGTTTTGAACTCGCGGGTCCGCATTACCCGCCGGACATGGCCCTCAGGCCCTCCTGGCGCTTGTGAAGGTGATCGCCGCACTAATACCAGGCCCACGAGGAACACGACTGCCGAGATAACAGCGAGTATCCGGTAGCTATTGCGCCAGCCCTGGGTTTCGATAAGGGACTTAGAAAAGGGGACAAGTAACAGCGTTCCAAATCCTGACCCAGTGGCAGCCACTCCCTGAGCTAACGCCCGATACTTGACAAAAAAAGTGGCGACCGTTGAAAACAGGGGGGAACAAAATATCCCTCCACCGACTCCGCAGCCGACGCCGTACACGATGTAGCCCTGCCAAATTGCAGTTACGAATGAGGTGGCGACAAGACCGGCACAGAAAAGAGCTCCACCGACGATCAGAAGTGGCCGGGGTCCATATGCGTCAGCCCATCTACCCGAAATTGCACCCGTGCCGAAAAACAGAAACATCGATAGGCCAAAGACGATCGAGGTGGGTCCAAGGCTCGAGTTGAAGTCTTCGGCCATCGTGGTGACAAACGCGCCGAAGGTGTACAAAACGCCGAAAGCGACACCGTTGGCGATGGAAGCGCCGATAGCAACCGCCCAAGCTCGCGGTGTATCGAAGTGGTCAGTCGCTTCATTCATCCTTTACTCATCGTAAAGCCAGGACCTCAATTTCGCCCGCCCAAACCCGATGATCCCCCACCTGTCTTGTGAGCGAGCCGTCGCGCTTGTCTCTCGTGAGTTGCCGGTTCTGCCATCATGCCTTTGGTGTTAGGAGAACCTGTGGATGAAAATTCGGCCTTACTTCAGGTCAATCATGTTGGGTCGTTAGGGCCTGGGGACCGCCTTTTGGTGCTTCTCCACGGATTCGGCGCCGACGAGAACGACTTAGCTCCCATCGTTCAACACGTTGATCCTGACGGGCGTTTCACTTCGGCTTGCTTTAGAGCTCCCATCGATCTCGTCCCATTTGGAGCGGCTTGGTATGAACGAAATGACGAAGGAATCGTTGACGGAAATACGTTTAACGCTTCGGTGGTCGCGATCGACGCAACTATCGATGCTGTTTGTAAGGGAGGAGGGTTTGATCGCGCAGAAATGGTTCTCGTCGGATTTTCTCAGGGATGCGCCATGGCTCTTGCTGTGGCACTGTGGGCGGAGCCCGCGGTTCGTCCCGCGGCGTTGGGTTGTCTGTCAGGCATGTTGCAGGAGATCCCCGGTTTCGAATATGACTTGACGGCCCTTCCGGCAACGTTGATACAACACGGAACGAGGGATCCGATGGTTGAGGTAGCGCGGGGCCGTCACATACGCGACGTTTTACTCGCCGCCGGGCATTCTCCGGATTA
>DASCSY010000049.1:0-13668 GCA_034399415.1 Acidimicrobiales bacterium
GTCAAGAGATCGCGAGCGGCAACGTTTCATCCATCAGCTGGATTGGTTGGTCGACCCACATAGGCTGACGAATACCCAGGCTGTTTAGACCATTCCACTGTCAAAAGTTCTTCTTGGTAGCGCTGCCAAATCTCATATTGACGGTCCTCGCTAGCGTATTCAAAAGGGTCTTCCAGGCGTTGTTCGACGTCACCACCCCGCTCAACGGGATTGGCTACGAGCCATCGAGTTGCGAGTCTCCACGCAGCGCCGGGCTCAACCACATCGGAATATCCCAAATCTCGAATCGTCGGACCGATGTCAAGAATTCGATGGGAGTTAGACCAACTTGTGAGCATGGGACGAGTAGAAGGTGCCGCGCCGCAGGGGAGCGAGATAATTTCCCATTCGTGTTCGAGCTCATTTGCGACAATTTCCGCTATTTGGCGAATGCTGAATAATTGCTCATCGGCCACGTTGTAGATCTTCCCCATCGCTGGCTCGGGGCGATCACAGGCTAAGAGTGTTGCGTGGGCCGCGTTCTCAACCCAAGCCTGACTTTTAACCGTCAGACCTCCATCGGGGACTATCAAAAAGGGGCGGCGATCGATGGCTCGGCGAACGATAGGCCACTCGCGAGGAAGAAGTTGTCTTGGTCCGTACAGCTGCGGATAGCGAAGATGAATGGCTTCGGGGTGAGTTGAGAACACCACTTCCTCGGTTTCACGAATCCGACGGAGCTTGCCAAAGAACTCATTGTCACCGACCAAATCAGATCGATGCGGAAGCGGCACGGGCATTCCGGCGGGGAACAATTCATCTGGGTTAGCGAACCCCTGGTACACGCCAACCCCTCCGATCGATACGAAATGATTCACCCGCCCGCGGAGCAGACTCGCCAAATCTCGAAGCCGCCCATACATAATGACTGCTAAATCAAACGTTCGGTCACCTAAATCATCAGCGGTTCTTTCGATGTCAAACGGGTTGCTGTGGATGTGCTCCACTTCAGGACCGACCAGACTTGTTTCGTGTCGGCCGGTGTGAAGAATTGTGACTCGGAAACCTCTATCTAAGAGTCCGTTCACCACATATGGACCCGTCGGACCGGTCCCGCCGATGACTAACGCAGTCTGCATTTAGCCATTGTCGCCGCTGAGTTCGGCTCGCGGGAGGAAAAAGTGCCTCGCAGTACGGTAAGTTGCACGGAAGGTTTCATCGATTTGGGGGTACGCAACGTGGCGACCAAGGCAGGCGACCGTCTCGACTTTGACGGTGGCGTTCAAGTAATCGTGACTAAGGGTGGCGAGGGCGACATCACACACAGCGATGGTGGTGACGGTCTCAAGGTCGGAAAGCGATACCAAGACGAAGACAGCGGAATCGAAGTACTTGTGACCAAACCGGGCGCCATTACCTTGCAGTGCGATGGCAAAGACATGCAACTGCAAGAGCCAAAGAAGACAAAGTCAGCCGACTGAGTAGTCGGTACGCGAAGAGACCAAAGGACTGTTCTGCAGGATGATTCTGTCGCCGTTGCTCGATCCACCGATCGGCGCGTCGTAACCCTGACTCTGCCGGGCGGTCCACTAACCGCGCGCGTGGCCAGAGACCTAAGTCAAATCTGTGAGCAACTGCGCGAAGATCGAGAGCCAAGAGTCGCAGTCCTTAGAGCATCCGCTCCAGATTTTTGCTCAGGACCGGCTCAAGATTTAGACCCAGCAGCTGTTTCGCCGGATCCTGCTACGTCCTTATCTGCCGTACGGGTCCCACTAGTCGCGTTTCTCTCGGGGTCATGTGTTTCGGTCGGACTGGAGTTAGCGCTCGCATGCGATATAAGAATCGCCACACCCGACTCCATCTTCTCGCTTGCTGATGCGCGTGAAGGCACCCTTCCCATGTGGGGAGGCACCCAGCGGTTGCCGCGAGCAATATCTCATGGACGAGCCACGTCGATGCTGCTGCTTGGAACCGAGATCGATGCGCCAACGTCTCGATCATGGGGGTTGATCCATGAAATCGCCGACAAGGGTGATGCAGACCTCACGAGAGTCGTTGAGTCGCTATTGACCTCGGGTCCGTTGGCTTTGGAGTTAGCCAAAGAAGCTATTCATCGAGGTAGTGAACTTTCGTTGCGGGATGGTCTCCGACTTGAAGGCGATCTCAACCACCAACTAGCTGCCACCGAGGATCGAGCGGAGGGGCTAGCCGCATTTTTCGCCAAACGGCCCCCCGACTTCTCGGGCCGATGACCAAATACTGGCTTCCGCCTCTGTTGCATGAACGAGGAGAACTGCTTGCCGCAACAATAGACAGCAGACTTGGGACCGAACTTGTCGCAACGATCGACTATTGGCTAGAGCTTCCAGAACGAACTGTGAGGGAACCAACTCGACCCTCAACTCCGCGTCGGTGGGGTGAGGGCTATCTCTGCGTTGATCTAGGCCCCGATGATGAGAGCACTTGGGAAACCTTCGCGCCCATTGTTGAATCAGATTCCGATCCTGAATCAGTCGCCCGAAGAGCCCAAGTTTGGTGTCTACCGGTAACTCCTTATCGGTCGAAGCGGATCGCTATGGAACCTAACGACCTTGGCGACTGCCACCGCCGCGTCGACCTACGTGGCGTAAGAGTGGTCGATTTGACCTCGATGTGGGCGGGCCCTTTTTGTACGGAACTGCTCGCCCGCGCTGGCGCACGGGTGATCAAAATCGAACCATCTTGCCGCCCAGACGGGTTGCGCTACGGGGACGGCGACAACGGCTCTGGCAACGCTCCAATGTTCGTCGAATTGAATAATTCCAAAGAGATTGCTGACATCGATCTTCGCCATTGCTCTGAGGGTGGCGAATTCCATCAGTTGGTGCGTTCCGCAGACCTAGTTGTCACATCGCTCTCACCTAGAGCTAACGCCAACTTAGGCGTTACCCAAGATCACCTCCACGCCGTGAACCCCGACCTTGCGTTGCTGTCAATCACAGCATTCGCTTCCGAAAGCGATGAAAGCGACTGGGTGGCCTACGGAACGGGAGTTCATGCTGCTTCGGGAATGGGGTGGATTGATGGCTGCCCAGCAACACCTGCTTTCTCCTATCCAGATCCTCTCGCCGGTCTCGAAGCATGCGCCATAGCTCTCGCCCAACTAGTCGGCGATGCGCCAAAGCAATGCCGAGTGTCACTGGACCGATCCGTCGCCGCTCTAAGAGAATCGCCATGACTGATCGAGTCACCCTCTCGTTTTCTGATCAAGGCGTAGCCACCGTCCTTATATCCAATCCACCGCTCAATATTTATGACCTTGAGATGAGGGACGGACTTATTGAAGCCATTGCCGCTATTCGCGACAATCCAGATGCTCGATGTCTCCTGCTTCAAGCCGAAGGCCGTAATTTCAGCGCTGGAGCAGATCTCACTGAATTCGGTTCCGCCGCCTCGATCTTCGAAGGCCGGCGAATCCGATGGGATCGAGACCCCTGGCTGCCTCTTCTAGGGCTGTCGGTTCCCACTATCGCGGCCATCAAGGGACACACAATTGGCTCGGGACTTGAAATGGCAATGTTGTGTGATCTACGGATCGCGGCGACCGACACGGTTCTGGGGCTACCCGAAGCGAAACTCGGCATGCTCCCCGCCGCGGGCGGAACGCAAAGTCTCACACGGCTAGTTGGGTCTGGCTCTGCCTCCCCAATCATCCTCACGGGCCGCAACTTAGATGCAAGCGAGGCCCTAGAACTTGGCATCGTCACAGAAGTAACCGAGCCTGGAGAACTCGACCGCACCGCGGAGCAAAGGGCTGAAGAGCTAGCGGGTCTTGATCGCGATGTTGCGATGAAATTACGCAGATGCCTTGCCGCATCGAAGGACTTGCCGCTTCATTTCGGTCTTGAACTTGAACGCCGTCTAGCCACTCACCACAAGGGCGACGGCACGATATAACGCGGAGAGGTCTCGCGTTCAGTCGGTCGGGGCCCTGGCTCCCTCGGTTCTCTATTGATCGCCCGTCGCGACAAAGACGATGCCGTCGTGCTGCAACTGCTCGAACTCGGCATCGGAAATCCCTAACTCTCCAAGAACCTCACGTGAATCGCCCCCGGTGGAGTTAAGGCTTGTCGTGATCTCGGTTTCGGCGTCGCTGAACATCCACATAGGAGCGGGTTGACGCACTTGACCCAAACCGGGCGCCGCCTGTTCACTAATTAGACCCAGATGCTTCACGGTTGGGTCTTCGTGGACTTGGCGTCGAGTGACTACCTTTCCAGCTGCGAAATCATGCTCCTCAAATCGCGCGAGCACTTCCGAGGTCGAATATTTTGCTACCTCGGAACTGACCTCCTCTATCAATTCAGGAAGATTCAGTACTCGGCCCAACTGTTCAGAAAAGCGCTCATCGGTTAGCCAGTCAGTTCGCTCTAAAGCCAGACACAGACCATCCCAAGGGGGCAACAGAATTCCGGTAGCAATTTCGCCGTCGGAGGTTCCCAACACCACCAAGAACGACCCGGGCGCTGACTCGAGCCACGGAGGCATTTGCTCCAACGGAATCGCGGGGTTGAGCTCGGCGTGGGCTGCAGCTAGGCCATCTGGCCATAGAAACGCGAGGCCAGCAGCAACCATAGGAATTTCCACTCGTTGTCCGCGACCGGTTTTTTCGCGCATATAAAGAGCAGCTAAAACACCTTGAACGAGCGCATTTGCCGAAGTCTTGTCAACGACCACTTGTCTGACTAAATCTCCCCGACCTTCCCGATCTCTCTGGTAGTCGACCATCCCTAGTTTCGCCTGCACGACGTAGTCGTACGCGGGCAAGTGAGCCTCAGGTCCGTCGGGTCCGTGGCCTGTGATAGCTCCCCAAATTATGCCTGGATTGGCCGCCGATAGAGCGGCGTAGTCGAGACCCAACCCCTCCGCCTTTCCAGGACGCATGTTGTGAATGAAGACATCTGCTGTAGCTACCAGATCGAAAAGCAGTTCTCGACCGCGAGGAGTCTTGGCGTCGATAGCGCAGAACCGCTTGCCGCGGTTCAGGGAATAAAAAATGCTGGTTACACCGTCGGGTCCTCCCCCCAAGCCACCCGAGCGCAGAGGGTCGGGCCCATCAGGGCTTTCCACCTTGATGACTTCTGCACCCAATTCACCAAGCATCATCCCGGCCATCGGGCCGGAATAAATTGAAGTGATCTCGACAACTTTTATTCCGTTGAGTGGACTCTTTGGGGCTTCAGTCATAAGACCGAAGTTAGCGTCCCACCTTCTGGTCTACGAACGTGGATCAACATTGAAACCCTCGCGTTCTTCGCCACCACGTGATCGGCCCAGCATCAAATCCTCGCAATATCGGTTAAAAGAAATAATGAGTTGGCGAACCCGGTTAAGGTCCCCATCGACATGAATACCGCCGTTCTACGACAACAAGCTCGCACCGCTGTCATCGAAGGCCGCAACGCCGGCCTCGGTATGGACGAACCCGTCACGATGAAGGACGGATCAGTCGGAGTGACGATGCGCTTCAAGGGACGGACCAGGAGTCTGCGTTTCACCGAAGAACTCTCTAACTCTGGGGCGATCGACATCTGGGTTACGCAACCGTTCCAAGGAGCGATCTCCTGGAGACTTGGCATGATGCGAGCTGCATCAGAACTTGGAGCCCACATCGACAACCTGAAACAAGTCACCCACCGCTAAGCACCCAGACCATTACCTGACTTTCTCCTCGCTCAGCATCTGCAGCTACCAGCAAGAACCAGGTGACTAATTGAGGCGCTGTCGTTGCTAGCCTCAACTGAGGGATCTGCCATGCGACTAGAGCGCTTAGGACCCGTGTTTGGGGCTGAGCTAACGAATCTCGATTTGAGTTCGATCACTGCATCGAACGGATTCGATGAAATTAGCGAGCTGATAAGTGAACACGAAGTACTGGTGATTCGCGATCAGCGTTTGACTGCCGAGGAACAATTGAACTTCGGCCGGTTGTTTGGCGATTTAGCAATTTCGCCCTTTTCGCCAAGATCTGCCACTCAACCTGAACTGATCGTGCTTGAGACAAATGCGCAATCGAAGAGACCGCTCACCGATATTTGGCATGCTGACGAGACCTACAAACTGGAACCTCCCAAGTTCACCATCCTGAAGGCCCTAGTGGTTCCTCAACTAGGTGGCGACACCATGTTCTGCTCGATGCGTGGAGCCTTTGATTTTCTCAGCGACCGCCTACAGTCGTATCTCACTGGTTTGACAGCTCTGCACGGGTTCGGTCGCTTTCGAGACCTACTGGAAACCGATCTCGCCACTATGCACGAGATCGAAGATCAATTTCCGCGCGCCAACCATCCCGTGGTAACCCTTCACCCCCAAACCTCGGCAACTGTGTTGTACGTCAACCGACACTTCACAGAACGAATAAACGAACTCCCGCACGAGGAAAGTCGATCAATACTTGAGTTCCTGTTGCAACAAACCAGTCGGCCTGAAATCCAACTCCGAGTCAAATGGAAACCGGGAACGGTAGTCATGTGGGACAACCGGTCGGTGCAACACTACGCGCCCATTGACTACTGGCCGCAACGGCGACGGATGGAAAGAGTCACAGTCGAAGGACAGGCGCCTATCCCTGCGTCGACGGACAACCGAGTGGCTCACCACAGGGTGGAAGTCGACGGCGTACCCGCTGAACTCCCAGAAGAAGAAGTCACGGAAGCTCGAAATTACGAATTCAATAAGGGTGAGGGCCGCAGTCAATAGCGATCCACCTACCCGGAATTTGGTGACTGCACTTAATGGCGGTTGAGGAGACCCCATCGGAACGTGGCACAGTGCTCCAGTATGCAGATAGCGAAACCTCCCGGCTATGAAATATCTATCCGGTACAAGGCGGCGGCGTTATCTTGAAGAATTGCCCGAACGTCTGCCTCCTCCAAGCCTTCGAAGGCCTCCATCAGTTGAATGTCGTCTCTCGGATAAAGACAGGTGGGATGAGGAAAGTCGGTTTCGAACAAGAGGCAATGTCGCCCAAGGAACTCAACGGTGGGTTTGATGGTCGCTCGTTCAAACCAAAAACATCCAAAAAACTGGCGCTTGAAATATTCGGACGGAAGTAACGACAACTCAGCGAGCTCATTGGGTGCCGTTTCGGTCATCTGATGATCAAGGATCTCAAGGAAGAAAGGCAGCCACCCGACCCCGCTCTCAACAGAAACAAACTTCAATTCTGGGAAGCGCTCCGGGATCCCCGAGTAGATGAGATTGCCAATTGTTCTCGCGTTCCCCATAAATAGGTTCGCCGAACCGACAGCGAGCTTGCGTTCTTCACCGAACGACGGCCACGGCGCTTGCCCGAAAAAGTCCATGTTCCCCTTTGAGGAACCAATATGAAAATTGATCGGCATGTTGAGATCCGAACACTTTTGCCAGAGCGGATCCCAATGAACGGTGCCCATATCCGGTACACCCGCTTCTTCAGGGTTCGCACACGTAACAACTCCTCGAAGTCCATTCGAATGAGCTCGTTCAACCTCTCGTACAGCCGCTGCCACATCCCACCAAGGCAGAAGAGCCATCCCCAGTACCCGCTCTTTGCTGTCTGACTGGAACTCGGCTAAGGCATCGTTGTAGATCTCTACGCTCAGGAGCCTCAGAACCTCATCGGGAGATTTGAGGAAGTTTTGATTCCCGAAACCCGCAACATTTGGATACATGATTTGAGTGTGAATGCCTAGAGCATCCAGCATCGCAACTCGAGCTTCAGCATCGAAACTTGCTCGATGAACGACATCGTTGTCCATATCGAAGAATGCCGTGCCGGTGACTTTCTCTCCTTCAGGATTGATCACTGATGAAGCAATCGGCAGACCTATGGGAATATCACCGTCGAACCACCAGCGTTGCTTTCCGTGGCGTTCCACCATTTGCGGAACACGATCACGCCATTTGGCCGGTGCTCGGCTAGTCCACAGATCGTACGGTTCGGACCAATGGCTGTCCGCATCAATGATTTTGATCTCTTGCAAGATCTTTGGATTCACGCGGGACGCTCACCAAATTCGGGTCGTTCAGTACGAGTTTTCTTCAACTCCCAGAAACCATCAATATCGCCCATTGCCATCATCGCATCCCACAGTTTGAGCGCGTCTTTGCCCTTTGGCACCCGAGTGATCACTGGTCCGAATAAACCGATGCGTTGTCCATCTTTTCTGTCCCAGGCAATGATCGGTGTGCCAACGTCATTGCCCACTAGTGCGAGGCCATCGTCCATTTTTTCTCGGATCACTGCATCCCATGAGTCATCTTCAGCGGCGGCCGAGTGGCTTTCGTCTAGACCAACCTGGAGCAGAGCCTCTCTTACGTCGAAATCCCTATCGGCATCGTGGTGGATACGGGTCGCGAGCTCCCAGTAGAGATCGAAAACTCCTTCTTCGGAACCACTAGCTCTCACCGATTCCATGACTCTCAACATTTTGTGCGTCGTGGCCGTGGCCTCGTAATACGGGCTCTCCTGAGGTGGATCATTCTTGAAAAGAAGACTGATCGGTTGCCAAATAATTGACAGGTCGCGTTCCGTCGCTACTTCGTCGACAACCCAACGGGCTGTCACCCAGCACCAAGGTCATATAGGGTCGACCCAAAATTCGATGTTTTTTGCCATAAACGAAGAATAACGCGCATCTGAGATGGGCTTCAGATCAGTTAGTTACAGGAATCATTGCTGTGGTGTGGCGCGCGAGTGCTTTCATCCGCGATCATTCCGCAGGAGAACAGGGGGACAACGTGAATCTGGGAATGTTGCTTTTTATGCCAGCGTCGATTGCTGAAGAGCAGATAATTCTGATTGATACCTCGACTGAGGTGGATGGAGGGACTGCGCGGGCAGTCACATACTCGGAACTTTTGGAAAATGTCGGCAAGACCGCCGGCTTACTTACCACGCTGGGGGTAGAGGTCGGAGATCGCGTCGGAATTTTCGCTACCAATAGTGTCGAATGTGTCGAAGCGATTTTCGGTGCAGCATTTGTAGGTGCCACCGTCGTTCCGATGAACTTTCGAGCGGGCGCAGAAGAAGCAGCTCATTTGATGTCGGACAGCGGCATCAAGGTCCTGTTCACCGAAAGTCGATACCGAGAACTGGTTGAAGACAACCGTCCCGACAGTGTTGATCATGTGTTCATGCTTGATGAGGACGACTCTTACCCAGCGGCTCGAAATGATGCCTTCGAGTTGCCGGTGCCAGAAGATGTTGACCCTGACGGTCTATGTGCCCTTCTCTACACCAGTGGCACGACGTCGCTGCCGAAAGGCGTAAAACTCACCAACGGAGCCCTTACCGGCTACGTGATGGGCACTAACGATGCGGCAACCGGAGAGGACATGGGTCGAATGGCTCTCGCCGCGCCGCTGTATCACATCGCCGGGGTCACCTCGATGCTGAATGCGTTGTACAGCGGAAGAGTGGTTGTGTTACTTCCTCAATTTGAGGCTTCTGCTTGGATTGACACGATCCAAAAACACGCTGTCACTCACGCGTTCCTAGTTCCAACAATGCTGGGTCGGGTCATGGAAGCCCCGAATTTCTCGATGGGTGCCTTCTCAGGCATGGAAGCCATCACCTATGGTGCGGCGCCGATGCCTCCATCCGTTATTCGAAGAGCCATCGGTGAATTTCCACCCAATGTCTCTTTTGCTGGAGCATATGGACAAACCGAAACCACATCGACGGTAGCGGTGCTTGACCCTGACGATCATCGAGTGGATGGCTCCGAGGAAGAACAGGCCATCAAATTAAAGAGACTTTCGTCGGTCGGCCAAGTGCTAGACGACGTTGAAGTCAGGGTCGTTGATGAAGACGGCACCCCCGTTGCGTCGGGAGTTCTTGGCGAGGTACAGCTACGAACGTTTCGAGCGATGGACGGATATTGGGGTAACGAAGAAAAAACCCGAATCACAGTTGACGATGAAGGTTGGGTACACACTGGCGATCTTGGCTACCTCGACGAAGATGATTACCTCTTCCTCGGTGGTCGCACGGGAGACATGATCATTCGAGGTGGCGAGAATGTTTCCCCCGATGAAGTCGAGGCAATTCTCTACGAGAACAACGCAGTGCTTGAGTGCGCGGTTGTAGGTGTCGCGTCCGAAGAATGGGGCGAACGGGTTGTCGCGGCAGCGGTCGTGCGCAGTGGAAGCGGTGTTGACGGCGATGACCTAGTCGCATTCGCCAAAGAAAAACTCGCTCCTTTCAAAAGGCCGGAGGCGGTCCATCTGATGGACGAACTGCCTCGAACCTCGACGGGGAAACTGCTTCGCAGAGATCTAATTCCGAT
The DNA here is from genome assembly GCA_034399415.1 of Acidimicrobiales bacterium. Taxonomy (GTDB): domain Bacteria; phylum Actinomycetota; class Acidimicrobiia; order Acidimicrobiales; family Poriferisodalaceae; genus UBA2110. The sequence continues at coordinate 10,290 of DASCSY010000049.1, forward strand.
GCTCGAAGATCTGGGTATCTAACCGCAATGACCCGGCTCCTCGTAAGAGGACAGATTGACACCCTCGATCTAGCTCATCCCGTCGCGTCCAACGTCTTGCTGGCCGATGGCGTAGTTGATGCAGTTGACTCAGATGCCGTCGAAGATGTCGAGATTCTTGAACTGGATCGAGGGGACGTTCTTCAGCCTGGATGGCGCGACGATCACGTTCACCTTCTCTCCACTTTTGCTAGCCGGTGTTCGTACGACTTGTCAGACGCTGCCTCGGTTGAACATTTGTTGGAGCAACTTAGCTCTGCCTCCCCAGGGGGTAATGGTTGGATACGAGCTTGGGGGTATGAGCCGAGTGCTCTAGCTGAAAGACGTCATCCCACTTCTGATGACCTTGATCGAGTTACCCGAAATGTGCCCACTGTCGTGCATGACCGAAGTGGGCACGTCGCCGTGGTAAATACCGCTGCGGCGAAGGCTCTAGGGATTCAACGTCACCAAGACGGGATCTTGGTGGAGCGTCAAGACATCTTGATTCGAACGCCTCGGCTCGCAGTGGATGATCTGAAAATTGCTGCTCAGGAGGTATTTAGCGAGTGGCGTCGCAACGGCCTTGTGGCCGTTACAGACGCAACCCACACGAATGACCGCGACGCGCTTGACCTTCTCGGAGAGATAGGTGAAATGTATGGCGCTCCCCGTATTACTGCGATGGTTGGAGCGGACCGGCTCAACGGCTTGCGCTACGGGGAAATCCGCAGAGGCGTGGAAGTTGGACATGCGAAGGTGATGCCGGACGTTGAGGGGATGACAGATCTCGAAGTAGTAGTCCGAAGTGCTCACGATGCGGGCTTTCCCGCCGCGATTCACGCGATGGACATCGATACTTTGGAAGAAGCGTTAGCAGCCCTCGAAGCATCAGGGGCAGTAACGAGCGGCATCGACAGGCTTGAGCATTGTTCCCTTGCACTGCCAGAACAGTTGGATCGCATACGCGACTTAAACATCGCGGTTTGCACCCAACCTTCGTTTCTTACTCATCGTCTGGCCAAATATCTCAGCGAGTTGTCTTCAGCTGAGCACAGATGGTTGTGGCCCCTCGCGTCGCTTGTCGAACGCAACATAGCGGTCACCCTTTCGTCAGATTCGCCTGTAGTACCAGCGAACCCCAAGCAATGGATCGAGGCTTCGATAAACAGACCGTTGGGCAGTGAGGAGGCCGTAACTCAAGAATCGGCGAAATATATGGCTGCGGTGTCGACGATAACTCCGGGTCTTCCAGCTGAAATGCTGGTTATCGCTAACGACTTCGGTTACCGACCCGTGATGGGTCGGGACTGACTACCATCCCGCGCCAGAAAGGAGAGTGGCGAAATGTCCGGGCCGATGCATGGAATACGAGTGGTCGAGTTAGGTCTGTGGGTAGCGGGTCCCGCATGTGGCGGGATCCTCGCCGACTGGGGTGCCGAGGTCATCAAAGTTGAATCACATGAGGGAGATCCTTTTCGAGGACTTGGATGGCTCTATGGCGACGACGACAACCCGCCATTTGAGCTGGATAACCGAGGAAAGCGCAGCGTCGCGCTTGATCTGCGCGGCGAAGCAGGGTTGGAAGTTATGCATCGCCTTCTCGATGACGCCGACGTCTTCCTCACTAACTACCGCCCGGGAGGTCTCCAGCGTCTCGGTTTGGATTACGACACACTCGCGAGCCGCTATCCCCGATTGGTGTACGTGAGCGTTACTGGCATGTCTCTCCGCGGAGATGAAGCTGACCGGCAGGCATACGACATAGGAGCGTTTTGGTCGCGTGCAGGTATTGCCCATGCACTGAGCTCGGGGAGTGATACCCCTCCAGTCCAGCGAGGCGGAATGGGAGACCATATGACGGGACTTGCCGCGGCTGGCGGTGTGTCGGCCGCCCTGTTCCAGCGAGAAAGAACGGGAGAGGGCCAACTCGTTGAGACATCGCTGATGCGGATCGGTACCTACATGCTTGGTTGGGATCACAACGTCACTGCTCGCAGGGGCGAAGACATCGTGGTGCGGAGCCGTGATGAGCAACCCAACCCGTTGATTAATTGTTATCGGTGTGCAGATGGGAAATGGTTGTGGATGCTCGGCCTTGAAGGTGAACGACACTGGCCTCAGGTTGTCGACGCGTTAGACGCTGAGCATTGGTTCCGGGACCAGCGCTTCTCAACTATTGAAAGCCGAATGGAAAATACTGCTGCGTTGACTGCTGAGATAGATGCTGTTCTTGGAACTAAGAACAGGGAGCAGTGGGGTCGAATATTTGACGACAAGAATGTTTGGTGGGCCCCAGTGCAGTCCAGTCTTGAACTTCTAAATGACCCGCAAAGCCGAGCTGCTGGATGTTGGATCCAAGTTCCCACTGGGGACGGAGAAACGGTCGAAATGGTTGCATCGCCAGTGGACTTTTCGGAATCAGATGGGACCGCTCAAGGCATAGCGCCGCTGCTAGGCCAACACACTGAGATGGTTCTACTCGAACTGGGCTTCGATTGGGAGGAGATTGAGGGTCTTAAGGACTCGGGAGCGATTCCATGAGCAGTTCCGCATTGCAGTCGTTGCTTGTTGTGGAAATGGGGGACTCGGTTGCGGGCGCATACGCGGGGAAACTCTTCGCCGATTACGGAAGCGAAGTTCATCTCGTTGGAGCAGGCCCACCTATTCAGGGAGGAAGTTTTTTCTGTTCCTCCAAACACTTAAGCGGTCCGGACCTACTCAACGAGGCCGACGTCGTAATCCAAGCAAGTAGCACAGATCCAATTGAGCAGGCATACGAACCATCTAACCCCCAACAGATTGTCGTTCGTATTTCACCCTTTGCGTTATCGGGTCCGTATGCGACGTGGCGATCGACGGATCTCGTAGATGCTGCTATCGCCGGACACTTGCGTTTGACCGGTAGCCCTACACGCGAACCGCTCAACGGTGTCCCCGACATCGTTCACATGGCTGCAGGCGTTACGGGATTCATTGGAGCGCTAGCAGCATTGATGGCGCGAGCTCGAACGGGACGGGGTCAGCGTGTAGAGACATCGCATCAAGAGGTGCTGGCTGCGCTTCATCAGTTCAGCCTTCTTCGCTACACCCACAACGGCGCAATTCTGAACCGAATGGGGAATCGCTACAGCGGCCCAGGAACTCCAATCGGAGCTTATGAGTGTGCCGATGGGTGGATCGGATTAGCCATTAGTCAAAGTGACCAAATGGAGCGACTCTTGGAAGTCACGGGTCTCATCCATCTCCTCGACCGCGACGAAGTTGAGACGATTTACGACGTCATGGCCAACCAAGAGCTGCTTGACGGAGAACTCGTTCCTTACCTCAAAACTCAGCAGAGCGCTGACGTCGTCGCACT
>DASCSY010000050.1:0-13560 GCA_034399415.1 Acidimicrobiales bacterium
AAACGGTTGACGCTGGCTACCGCTCCTGCGGTAACTGCTGGGTGACGTGTGACTGGGTTAGTGACACCGGAACTGACTTGAAGATTTTCGGTTGCTAACACCGCAGTTGCCATAGCGACATACACATCGCCTGACAAATTTTGCGAGTCGACGAACGACACACCGTCAAACCCCTGCTCTTCAAGCTGCGCGGCTATCTGCCGCGAATCAGGTCGAGCAACCATCTGTTGAAAGATTCTGGCCATGCGTCGACCGTAGCCGTAGCTCAGTCAACGACGGCGAGTCGCCTTCGATCAGAGTCAAGAACTCGGGGTGCCCGACCACGTTCCGGCTACGCTCGTTCCTAGGCGCAGTACCTGAATAACGAAAATCCGCTATGGGGAGAGTGGCCAGTGGACGTTCCGAACCGACCTGATGTCGAAGACTGGGAAACAGACTTCGATCATTTCCATGTCGATTACAGCGCAGACCCCTACTCCATTTGGAAAGACATGCGCGAGGGTGGGTGTCCAGTTGCCCACACCGACCGGTTCCACGGTGTGTACCTCCCAACCCGACACGAGGACATCTCGGCTATTGCTCACGACACTGAACATTTCTCTTCGAAGTCAGTGATCGTTAATGACCTCCCAGTGGCGGACATCGGTGGCTTTCGCAGCCCTCCCATCACATCAGATCCTCCTGAACACCAAGATCATCGGCGAGCGTTACTGCCCGCGTTTGCACCCAAAGCCATCGAAAAGTGGATTCCCATCACCCGCCAGATTTGTAACGAGTTGCTTGACGACTTTTCTGAGTCCGGATCCTGCGATGCCAGCGTCGACTACGCCCAGCACATTCCGGTGAAGGTCATTGCTCGCATGATCGGCATACCCGAAGAGGATGGAGATCTTTTCCGGAAATGGGTTCAGGAGTTACTCGAAATTGGGCCCAATGACATGAATGTCGCCCAGAGAGCAACCAAAGAAGTTTTCGACTACTTCGGTGAGTATGTGAAAGCGCGCCGTGAGGACCCGCTCGATGACATCGTCACGTACTTCATCGACGCTGAAGTCGACGGGCAAGCCATGGATGATCACCAGATCATGGGAGGGCTTTTCCTCCTCTTGCTCGCCGGAATCGACACGACATGGAGTTCCATTGGTTCCTCGTTGTGGCATTTGGGTCAACATCCTGAGGACCGCCGACGCCTCGCCGACGGCAGCGCTTCTTTTGATGCAGCGGTGGAAGAGTTTTTGCGCTTCTACTCGCCCGTAACAATGGCCAGAGTGATCACCGAAGAGGTGGAGCTCTCCGGCACAACGCTCTGCCCAGGACAGCGAGTGCTACTCCCCTTCGCAGCAGCTAATCGAGATGACGAGTTCATGGAAGATGCCGAGACGTTTCAGATCGATCGGGAAGTAAACCGCCATTCGGCTTTCGGGCTAGGCATTCACCGATGTCTCGGTTCGAATTTGGCTCGGATGGAAATCAAGGTCGCGTTGGAAGAGTGGTTCCGCCGCATCCCTGAATTCGAACTGGTAGACCCCAACGTCGTGACGTGGTCCGGGGGTCAGGTTCGTGGGCCTCGACGCATACCTCTGAAGTGGTGACATCGGTCAAGGACTCCTAGACGAAAGACACCTTCGATGAAGATCGGTTTATTCACGCCGTTACGGTCACCTGTGGCAACACCTGAATTCTTGCAAGAATTCGGGTATAAGGCTGAAGCGATGGGAGTTCATTCCTTCTGGCTGGGCGAACACGTCGTCCTATTTGATGACTACGAGTCAACGTATCCTGGGAACCCCGACGGGGTGTTTCGCTTCCCCCAAGGCAGCGGCCTAATGGACATGGTGGGCAGCATCGGATTCCTCGCAGCCTGCACCTCCACTCTGCGTCTCGGTACGGGTATCTGCATCCTTCCTCAAAACAATCCCGTGTACGTCGCCAAGGAGTACGCAACGCTCGACTTCTTATCTAACGGTCGTCTCGACTTCGGTGTTGGGGTCGGTTGGAGTTGGGAAGAGTTTGAGGCCTGTGGCGCCCCTTGGGTGAATAGGGGGAAACGATGCGACGAATACCTCGAGGTGATCAACGCCCTCTGGAATGACGAAGTGAGTTCTTTTGAGGGTGACCTCTACCAGTTGCGAGAATGTCGAATGCACCCCAAGCCGGTCCAGGCGGGTGGAGTTCCCATCTGCGTTGGCGGCCATTCAGACGCGGCTCTTCGCCGAACGGCTCGCTTTGGGAAGGGTTGGTACGGCATCAATCTTTCGCCTGAAGGCAGCAATGACATGGTCAACCGTCTCGCTCAGTTCATGGAAGCTGAGGGACGTTCCATCGAAGAATTAGAAATTCATGTTGGGGCAGTGAACGACCGAATGGACCCCTCGTTAGTCGAAGCGTACGCCGAGGCTGGAGTGACCCAGTTGTTGATTCCTTTTTTGCGTCAAGGGAGCAAGCATCTTGACGCCAATCTGGAGAAAATCGAGCCTTTCATTGACGCCGCACAAAGCTTGACCTGACCGCTCGCCGAGCATTATTCAGTTGATTCCGACCCGCTATCTAATTCGCGGGAGGTCAAATCTCGAGCACTGCTCTCGACGGGTTTCACTTCTGGTAGCTCTTCCCCCGAGACACCTAACTCGCTAAATTTTCTAAGTGTTGGCAGCATCCGGCTCTCGACGCTCCCCACCATCTCGTTGTAGGCCTTGGTCGCGGTTTCTAGACCACGTCCGGTTTTCGCCATCGCTGCAAGTGTCGTTCCTACTCGGCGATGTAATTCTCGTCCGTGCTCCTCAACCTTCTTGGCATTCTCAGCCAGCAAGGTCGTTTGCCAACCTCGAGCGATCGTCAGCAACAAAGCCATCAGACTCATCGGTGATGCGATGACCACACGCTGCCGCATCGCTTCGTCTACTAACGCCGGTTCTGCTCTCAATGCGTCGGCAAGAAAAGATTCTCCGGGAACGAACATCACAACGAAGTCTGGTGCATCATCAAATAGCGCCCAGTACCGCTTATCGGCCAGCGCCTTGACATGGCTTTGCATGGCCTTGACGTGACCCTTCAACTCAGCTTCTCTAGCTGCGGTGTCATCGATTTCTTGCATCCGAAGGTACGCCGACAATGGAACTTTCGAGTCAACCACCAAGAATGCGCCGTTCGGTAATCTGACAGTAAGGTCCGGTCGGAGAGCCCCCTCATCACTCGTTCCTGTGGTCTGTTCGGAGAAGTCGCAGTAAGAAGCCATCCCCGAGAGATCAATAATGTTCCGTAACTGATTTTCACCCCAGGCGCCGCGAGCGGAGGGGGATTTCAATGCACCGGCCAGCGCGCCGGTGTGTGAGGTGAGCTCGCTGATTTGTTGAGTAAGACTCTCGTTGAGACTGTCAACCGAGCCCTTGTTTTTCTCGTAAGTTGATTTCAAATCACCAACAGAAGCTTTCAACTGGCCCATCTGTTCTGTGACTGGCTGGAGCAGATTCCTCGTTTGCTCTTCCAGCGTCCTCGATCGTTCATCAATGAGTTGACTTGCGAGTTCAGTATTGGTCTTCAAAGCCTCCTGCGCTGCTTTGCCTACTCGCGCGTCGACGGCTTCCTTGACGGCGGTCACAAGCCCTTCTGTGTCCACTCGAACTTCCGTATTTAGACCAGAACTGTCGACAGCCCGGCGACGCAATTGACTGGCCAGGTAGCCAGTTACCGCGGCCAGGGCTACAACCACCGATACCAGAACGATGTTCACGAGTTACATAGTGACAGCAGGAGAGGACAGTGGGTGACGATTCTTCAGTCAATTACCCCAGCGCGACGAAGGAGCTCCAACTGCTCGCTTGTCACTCCTACTTCAGCCAGGATTTCATCGGTGTGTTGATTAGGGTGAGGCGCTCCATGGCGGACTCCCACAGGGGTGCGACTGAACTTTGCCGCTGGGCCAGTCAAGGGTGCTGAGGATCCGTCAATTAACTCCGTTGTCTGCAACATGTCGCGCTCCAAAACATGCGGATCTCGAGCAGCATCAGCGAAGGTATTTACCGCCGATATCACAATCCCCGCCGCGTCGATTGCGCTAATGACTTCGTCTTTAGGTTGATCTCGACACCACTCCGCTACCAAGTTCTCGACTTCGGAGCGGTGGGTCACGCGATCCTCGTTAGTCAAATAGCGAGGATCGGTTCCAAGCTCGGGGCAACCCAACACTTCGGTCAAGCGAACCCAATGAGAATCAAGAATCAAGGCCATGAACACAAACCCATCTCGGCATTGGTAACAGTTGGTTGGTGCACACACCCGCACCTGGCTACCCCATCGTTCTAGAGGGTCACCTGTTGCTCCCAATGTCAGGTAGCCGTTCGATTGATAAAGAATCGAGTCAAGAAGCGAAACGTCTACGTGTTGGCCCTCGCCTGTTGCGTCGCGGTGACGGAGAGCGGCCAAGGCGGCAAGGGCGGCATGTAGCCCTGAGAGATCATCAGCCAGAAACGTCGGAGCCTTGGTTGGTGGCCCGTCCACCGATCCGTTGAGCGCCATCCATCCGCTGTGAGCGAGCGCGCCTGGGTCATATCCGGGTCGTTCCGATTCGGGTCCAAATTGGCCCCAACCACTGAGGGACACGTACACGAGGTCAGGCTTTACCGACCGGCAATGTTCATACCCCACGCCCCACTCAGAAAGAGTGCCTGGCTTGAAGTTTTCGATAACTACGTCGGCTGAGGACACGAGGGTCAGGAAAGTTTCAGCGCCTTCCGGCTTGCGAAGGTCGATCGTCACGCTTCTCTTGTTTCGGTTCACAGTTTCTTCGGCGAAAGATCTTGAAGTCCCCCCAATAAGCGGCTTCCAGGACGCGCCTTGAGTGCCAGGCATCGCAACTCGAACAACATCGGCGCCATAGTCAGCGAGAAGGCACGCCGCCATCGGACCAGCCCAGGCCGTGGTGGTATCAATAACTCTCGTTCCCGCCAGCGGACCTGGAAGGTCGCGGCGGGCTTCTCGGTAAAAGTCCTCCTTATCCATGGGACGAAGCGTAGAGACATCAAGAGGGCCGCGCCGCGCGAACCGCCTCACATCTTCTAGGGTCCGTTTCAGCGCTCGAAAGGACCCCAATGGAATTCGGTGTTCATCTTCCTGATGCTGGACGCGATCCCAGTCGCGAGGCAATGATCACCATCGCGACGACTGCCGAGAATCTCGGCTACGCGTCGCTGTGGTCAAGTGATCACATCGCGTGGCCTGACCCGGCGACACTGAGTTCGAAGTACCCCTATGCCGACGACAACAGCGGCTTCCCCGCAGCTGGCAGCGCCTGGCTGGATTGCATCGGAACGCTCCAATTTGTCGCCGGCATCACCGAACGAGTCCTGCTGGGGACCACAGTCCTGATCTTGGGTTATCGGGGCGCTGTGCAGCAGGCTAAAAGTTGGGCCACACTCGATCATCTTTCAAATGGCCGAGCGATCATGGGTGTCGGCGTCGGCTGGATGAAAGAAGAGTTTGAAGCGGTGGGTCGTCCTTGGGACCAGCGAGGTTCGCGTGCTGACGAAACATTGGAAGTATTTGAGGTGCTCTTTGAAGACGGGTTATCTACTTATGAAGGCGCTTGGACCAGTTTTCGAGACATCGGCTTTAGCCCCAAACCCCTCAACAACCACATACCGGTATGGGTTGGTGGTCATTCCCCGGCAGCCTTCAAACGCACCGCTATTTTCGGTGATGCGTTTCACAGCGCCTTCGGAAGTCCGGATTTACTTTCCCAGCAATGGGCTGCGGTTACAAGGGCATGCGAGGCTGTGGGACGCGACTGGAAAGAACTAGAACTGACCAGCCTATTTAGGCTCAACTTCGATGGCGGAAATCTTGATGAGGGAGAGATCGGAGGAAGCACCGAGCAAGTAATTGACCAAATAGGTCAGTACGCCGACGCCGGGCTCAGCCACGCCGCGTTTTTTGTCCTTGGTCGTGGCACCGAAGGACGCCTTGAAGCGATCAATCGTTTCGCCGAAGAAATCGCACCTAACTTCAGTTAGGACACGCCATCTACGCAGTCAGTCTCCGATCCAATCCTCGTCAGGTATTCCCAAACCATCGGCTATTCGGTTGGCATAGGCGTAGTAGGCCGTGACCTCGACTATGTCGAGGACGTCTCGGTCGGTGAATCCTGCTTCGCGGAGCACAACCACATCATTGGCTGACATATCGGCCGGAGTTTGGGTCAATTTCACCGCGTAACGAAGCATCGTTTTTCTCTTGTCATTAATCGGGGCAGTCTCCCAGTCGCCTTCGATCGCTGCGGCCAACGCATCGTCTTTCAGCAGTCGACGCAGACCGCGCCGATGATGACGAATTCAGTAGTGGCAACGATTTTGCAGACTGACGACTAACGCAATCATCTCCCGTTCTGCTTTGCGCAGGGTGCGGGTGCCCGCCATTGCTGACCGATACACGCCGTCGTGTGCTGCCAGACTCCGAGGATTCAGTGAATGTACCGACATGATGTAATCAATACGTCCATAATCTCTGTCGACAACCACCTCATAAAGATTGCTGAGGGGTTCGCTGTCAGCCCATTCATCGTCGGGAACAATCTCAATCCAAGCCATACCCACTATCGTGCCGCGCTGACAGCAACTACCGTGCCAATAGAGGCCTCATTTACAAGGAGCGCGTTATGACGCAAACTCCAACATCACTTGTTGAGTCAACGCATCAAGCATCAGATGTGTCGGTTCGCTCCGATCTAACCGCAGCTCACGCTCATGTGTGGGAAAAGCTGGCTGCACCTGGGACGTGGTGGAATGGCTCCGAACGCCTAGCGGTGGCTGAGGTCGTGCGCACAGCTCTGGACGACCCCGACCCGATCCCACCCTGGGACAGCGCTTCGAACAGCGGACGCCTTCCCAACGATTCGGTCATCAGCCCGGAGTTGCAAGACGCTGTGTACCGCCTAGCCGTACACGCGGGGACTCTCACCGAAGAGTGGTATCAAAAGATGCGCGACGCAACTGGAGTAACTCCCCAACAGTGGGTAGAAATAATTGAAGTTACGATCAGCGTCGCGTCGGTGCTTCGCTTCGCTCAGATAGCTGGAATCACACGTCCAGACTTCCCCGAGGCTCTTGAAGGCCAACCAACGGGCCAGTCTCAACCTTCGAAACCGGCTAACCACCATTGGGTGCCGGTGGTGCATCTTGAAGATGCCACTCCAGAACTCGCGCCTTATTATGGCGGGCTTACCGCGCTGGCTCCTGTCATTCGAGCGCTCAGTTCGGTTCCAGCGGCGATGGACACTTTGGCGACTCTCGCCAGCGCTCAATACATTCCGATGGGGGAAATGATTGACCTGAACTGGTCTCGGGGCACTTTGTCTCGTCGGCAAATAGAACTTGTGGCAGGAAGGCTCTCCGCGCATCGGGAATGTTTTTACTGAACTGCGGCGCACTCAATGATGCTCCGTGCGAGCAGCAGGGCAAACGACCTGACACTTGATTTAGATGTCGTCCGTGGCGATCTACAAGACAGCGATGCAATACAGCACGCGCCAGAGTTAGCCGCACTCGTAGATGCCTCCATTAACGATTTAGAGTCGTTACCGTCCGCTCGAGCGGCGCTGGTGGAAGCCACTGACGAGGCAACCATGTTGGACGCGGCCGCGGTTGTTGCCAACTTCGAGATGATGACCCGGATCGCCGATGGGACGGGCACTCGTCATCCAGCAGACCGCATTGAATCCATGTCAGACATGTTCGGCCCCATGGGTCTCACCGAATTTGTTTCAGCGCGCCTCTGACCGAACTACCGCATTTAGTCGAACTCTCAGACAACACAGTTGCAGCTGATCCAGTTAAGAACTCAGATCAACCCAAATAAATGCGAAGTCTTCGCCTCGTGGCTCCACCGAGACAGTTACTGGGTCACCTAACGCCACGCCGCCTGGCTCGGCGTTTCGCAACGCCCCCACCACCCGCGGTCCTTCGGCAAGTTCAACGACAGCAGTGATATACGGCAGCTCTTCGATCCAAGCTCGGTCGATCGTGAAGTGATTGATAGCAAACGAATAGATAGATCCAGCGCCCGAAACCGGGACGAAGTCGTAATCACCCGAAAAGCATTGTTGACAGTAGTAACGGGGCGGTTGGCGGGCCTGGCCGCAGTCGGCGCATCGCTGTATGTGGAGCAGTCCACTTTCAACGGCTCGCGTATGTAACTCAAGGTTAAGACCTTCTGGTTGAGGAACATATTTCTTGTATTGCTTCGGGGTTTCCTCGGTCATAGTCAGGCTCTTCCAAGTATCGCGATGCTGCCATCACCTAGATCGCCGTAGCCCGTGACCACCCCTAATTCGCAATTGTCTACTTGTGCTGCACCAGCGTTATGACGTAGCTGCCTGGTCGCCTCAACTACGTGGTTAAGACCCCAGCAGTGGCCTTGAGACAGCAATCCGCCGTGGGTGTTAAGTGGATACCGTCCTCCAAGCCCAATATTTCCGTCTTTCACAAACTCTCCTGCTCCTCCCTTATCGCAAATTCCGATGGCCTCAAGTTCCATCAACACGACGTAGGTGAAGCAATCGTAAATCTGAAGAAAGTCCATGTCAGTGGGCACCACACCAGCCATTGAAAAAGCACGGGGCGCTGCTGAGTCCAACCCTAATTTGAGCATGTCAGGTCGATTGGTTAGTTCGTCGGCCGGATATGGATGACCTTCGGCCCCTCCCAACCAGAGAACCGGGGCATGGGGCAGGTCTTTTGCCCGGTTAGTTGTCGTGAGCACAACAGCTGCAGCGCAATCGGTTTCTAGACAACAATCAAGTTTGCGCATCGGTTCCGTAATGAAGGGCGACGACAGGTAGTCGTCCATCGTCATGGGCCGGCCCGCCATCAAAGCTTTGTCGTTCAGGTGAGCGTGCTCTCGACAGGTAAGAGCGACCTGTGCAGCGTCCTCCGGGCCGATGCCATACAGGTTCACATAGCGTTGTATGTACATCGAGTACCACTGCACGGCTGACCGCACGCCGTACGGGGCGTAAAAGTTGCGACTGACGTCAATGAACGGGCCAGGATCGCCTTTTCGTTTGCTTGGCGCAGTATCGGGTCGGCGGCGAAATGCGGAGTACCCGTTCCAACCGAAAGTAATCAGTACGTTGGTTGCAATGCCGGCGCTTAGGGCCATGACCGCGGACTGAAGCGACGCTGTAGGACTCGCTCCGCCCATCCGAACTTCTGTCGCGTACCTCATTTCGGGAATACCCAAGTTGGCGGCAATTTCTTCTGCACTTAAATATCCCGGGGGTGGGATGACGGCGTCGATATCGGTTGGTTGCAGGCCAGCATCGTGAATGGCTTCCATCGAGGCACTCAATACAAGTTCGGGGACGGTTTGTTTGGCGCCCCGGAAGTAGTCGGTTTCACCAATCCCAACAATGGCGGCTTCGCCCGAAATGTTCATTTGTGTCCTCTCCATCTGACGTCGAATCAGTCTTCGCTCCAGTCGCGCTGTTCGTTGTCAAAGTATGTAGTTCTGGCGGTGCGTGAACTGTCGCTCTTACCCATATAGCCAACGGCGACGTGGTCCATATGTTGAATAGCGCGACCGAGAGGCATCGATTGGGCGTTTATTGAGGCTTTGGTTACGGTGACGGGTACCGGAGGCTGATTGACCACTTGGGCGGCGAGCACCTCTGCAGCAGGCAACAAAGCGGCATCATCTTCCACGGTGTCTGTGAAGTACCCATAATCATCCAGTTGATGCATGTCGTAGCTTCGGCCGAGGATCAGCATTTCTTTTGCTCGATGCGGTCCAACCAAATTCACCAGTGCAGGAAGCGAATGCCAGGTCAAGTTGAAACCGATGCTCACTTCATTCAGGGTGAGATTTACGGTCGGGCTTCCAATTCGAAAATCGCATGCTGCGGGAACCACTGCGCCGCCACCGATCATGTATCCATGACATAGCGCGATAGTGATGGGATTCAGATGTAGCAAGGTGTCGTACATGTTCGCTCCCTGCTTGGATCCGATCATTGCTCCTTGTGGACTCGTTCGGGGTTGTTTGAGGTCAGCCCCTGAACAAAAAGATTTGCCCTCTCCTCGCACTATTACCACCCGCACTGACGGGTCAGCGTCGAGCAAACTGGCGGCTTGGTGGGTGTCGGCTACTAGCTGGGCATTTACTGCGTTATGAACTTCGGGGCGATTCAGTACAAGTTGACGGACTGGTCCTTCGCCATCGATTCTGACGGTCTCAAATTCCATCGCGAGAGTCTCCCAGACACTTCACAACTTCGCTCAACTTGAGCCTTCTAGTATTCGAGCGACACCAATATCAGAGGGAGTGGGTCATGACCTACGACGGATTCGATTTGACCGGGAAGGTGGCGGTCGTCACGGGGGGAAATGGAGGAATCGGTCTGGGATTCGCCAGGGCTCTCGCCGCAGCGGGCGCTGACGTCAGCGTATGGGGCACTAACCCAGACAAAAACTCTGCCGCTGAAGAAGAACTGCGGGCGATAAATCCGTCGGCTTCGTCTGTGCGGTGTGACGTGTCTAACGAACAAGAAGTCGAGGAATGTATGGCATCGGTCATCGAAAGGTACGGCAGGATCGATGGCTGTTTTCCGAATGCCGGCATTGGCACCCAGAATCAAAAGCCGTTTTTTGAACACTCGAACGAAGATTGGTTTTCGGTCTTGGATGTCAATCTGAACGGCGTCTTTTACACCCTCAGAGCGGCAACTCGCCAAATGGTTGAGCAGGGTGAGGGGGGTTCTCTGGTTCTCACGTCAAGCGGTACCGCAATCCAAGGAGCAGCTAAGGGTCAGGCTTACGGCGCTAGCAAGGGGGCGATGCTGGCGATGATGATGGGTCTTTCGGTGGAAATGGCGCGATACAAGATCACCGCGAATGCAGTGATCCCAGGCTGGATCGAAACCGATATGACAGCGGGGCTCTTCGGCTGGGAGAAATTCGCGAACAACGTGATGCCGAGGATTCCTATGCGACGTTGGGGCCAACCTGACGATTTCGGTGCCATAGCGGTGTATTTAATGAGCGATGCGAGCAGATGGCATACAGGGGACGTCATAAAAATCGATGGTGGATTCAGCATCTTCTAGTGAGCGACCACTTATTAACATCTCAGGGCGGGCTATTCGAAGGACCAGCTACGCAACATATTGATCTTCCTGGTGCGGACATTGTTCTTCATCAACAAGCGTGGTCTCCCAAGAGTGGCGACCGATTGTGTAAACGATTGATACAAGAGACTGATTGGCGACAAGACAAGATTTCGATGTTTGGGCAGACGCATGATGTCCCACGGCTCAACGCTTGGTACGGCGACCCTGACTGTTCATACGTTTGGTCGGGGATCGAGATGAAGCCATCCGCATGGACACCCTCTCTGCAGCGGATCAGAGAACGAGTGACCAAGCTCGCTGCTACCCAATTCAACTCGGTCTTGGTGAACTTTTATAGGGACGGAAACGACAAGGTGGACTGGCATGCTGACGACGAAAAGGTCCTCGGGGTGGACCCAGTAATCGCGTCAGTCAGCCTGGGTGCATCTCGTAAGTTTCGCATGCGACGCAAAGATCGATCTCAGGCACCGGTTGACATCGTTCTTCGGTCAGGCGATGTCCTAGTTATGCGCGGTTCCACGCAACGGTTGTGGGAACACGAAGTACCGCGTTCGAAGCGCATCAGCCAACCTAGGGTGAATCTGACATTCAGGGTGATTGAATCGTCATCGTGACATTCAATTCACGTCCCTATCGTTGCATTCCGTGACTAACCAAACCTCGCTCTCACTGCGCTATCTGCGGCTAGCGGTTGGCCTCGTGTTTTTTGGGGTCGGTCTTGGATTAGTTGTTATCGGCAATTTCGGTTTACCACCCTGGGATATTTTCCATCAAGGGCTCGCTGAACAAACGTCCCTCACCATCGGCATAGCGATGATTCTTGTCGGCGCCGTATTGCTGATTGCGTTGGTCGTCCTCAAAGAACCAATGGGCGTCGGGACCTTGGCCAACGTGTTAGTCATCGGGTTAGTCGTGGACGCCACGGTCACGATCGGGGGTAGTCCAACTAACTTCTTGCTGCGTGTCGCATGTACTTTCTTTGGACCCATTGTCGTCGCGCTCGGTTCCGGGTTTTATATCGGGGCACGACTGGGACCTGGTCCTCGAGATGGGCTGATGACCGCTCTAGATCGTCGGGGACTCGCGATATGGAAAGCCCGAACCGTTATTGAGGGAGCCGCCCTTGCAGGCGGTCTGACGATGGGTGGCACCATTGGTTGGGGAACGCTTTGGTTCGTCGTGTCTATCGGCCCGACAGTGCAGTTCTTCTTGCGTCACCTTGACACGGCCTGAGGCAAAGACCCCAATATTTTCAGCCATTGCCTCCTTCTGGGGCGCTAGTCGAAAACAGGTTCAAAAGCCGCGGCAGGCAGCGTGTCAGTCCAGTTCGCCGATTCGAACAACGTTGAAGCTAAGCGCCCGAGTTCATCGCTGCTCTTGGCGGCTGCTCCACATCCGCCCAATGCCACAGCGATGCCGTCGTCAACCCAGCCAACATATGGGTGATCGGTTGGGGTGTTGGCAACCACGCAGGGCTTTTGGGCCCAACTGCGAACTTCGATTCCCGGGAGAAGGCCCATAAGGGAGTTCCGTAATGCCTCTACCTCCGTCGGGTTTCCGTCGCCGTGGAACCACTCAGTAAGCGCGGCCTGCTCAACGGATTCCGAATCGCGTAAGGACCCGCCAATCTTGAGCGCCAATCTGCCGTCGGAGTATCGGACGGGAGGGACCCAGTAAATTTCGTCCAGTCGTTCATCGGGGGGGTCCACGCATATCAGGCTCGGAAGTGCGTCTTGGACTGATATTTCTGCTGTGACCGTCGTGCGTCGCATGCGCTGAAGATTCAGGGAGCAAGGCAGCAATTCGCTGCCGAAGGCCCCGGTGGAGACCAACACTCGACGAGCGGGTAAGGACCCCCAGGGGCCACCAACGGAGTAGCCATTGCCACTTGTTTGAAGTGTGGAGGCTGCCTCTTTTACGACAACAGCACCTGCCGCTTCAGCGAGTGTTGTTTGTGCGGCGATGAGTCGACGCGGGTTGATATATCCGGCTGGATCACCTTCATATAAAGCAGGATGGCCATTACGGAGAACAATGCCAGTGTTTTCGGACACCCACTCAGCGGTTACAGGCCGGGCGTTACCTCCAGCTATTGCCGAGTTCTCCAGCCAGTCCGATATTTTTGGCGACGAGCTGACCAACCCACACTGAACATGGAAATCGATACTTGACCGTTGAGCGATATCTTCGTAACGATCTATCGATCGAGCTGCTAGCTGTGACCAGATGGGGGTCCGCCCCGCCACGCGAGTGATCCGTCCCTCGTCGGGGTGGCTGCAGAACGGGCCTGGGCTGACTCGTCGATCCGTCGGTTCGTCTGGACCGATGACGACAACGCGTTGACCTGCTTCAGCAAGGTGGCGAGCCGCGGCAGATCCAATGAGTCCTCTGCCAATAACGGCCACTTCATATTGTGAGGTCACTGGTGTTAGCTAAGGACAGCT
>DASCSY010000051.1:0-13560 GCA_034399415.1 Acidimicrobiales bacterium
GTGGGTCGCGGGCCAGCCGAAAAATCTTCGATACGGCAACTTCTGGTGCCCGTCCAGGGTCGGCCCCTATCAGGAGATTGTTTTCGGGATGCACGATCGCGCCGTCAACGACACCCGATTCGGCTATCACTCCGTCGGCAACGCCTGACTCACCAGCGGCTCGCGCAATTTCCACAGCGCGTGCCAACATTGCCTGACATAGATCGGGTGTTGAAAAACCTGGAATCAGAAAAAATCCACGCTCTTCCCAATGTGTCCACTGCTCAGCCGTGAGACCCCCGGCGCGCCCCGAAACTTTCATGACCAATGACAATAGTTCCCTGACCGCGGGTCAACTTGAAGGGCCATTCGCCATCGTTGCTTGAACGGTCGTTATGTCGGCGACTCATTGACCGCCTCGATTTCCTGGAATCAGATGGTGGACCAACACATACTCCTCCGGTGAGAGACCGACGCACCTCGTGCCGTTGTGAAGTCAGGTTGCTACGGTGCTGTCGTGAATTCTCCTGTGCTTCACCCCCTCAACGAATCGTTCAGGTGGCAGGAGTCGACCCTTCCACGGCGGCGGCTTGATTCTGACCAGGTGCAGCAGTTCAGCGAGGAAGGATTCTTTTTACTCGAAGGCGGATTTGACGCCGACGAGATCGCTCAAACAATCGAAGAGATCGATCCCTTCGAGGCCAGGATGGAAGCCCACCTGCGGACCCAACCCGACGGCCGGATCTACATCTCTCAAGCTGATGGCATCACGTTCACGAAACATCTCGTGCAACGATCCGACTTCTTGCGCGAACTCAGTCACTCACCAGTGATCCTGGACCTATGCCACGACCTGGTCGGGCCCGACGTTCGCTTGTACTGGGATCAGGCGGTGTATAAGAAACCGGGCCAGTCTGAGGAGTTCCCTTTTCATCAGGACAATTCCTACACTTTCATCGAACCTCAGCAATACCTCACCTGCTGGATCGCTCTGACTGACACCGATGAGAACAACGGGTGCCCATGGGTGTTACCGGGAATGCATCGGCGAGGTACCCTCGCCCACGAGGCCACACCGCATGGCTGGCGGTGCCTCATCCCTTCAGAAGACGCGGTTCCTGTGCGGGCCAGAGCCGGCGATATCGTCGTGTTCTCGTCTCTCGCTCCACACCGCACTGGCCCCAACCTGACCGAATCAGAGCGGAAGAGTTACATCTTGCAATACGCTCCCGATGGCGCCGTGCTCCGCACCCCTAACGCCGAAGGCGACGTCGCTCAAAACGACCCTGATCGGCAATACCTGGTGCTACGCGACGGCCAAGCGAGCTTGTAACCCTTCGCACCCGGCATTAGGACCTTGGTTCAAGACTGAACATTCAGAAAATGAACTTGACCTACAAGACGAAGCTAACGGCCAACCCGCCGGCGTGCCATTGCAGGAGACTCGGCCGCAGCGCCACGCTCGACCGCTTCTTTCCGATTCGGTTTGACTGCAACACCTACCGCTTCGGGGGGTGGGTTCTGATCAGCGAAGTACATAGCAATTTTTTGTTTGCTAGCGATCCTGCCACCGTTCATGTCGAGTTCTCGACGATTAGTTCCCTTCGAAGGTTCGACGGTTCGACCATCGACGAACTCCAAATCCCACCACCATTTCTTCACCAGGTTTATCGAGCCATTCTTAACCCGGTCGTCCCAGCGGGCGATACTCCTGCGCAGAAAAGGCAGTCGAATCGCAGCCCAGAGCCACAGTCGTTGTGACAGCAGACCTTCGGTGTTGTAGGGGCAGGTTTTCATGCAACGCCCGCACGCCGAACCCTTCAAGTTACCCAACCGATATTTCGCGCATTTCTCAGCATCCGGTTTCCATATCTCGTAACCGTTGAAGATGACCTTGTCCGTGAAGCTGATCGCACCACAAGGGCATTCCCGCGCACACTTGGTGCACTTCTCACAAAAGTCCTGCAAACCGAAGTCGATGTGGCGGTCGGGAGTTAGAGGCAGATCAGTGGTGACCACCACCGACTTGAACCGCGGACCAACAAACGGGTTCAAGACCAACTCACCAATCCGACTCAGTTCTCCGAGACCAGCGTCAAGGACGAGTGGTATGTGAAGGACATGGGAAAGGGCATTGGTCTGACTTCGGGCTGACCAGCCGAGACCGCGCAGATGCTCGGCGATGACACCAGCTATTTCAGCGCCCCGCATGTACGCCCGCATTGACTGAGCACCGGAGATCCAGTCGTCGCCTGAAGCACCCTCCATTGTTTCGTAGCCCTGATCAAGAAGAATGACGATCGCATTTTGATGATAAGGCTCTATTGGTTCTCCGCCCGCGTCGTGGGAATACCAGGCATGGTGAGGAATCCTGCAGATCCCAACCATGTCCCCACCCAGAAGATGCGCAAGCGCTTTGACCGATGAGGCGTTTGCATCTGAATCATCGGTCCCAGGCGCTGTGCGATCCGCAATCGGACCGTCTTGGTGGGGAACCATGGAGCGGATCATCGACACATAGGCATGCGCCGAAGGAGTCTTGAACGCGAAGACCTTGCGATCCTCAACAAACTTGGTTCCTAAGTCCCCGTGAATGGGCCGATCGAAGAAACTCGCCCTTTGAGGCACCCTCGGAATTTCCTCTTCGAGTACCAAGGTGGTGGCCTCGCTTACCCGACGGACACGTTCCATGGGGTAGTTCCCCAGGTGAAGCGGACGGCACTCGCCTCTCAACCTGCCCCACCCAGGTCGAGTGCCACCAAACCCGAACCACCAACGCGGGCCGTGAGACCGAAGACGATCGCTCCAAGAACGTGGGGCCAATGGGGCTTGAGGTGTCGTTTCTAGGTCAGTAGTCACCACTCCAATTCCGAATCCCCGCTTCGACCAAGGGCTGCGCAGTTCGCCATTACAGATCTCTAGAAGTCCAGCCTGAAGAGCGACACGTCCCAGATCGAGGTCGCTGGCCCCCGCAGTATGGGCAGTAGCGTCATAGCCCAGGTTTCGAATGTATCCGGCGGTGATCACCGCCAGCTCGGTGGCCCTGAGGTCGGCAGCGGCCTGCTGGCTCCCCAGCGTCCAGGCGTCACCGGGACGGCCAGCTTCAACCCCGTGAGCGAAGTCGATCAAGACGACCACAGCCCAGCGATGGGTCGCTATTTTGGCCGTCGGTTCACTTGACCACGCGTCGCGAGGCACCAGACAAGTAGCTGCGGCGTCGGCATCAAGGAAATAACAACCGGCGGCGAGATTGGCCGCGACTTCATCAGGTCCACCCGGAATCGGTGCCCGTTCGGAAGCTGACACCCCTCGGCGAGCTGCGTCAAAAAGTTCTTGATAGCGAGCAAAGGAATTTAGCGCCGCCTGAGGACCCGGAATCGCCTTTTCGGTCGGCGAGGATGGAGTTGTCCCTGTCCACCCGTTGGGGGTCGCATCAGGAGCGAGACGAGGAAGTCGTTCGGCACAATGTGGTCCGAGATGCACCGGCCGGCGCTTATGGCTGAAAAGTCGCATAGCTCTCCCTGTCGATGAAGTTACCTCGTCGCAATAGCTAACAGACCCTTAGCGTCGCGGGGTAGAAGCGGCCGTAATCTCGACTTCGATTTCTCCAACCACGAGTGGTGCTCCCACTGTGGTCCGACACGGATACGGTGCCTCGAATATGTCAAGGAACACTTCGTTCCACACGGGAAAGTCGTGGACGTTAGTGAGTTGGGCGTTGACCTTCACAACGTGATCCAATGAGAGACCAAAATCTTCGAGAATCACACCGAAATTTTCTAAGGTCAAACGAGCCTGGGTTGCCAGATCACCATCGGACACTTCGAACGTATCGAGATTGATGGCGGTCATGCCGCTGAACATGTACAAGTCACCGACCTGAATAGCGGTCGAGTTTTTGATGTCGAAATTTGCCAATGCGGCAGAAGCAGAATCTGATGAATGAACGATGGTCATGAGCGACACCCTAGGTGGCGCTAGCTTTACGGCGGTGACTGAGAGGCCGATAGCGGCGGTCATGAGTTGAGAAATAGGCGGTCAGCGGTGAGCGAAACTAAGCATGGTGAAGCAGTCGACCGGAGCGAAGAATGGGAAATGCTCAGGCGAGCACACCTGGTCGCTGCTGAGGCTCGTCCGCCATCAACAGCTGGAGGTGTCCATCACCTGGCTCTGTTGAGTTCCGACGTGAAACGGACAATCGACTTTTATCAAGGGATCCTCGAGTTTCCGCTGACCGAACTTTTCGAAAACCGTGACTATCGAGGCTCCACACACTTCTTTTTTGATGTCGGAAACGGCAATGCTTTAGCATTTTTCGATTTTCCCAGTTTGAACCTTGGACCATATTCGGAGGTACTGGGATCAATGCATCACCTTGCCATCTCGGTGACACCTGAGAAACAGACCTATTTGAGGTCGAAGCTGGAAGCGGCAGGTGTTGAAATCACCTTTGAGCACCGTAACTCGATCTACTTCAGTGGACCCGACGGTGAACGCCTTGAACTTCTAGCCGATTCGCTGGGAGAAATGAATGGAAAACCAGTCCTGTGAACTGGCTGTGAACCCGTGGCTTCAGCAGCAGTTAGTCGATCAGCCTTAAGGTGGGATCATGGCTGACACACAAGACCATTCCGGTTCTGAGTCGGTAAACGAAGTCAGGGCGCTGCTCAGCCTGGCAGGGATCGAACCGACAGGAGCGGACCTCGCCTCGCTTGAGCGAATCTTTCCCGTACTGCGACGAAAAGTCGACCACATGTACGAAATCGACACGGGTGATGAGGTAACAGCGTCGGTATTTCGAGCAGAACTGGATTCCTGACCGTGGGAAACACCTCGATACGACAGACCGCAAGTGACCTACGCGATGGGAAACTCACCAGCCGCGAGATCGTAGAACGAGCCTTAGAAGCCTCCGAATATCTTGATCCCATTCTGGGCACTTACCTGTGTCGTTTTGACGAGACAGCACTTGAATCAGCTGAACGGGCTGACAGTGAACTCCAATCAGGCGTGGACCGCGGACCACTGCACGGGATTCCGTTGGGAATAAAGGACATCATTTCCACCGACGAAGGACCAACTTCGGCTCAATCCCTGGTACAAGATCCGTCGTGGGGAAATCAGGGCGACGGACCTTTGCTTCGACGGTTACGCGCTGCGGGGGCAGTGGTCACAGGAAAGACCACCACCATGGAGTACGCCATCGGCTTCCCTGATTTTGAAAAGCCCTTCCCAGTTCCACGCAACCCTTGGAACACCGATCGTTGGACCGGCGGTTCCAGTTCAGGCACAGCCAACGGCATCGCATCAGGTCAGTTCTTAGGAGGGCTGGGAACAGACACCGGAGGAAGTGTTCGTCTGCCAGCCGCATACTGCGGAATTACCGGGTTCAAACAAACCTTCGGGCTGGTGCCAAAGAGCGGTTGCATCCCTCTTGGCCTCAGCTACGACCACATAGGTCCTATGGCGACTTCGGTGTGGGACTGCGCGGCAATGCTTACAGTCATGGCCGGGTACGACTCGACTGACAGAACCACGGTGGTGAGACCAGATTTCGATTACGTCGCCGCCTTAGCCGCAGACACGGACCTCGGCAGAGCTGGAGTCATCACGAACCAGTCGCTGGTAGACGCAAGTTCTGACCCGATGATGGCCGTGTTCGACGACGCGGTCGCCGAATTGAAGGCCACGGGGATCGAGATAGTGCCCTTCGAGGTCCCTCACTACGAAGCCATGCACAACGGCACGTTCATGGCTTTGCAAGCCGAAGCGTTCTCTTGGCACCGCGACCAACTGCGTGACCGGTGGAGCGAATACGGCCGACCCACCCGACTAACAATCGCTCAAGGCGCCCTCATTTCAGCTGGTGATCTAGTTCAGGTGGAGCGAGTGCGACAAGTTGCGCGCAAGGCAGTACTCGACCAGATGGACGAAACCGGTGTCAAGGTCCTTCTGAGCCCGACTACAGGCTACGCAGCAACACCTTTCAAAGGGGCCGACCGGAAGGCAATTTCGTTGGCCGCAATGCACACACCGGCATGGAATTCAGCAGGATTTCCGGCATTGTCCGTCCCGATGGGATTCGACCAAGATGGATTACCCTGCGGGCTGCAGATCATCGGACGACCATTCGAAGATGATGTCGTCTTATGCTTCGGTGACCGCTACCAACAACTTACGGATTGGCATACTCGGTCGCCACGACTACACGCGGACTCGCCTGCAACAGATTGAGAACCCTCACCCTCGGCGCCTGCTAAGCCTCAATCTGGCGGTTCGGTGGTGCCGGCCATTTGGCCGTCTTCTGTGAGATAAATCGAATTCTTCGGCTCGGCGAATAACGCTTCGACCGCAGGCACGAACTCCAAAAGCGACATTGAGTCGTAGGTGGGATCGAAGGCTGCTTGGTCGAACTCTTGACAGAACTCGACCGTGAGGTCGTAGGCGCGATGACCCACAAACTGGTCTCTCATATCGCGATCAAGTCCGAGATGATGAAAAAAGTTGTAACCCTGAAATATGGCGTGCTTCTCAACCATCCAAAGATGGTCCTCAGATACGAACGGCTGAAGGATCGCTGCGGCGATGTCTTGATGGTTATAGGAGCCGAGCGTGTCTCCAATATCGTGCAGCAAGGCACACACCACGTACTCGTCCGACTTATTTGCCCTGAACGCGCGAGTCGCTGTTTGTACCGAGTGTTCTAAACGATCCACCGCGAACCCCCCGCAGTCACCGTCCAAAAGACGCAGATGATCAAGTACTCGACCCGCTACGTCGTCGGCGAAGGCACGGTTGTGCGCAGCGACAATCCGCCAATCCAAAGAAGTTGCTTCGGTCATCGCAGCGAAGGTCGCGGAATGGTTGAGCAGGTCTTGGCTTTCGGTAGCACTGTCCACTATTTCCCCTTAAGCGTCGGTTCGGATCAATCGTAATTCTTTCAAATGTTCAAGCGGACTTCGGTAACTAATCGTGTCGAAGCAGGTGGCAGGAGAGCGCTCTGATGTTGGGTTTGATGAGAGCTCGGCGTTGACCATTGCGCCAGTGGCTAGGTTGTTGTGTATTAGCTAGGGGTGCAGGGATGACCATTCAGCGTTTACATCACGTCGCGTATCGGTGCACAGACGCGCGAGAAACAGTCGAGTTTTATGAGAAGTATCTAGATCTTGAGTTAGCGACCTCGATCGCTGAAAACATCGTGCCGTCCACTGGAGAGCGATACCCGCATATACATATCTTCCTGCAGATGGCAGACGGCGGGTCGGTCGCATTTTTCGAGCTCCCTGAGTCTGAGGAAATGACACCTGACCCCAACACACCAGATTGGGTGCAACATCTTGCATTGAAAGTGGATAGTCGAGAAACGCTGCTGATGTACAAGGAACGCCTCGAACAGGGCGGTCATTCAGTGCTTGGTCCGATTGATCACACCTTTTGTGAGTCCATCTACTTCCATGACCCCAGCGGGCATCGAATGGAGTTGACTACTGATATCGGCAGCGACCAGTTGCACGAGGAGTTGCGTGCGTCAGCTCACCCAATCCTTGCTGATTGGGACGAACATCGAGTTGCCCCTGATGTCGATCGGCTCCATCTCAAAGCACGCGAATCAACAGGCGCAAGCGGCTAATCGATTTATTCGGGGAATTCATATGACATCCCAACAAATCACTAACCCTCTTCCGATAATTGACGTGGCCCCTGCTGTCGCCGGTGTCCAAGATGCCCTAGACAGCACCGCCGCGCAGGTTCGTGACGCTCTCGAAAATGTAGGGTTTTTCTCCGTCGTCGGTCACGGCATTGACTGGGCAGAAATTGAACAAATGTACCGATGGGCCGAGCAGTACCACGACCTGCCCGCAGCCGAAAAAACCTGTCATCCGATGACCGCGACGGCAATGGGTTACGTCGCCATGGGAGGAGCTCAACGCGACACTCGTCCCTACTCGTTGAACGCCGCGTATTTCATGGGACGCCCCGGGTCACACCGCAATCAGTTTCCTTCAGAAGCGTTGTTGCCGGGTTTCAGGGAAGCAGCCGAACGTTATTACCGACTATTGGAGGAATTTTGCCACCGATTGCTGCCGTTGTACGCGGTCGCATCGGGCATGCCTCCCGATTTTTTCGACCAATATTTTGATCCGTCTCTGGCGACGCTTCGCGTGAGCCACTACCCGCCTGTATCTGCAAAGCCAGACCAGTGGGGGATTGACCCGCACAGCGACGCCGGTTTCATGACGTTGCTACCAACAAACAAGGTGGATGGTTTATCGATTGAGGGACCGGACGGCTGGTTCGCTGTCGCTCAAGAGCCGGAATCGTTCGTCGTGAATGCTGGTGACACGTTGCGCGCATGGAGTAACAACCGTTTCCTGTCGACGAAACATCGAGCTCTCAACGACAGTGGCGCCGACCGGTACGCGATTCCCTTTTTCTTCGACCCCCGCCCCGACACGATGATCGAACCCATGTCAGGCTGCGTTGACGAGGAACGCCCCCTGGCTTGTGAGAGTTACCGTTATGGAGATTATTTGCGAGCTTTCATGCAGGAGGGTTACGCCCAAACGGCCACTACCTAAAACGTCGCGGTTGTCGCTCCGTACATTCGGTCCGTTGTCTCGCTACGTAGGTGGTCGAGTTCTTCGGTGAGAGCTTTTCTGCCCGCTTCGGCTTCGGGGTCTTCTGGGTAGTACGCCAACTCGCTGGTGGGGTCACCGGCCACTCGTGTCCCGATGAGGTACCTCGGTTTTTCGTAGTCGTAGGGACGGGCTCGATGCAGAATCCGTCGGTTGTCCCACAGCAGTGTGTCGCCGACAGTCCAGTTGTTGGTATAAACACGCGAGTCGTCGCTTATGACGTGTTCAACAAGCGATCGGATAAGTGCTCGACTTTCCGGTCGGCTGAGTCCGGGAATTCCGAATGCGTGACGACCTACGAAGAGATTGGGGCGACCAGTTTCGGGATGGATCTTTACCAAAGGTCTCAGGTAGGCCTCGCCATGGTAAACGGTGCCGTAAGCGCCTTCCCCGTTTGTATCGGGGAAGTCTCCGATGTCGTTGGCTTGTGAATAGTTTGTTGAATGGAAGGCGCTCAGGTCCGATATGAGTTCTTTGGTTTGTTGGTCAAGCGCGTCGTAGCCGGCGCGTAGATCGGCTAATTCGGTTTGGCCACCCTCGTCGGGGATTATCACCGCTGAAAGCATCGCTACTTTGCTGGATATTGGTTTGTAGGTGGAGTCCGTGTGCCAGCCTTCGTTTCCAACGTTGGTGCGCATCATTTGGGACTGCAAGTCGTAGATCTCGCCGAACGTTCCGTCTTGATGCTTTTTCTGGTTCGCCATCGGCAAACCGCCAAATTCCAGTTCGCCGAATCGTTCCCCAAACGCGACGCTTTCGACTTCAGTGAAATGTTGTTCTGGGAACAGCAGAAACCCGTGGTCTAGGAATGCGTCGTGGAGAACGGCGAAGTCGTCGTCGCTGAGGTCCTTCAAATCGACATCGTTGACTGTGGCCCCGAACGCCTTTCCGGTCATCGGAATGATTTGCATTTTGCTCATCAATGTTCCCTTTGACTCTGCAGGTTTGTCTTCGTCGCAAGGCTAGCCGAGTCGATGTTCACTATGAGCAGTGCAGCAGTACCGGTGCGTTGGCTCCCACAACAAAGTGCACCTGATCGCCAGGTTCAGGAAAGTATGTAATGACGGTGCTGCCTGTCATAACAAATTCACCGGCTCGAAGAAAGCGATCGCGGCTATTGAGGTGATTAGCGAGCCACGCCACTGCCTCAAACGGATGCCCTAAAGCGTCACCTGTGCGGCCCGAGCCCAATGTGTCTCCATTCACTTCCAAAACTGTTGGGGTTTCTACGAGATCAAGCTCTTCCCAGTTTGGGAGGGGATCACCCAGGACTACCCCGGCGTTCCAAGCGTTTTCCGAGACTGAATCAAATGGGTTGAGCGCGTCGTAATCGGCGTCGCGATCTTCGATGAGTTCGAACGCTGGATAACAGGTCTCCACAGCATCAACGATGATCTCTTTGGTGTAGGGCTCAGCGCCCTGTGTTAAGTCTCGCTTGACGCGAACTGCGATCTCGCACTCGAGACCCAGATGTCTATGGTCGCTTAACGAGACTTGAGAGGGCGACTGTTGCACTCGGCTATCGAAGATAGCTCCCGACAAAGGGTGATCTACCCCGCAAAACTCTTGCATTGCCTTACTGGTCAACGCCACTTTCCAACCAACGATCCGCGCGCCGCGTTCGAGCATGACGTCAATGAACGAGTCCTGCACCAAGTAAGCGTTGTCGAGGCTGGGATCCTCGACGTCGCCCGCCATGGAACGATGCTCTTCTTTTGCTTCGAGTTGCTGAATGAAGGCATTGGCAAGATCAATCTGCTGCTGTCGGTCCATGAGTGTCATCCTCCTTTCGGTGAGTTTTGCACCCCAAGGCGCTCCCCGCTGACTTGACAAGAAATTAGGCAGCTCTTCGAAACTGCCACCAAAGGACTATCTCGTGCGGGGACTAACACTTTGTGGCTGGGTAGAGCCAAAAGCAGTTTTCAGTACAACGCCTGTGTGGCAGCGAGGTCCGCGATCTGGTCGCTGTCATAACCCAACATGTCGCTCAATATTTCAAAGGTGTGTTCCCCAATCGGGGCCCCACCCCACAACGCCGCGGACGGAGTTCGACTGAACTGATAGTGCGAACCTTCGATGACGGTTTCACCTGCGTAGGCCTGAGGCACACGTTGGAAATGATTTCTATGGGCGAGTTGAGGGTCAGCTACCGCGTCAGCAGAATCTGCAACCACATGGGCGGCGATGCCAGAAGACTGCAACAAGTCTTGTAACTCGAACCGGTCACGGCTCACGGTCCACGCCTGGATCGTCGAATCATCTATCTGTGCCAACCCAATGAGTTCCCTCAACCTTTCTTCAGCCTCTCGGTCTTGGCAGACGATAGCGATCCACTTGTCTTCGCCGGCGGTCCGATAAACGCCGTGGACGCTGTAACGATCGCTAACGTTTCCAGTTCGAGTCGCCGTGCGTCCGTTGGCTGCTTGATCCAACAGGGCGGGACCGAGAAGATGCAACGCCGACTCGTGCTGGCTCAGGTCGACGTACACTCCTTCGCCGGTTCTGTTTCGATGATCAACAGCAGCCATTAGAGCAGCGACAGTAAATCGAGGAGCGGTGTAATCGGTATAGGCAAGAAACGGTCCCGTAGGAGCACGATCTGGCCACCCCGTGATCTCGTAAAACCCGCCAAGAGCGGCTGCTAGAACACCGAAGCCCGGGTACATGTTCATTGGGCCGGTCTGTCCCATCAAACAACTCGAAAGCATCACAATCTCGGGCTTGCGTGCCTTGATGGACTGGTAATCAAGCCCCCAATTTTTCATTGCTTTAGGAGTGAAAGCTTCAATGACAACATCAGCCCAGTCGACAAGATCCCAAACGACAGCGTTCGCCGCTTCGTTAGAAAGATCAAGACTCAACATGTACTTGCCGGCGTTCGCTGAGTGGTATTGGGCTGTGTTGTCAGGGTGAGTTTCATCGTTAACGAACGGTCCGGCGTTGCGAATCACATCGATCCGCCCCTCGGATTCGATCCGGACAACGGTGGCGCCGTGATCGGCAAGATTTCTAGTAGCCATCGGAGCAGCGATAGCCCAGGTGAAATCAAGAATCTTGAGTCCCTCTAACGGTCGACGAGTCGGAGCAGGGGTAAGTGCAGGAGGAGCAACCGGGCTTCTATCAAGGTTCTCAATTACTTCTTCGGTGTGTTCACCGAGCTTGGGTGGTGGGCCAAGAACAGTGAGAGGAACACTGGCTTTTGCAAACCGACCCGGGAAAGGGCACTCGAAATCAGCGACCTCTTCGAAAAACCCGCGGACTGCGAGATGTTCGGACTCAAGGAGGTCTTGAGTAGTGGCGACTGGAGCAATCAGTAGTCGCCGTTCGTGGTTGCCGACCATGAGTTCGGCCTTGGTTTTGGTAGCTGTGAAGGCTGCTATGGCATCCTGAGCGCGGTTCAGACCCTCAGGGTCCGCCTGACCTGTGTAAATCAGAGTGAAGAAATCGATCCAGTTCTGATCTCGAGTTGCCTCATCACAGAAGCCTTCCTCGTGCACCCATTCCATTAGCCGCCGGCTGAAGGGACCAACCATCTCACCAAACATGAACGTGATCGACACGTACCCATCCAAGGCCGGGTACACCGTGCGAAGAACATATTCTCCTGCCTTGATTCCCCCGCCGGCGCGCGCAACCAGTGGCGCCCCAACCGCAGTAGTCATCAACATTGTCTGCGTGCATTGAGTGACTGCTTGTTGAGCAGAGACATCTATGTGTTGTCCCCAGCCAGACTTGCTGCGCTCAACTAAAGCAATGGTTGCCGCTTCTGCAGCCTCCAGAGCCGCATGCAACCACCCCTGAGGGACAGCACCTACCTGCACTGGTGCCCGGTCCGGATCGCCGGTCAGACCGAGCTGGCCGCCGCTCGCCAGAATTGTCAAATCTGTAGCCAACCAGTCGCTCTTGGGGCCCGTAGCACCAAAAGCAGAAATCGCGATAGTGATAAGTGAGGGATTCTCGGCTCGTAACGCAGCCAAGTCGAGGGATCCGAATACGCCGCAGTCAACAATGACATCAGCGGTCACTGAGAGACGTTTGATCTCAGATTCTCCCCCGACCACCGACTTCTTTCCGCGGTTCCACGCCCAATGAGTGAGCGACGATTCGGATTCCGGTACATCGTGGAGAAAAGGAGCCACGTGTCGCGAATGAGTTCCGTCAGGCGGTTCTACGGCAATGACCTCAGCTCCAAGCTGGGCGAGCAGAAGCCCGGTCAGGTTGGCGCGTTCATCGGTGAGATCAAGAATCCTGTAAGGCGAAAGCATCGATGACATTGTGCACCTTCCACGAGGACAGTTTCTCAAAAGTTGCTAACCCGTGGTTCCCAAAGACAGCCCTTTGTGAGTTTGTGTTAAATCTGTGATGGGAGGGCAGCCCATATGGACCCTGACGACGACAAGTTGCAGATGCTGAGGGAATCCATACGGCTTACCGAAGAAATTCTCAGCCGGCTTGATCAATCCCGATCGGCGCGTCCCGAAACTGGATCTGATTCAACTGTCATTGCACGCCTTACACACGCCCGCGAATGGAGACTGCGTTACCTCAGTCATCTCGAGATGGGTGGCCAACCGCTCGATTTGGGTGATGAGTGGTCCATGCATCACGGACATGATCTCGCCATTGAGTGGGGATATGAAGTCTGGGATGAAAACCGAATCGGATTGAGGTGCAGAAGTTGTGATGACTGGATTCAGCTGTACGACGTGGACCTGGCGCCAACCATTGAGCCCACCATCGCTGACCTTTATGTGGAACACGAAACCCACACTGTTCTCTCCTGGCGCCGAGGATCCGAAGCAGGCATAGAGTGCGTCACCTGTGGAGCCTTTAGAGAGGACGGGTTTCCGTTACTTACCGCACCGGTGAGCGGCTGGTTCGATCAGGTGTGGAATAGCTAACTAGATAGAACCTTGTGGTTGAGTTATTGGTGCGCCGGGTGGGA
>DASCSY010000052.1:0-13476 GCA_034399415.1 Acidimicrobiales bacterium
ATGGTTGTTGCAGCTCAACCAGAAGCTGTTGAAGCCGGCGTAGCCGTCTTGAGAGCCGGAGGTAACGCAGTTGATGCTGCTATTGCTTGTGGGTTAGTGGCTGGGGTCGTTGACCCTCAAATGTGTGGAATTGCAGGCTTCGGGAATTTACAGGTCTATTTGCCCGCAGAAGGAATCCATGAATGCATCGACTTTCATGCAAAATCTCCGCTCGCGACCAGCGCCGACCAGTGGGCCGACATAATTGTCGGCGAAACTAGGGACGGTTTTGGGTTTGTTCTGGAAGGCAATGTAAACGATGTCGGCTACCAGTCGATAGCTACACCTGGATCACTCAAGGCCTACTTTGAGGCGCAAACCACCTGGGGAGTAAAAGATTGGGCTGAAATCGTGCATCCGGCTGTCGAGTGGGCAGAAAAGGGATTCGTGGTGCGTCCCCATGTTGCTGGCTGGTGGGCTGAGGGGGCAACGATGGGACGAGCAGACAACGTGGAACGTCTGAGGCAGTCAATGACGGGCCGCGACATCTACTTTCGACCCGATGGTTCGCACAAACGAGTAGGCGATCGTGTCGCGAACCCAGATATGGCCAACACATTGCGTCTCATTGCTGCTGAAGGTGCTGACGTGTTCTACACAGGCCAATTAGCGAGCCGGATTGCTGAAGATATGCAAGCGCATGGCGGAATGTTGGGTGAACGTGACCTCGCCGAATATCGAACTACCCACAACCAGCCC
Source organism: Acidimicrobiales bacterium (assembly GCA_034399415.1). Lineage (GTDB taxonomy): Bacteria > Actinomycetota > Acidimicrobiia > Acidimicrobiales > Poriferisodalaceae > UBA2110. The sequence continues at coordinate 739 of DASCSY010000052.1, forward strand.
ATACAAACCAGTTATCGGGGACTTGATGTAACAACGAATCATCCACCCGGTGGCGGTGTCATGGTCTTAGAAATGCTCAACATTCTGGAAAATTTCGACTTGACATCAATGGGCCACAACAGTGTGGAGTACGTCCGAACAGTTACTGAAGCAATGAAAAGGGCAACTTCGGACAAAGACAGCTTTGTTGGTGACCCAGCGCACTTCGACGTGCCATTGGACTGGTTGATCTCCAAAGATCACGCAAAAGAACATGCTGGACTGATTAGCGCTGGCCAGCGTGCGAGCGTGGAACGCATGGCCTATGAACCTCGAGATACCACTCACGTTTGTGTTGTTGATAAGGATGGGAACGCGGCGTCAATGACCCACTCCTTAGGTATGCCCTCGGGCGTGATTACCGATGGACTCGGATTCATGTACAACGGCTGTATGGCTGTGTTCGACCCTCGACCTGGAAACGCAGATTCTCTGGCACCAGGAAAGAGTCGCTTCAGCTCCCTTTGCCCGACGATGGTTTTTGATGGTGATCAGCTGAACTATGTCGTAGGGGCCCCGGGGGGAACTCAAATAGCGATGGGAGTTACCCAGGTACTTTTGAACAGTATTGACTTTGATATGAACATGCTCGAAGCCGTTTCAGCTCCGCGAGTGTCGGGTACCAGTGACGCCATCGACGTAGCAAACGGAGTGCCCTGGTCGGTGACTGATGCGTTAGAGGCAGAGGGATACGAGGTTATTCGAAGTCCCCAAACTCATGATTTTGCGTGGGTTCACGGAATAAGAATTAATGGTGAAGGGATCGATGGGGGAGCGGACCCAGCAGCCGATGGGGTCGTACAAAGGGCTTAGGTGCCATCGCCCCAAGACACTGGCACTGACAGTGGCCCTCGAAATGCCCAGCCTCCGAACTCAACTGGCGGACCATTAGGGTCCAGACGAAGTCTTTCGAGACGCTCAAAAATCCTTGGTAGAGCTACATCACCAACCAAGCTCCTTGAGGCGGCAGCTCCAGCACAGAAATGTGGTCCCGCTCCGAAGGTCAAAGCAGCGGTGGTGTCGCGCGTGACGTCAAAAGTATCGGGGTTGTCGAAGTAGTCTTCGTCGCGGTTAGCTGAGCTGAACATAAAGAAGACTCGTTCTTCGGGCTCAAATTCAACTCCACCATAGGAATGCTCGGTTGCTATTCGACGAGGCGACATTGCTATAGGTGCTATCCAACGGCAATACTCTTCGAAGACTTGCTGCCAGGACACATCTCCTGATGTTGCCAACTCAAGTTGGTCTGGGTGCTGAAGTAGCGCCCAGATAGCGCCGGCGATGGCATCACGAGGTTCATTTTGTCCACCAGAAATTGTTAATTTGATGTTTGCCCTCACCATGTCGTCTGGCATCCCGGCGTGGGTCATGACTGACAACAAACTTGCATCAGCGTCTCGTTGAATCTCCGGCAGACGTTCGTCGATGGCGTGATCGATAGCTTCAGTCGCTGATATGCAACGCGCCTCGATATCAGGATCACCTGTGTAGTTTGATACCCCGTCAATCATTGCTTGGCTCCAGGAATCAAGATCCTCAAATTTGACCTGAGTCAATCCAGTTATGGCCTTTAGAGCCTCTCCGCTCGCTGCCGTCGCATAATCCGGAACAAGATCGGTTGAGCCTGACGGAGCGAATCGATCCAGGATGGTGTTCGTCAGGTCCGCAAACAGTCCAGCCCAAATTTGTTCCACTTTTCTCGGCGAGATTGTGGGGTAATAGACGAAACGTTCCTTTCGGTGCTCCTCGCCGTCTTTTCGCATCATGTTGCGCCCCATGAGCACATTCATCAGTCCGCCAGGTTGATCCGAGGAGAAGACACTTACGTTCTTTTCACATGTATGGATGTCATCTCGACGGGTTACAAGCGTGGCACCGATCTCTGGCACGTAACAAATGGGCGCGGAGTCACGCATTTCGGCCAGAATTGGGTAAGGGTCCTTCCAAAAAGCGGCAGGATCGATATTTATGACCGGAGCAGACGACATACGACCAGCATTGCATGAATACCAAGGTCAGTGAGACTGAGCTTTGAGATACCGGAGGTAGGTCAACAGTGAGCTATTCAGTAGTCGAACTAGATAAGAAGTACACCGATGGGTCCCTTACCCCGAAGCAAGTGATAGACGAATGCCTTGACTCCATTGAGGCGCTGGACCCAGTGGTAGGGGCCTGGCAAGCGGTCTATGCCGAGGAAGCTCGCGCCGCCGCGGAAATCGCTACCGCCGACATCGCTTCAGGGACACGAAAAGGACCATTTCACGGGGTGCCCTTCGCGCTAAAGGACATCGTTGAAGTTGAAGGCAAGCTCACAGCTGCTGGTTGTGCTGAATGGAAAGATCGTCGGTCGATTGTCACCGCAGAAGTCGCGAAGCGGTTGATTGATTCGGGAGGAATCCTTGTAGGAAAAACAAAGACGGTCGAATTTGCTTTTGGTGGATGGGGCACGAATCAAAGGATGGGCACTCCACACAACCCCTGGGATGCGGATGTTGCCCGAACCCCAGGTGGTTCATCTAGTGGTTCTGGTGTCGCAGTAGCTTCTGGGATGGTTCCCTGTGCAATTGGCACTGACACGGGTGGTTCCGTTCGCCTGCCTGCAGCCTTTTGCGGAATCGTGGGGCTTAAAACTACGGAAGGTTTGTTGCCCACTGATGGCATCGTTCCTCTTTCTCACACCCTAGATACCCCCGGCCCCATTGCTCGATCTGTAGCCGATGCAGCCCTCATGTATGACGCGATGTCGCTAGAGAAGTTGAACGTGGACCTATCCGTAGGAATTTCTGGAATCCGGATTGGTTCATTGTCCGATGAAGAGCGCGTGGGAATAGACCCCGAACAACTTCATGCATATGACCGGTCTTTGGACCAGCTTGCTGATCTTGGCGCAGACATTGTCCAATTTCAGCCCGCTAAAACATTCGAAGAAATGAAGGAAGCAGCAGCGTTGATCCTTACTGCTGAAGGATATTTTCACCACGGAACGCTTATGGATAACCCAGAGTCTTTGGTTGATGAGAATGTGCGATCGCGTTTCGTGGTGGGCGCCTCTATCTCTTCTACGCAATATGTTGGAGCGTTGTTACAGCGCGACAGTGATCGCGAAAGCTTCTCCTCGGCAATTCAAAACATTGATGCGCTAGTGATGCCAACCACACCAATGTTGCCGCCACCAGTAGCGGAAGCTGACGAACAGTCAACTCCCGCCCGTTTCACTCGAGCAATCAACTATCTGTCAATGTGTGCGACGTCGGTCCCTTCAGGAGTTTCGAGTCAAGGCCTTCCCACCTCGCTCCAAATTGCTTGCGTCGGCGGAAATGAGAGCATTTGTTTGCAGATCTCGGCCGCTTATGAGCAAGCAAGGGGCGACATGCCTGTACCTCCTTTATTCGCCAGGTCCTGATTGAGATCGAGGGAAGGAACCCAAGATGCAGCTTGTGTGGATACGAACCGAGAATGGAAAGACCGTCATCGAAGATCTCGAGATCCCCTCCAGTAAAGAAATTCGCGGCTATGAGACCCCGGTTTTGCCGATTAGGGGAGCCATATTCAGAACTTCTCAACCCCAGGTGGAGATGGACTATCACAATGCACCACGGCGTCAAATAGTCGTCCCTCTAGAAGGTGAGGTGGAGATCGAGACAGGAGACGGAGACGTTCGGGTGATTACCGCCGGAATGGCGTTACTTGCAGATGATCTTTCTGGCCAAGGTCACAAATCGTCTTTTCGCCCCGAAAACGCGGTGACGCTGTTTCTCCTGTTGCCAGATGATCTCGATCCAACAGAGTGGAGGAACTAACAAGCACCGTTAGTTGTCGTGCAGGACGAACCTAACGCGCTTGAATCCGCGGCCTTTGGACTCTGTTTTGGTTATTTCAATTCGACCTACTTCACCGGTAGAAGCTACGTGGGTACCCCCATCTGCCTGCTTATCCAAGCCGACAATGTCGACCACCCGAATTTCGTTCACCGCCTCAGGGATGAGGTTGACTTTTGTCCGGATCAAATCCCTGTCCAAAACAGCTTCCGAGCGTTGTAGGAACGAAATGGCAACTGGCCGGTCGGCAGCTACTTCGGCGTTGCAAAGCTCTTCGATTTGTTCGACGAACCCTTGAGGGAACTCATCTAGTTCGAAGTCCATCCGGCCAGATAGCGCTGCCATGTTCCCCCCTGTCACGACTTTTTGCCAACGCTGCCACATGACACCGCAAAGGATGTGCATCGCTGTGTGGGTACGCATCATCTGATGACGACGGACCTGATCAATGACTCCCGTTACTACCGTCCCTTGTTGGGGCAGATCGCCACCGAGTTGGTGCCATACCCGCCCATCGATGGTTCGAACATCCTCAACAGAACTTTCCCCACCGTCCCACCTGAGTAGTCCAGTGTCATGGGGTTGACCACCGCCCGTCACGTAAAAGGCAGTTTGGTCCAATTCGACGCGGTCCTCCTCTACCGATTGGACGGTGGCATCGAAACTTTCGATTGAGACGTCTACCAGATACAGCTTTTCAGTCACTTTCGATTTACCGACCTTTCCACTGCGGTTGTCGTTTCTCGGCAAATGCCCGAGTGCCTTCGATGCTGTCTTCGGTGCTAGCTAGCAGCCGAAATAGATGCTGTTCTAAACGCAAACCGTCCTCCAAAGGCATACTCAGTCCTTGAATAGCGGCTTGTTTAATTGCGCGTACCGCAAGGGGCCCCGATTCCAAGAGTTTTTCAGCCATTGCCTGAGCAGTAGGCATCAGTTCCTCGAAAGACACGACCTTGTTAACCAGACCGAGTCTGTGGGCTTCTTCGGCATCGATGCGCTCGCCGCTATACAGCATCCACAATGCGTGGCTTAGTGGTATGGAACGGGGGAGTCGTTGAGTGCCACCCCCACCAGGCAGCAAACCCAATAAAACCTCACCCAGACCAAATTGAGCATTTGTGGATGCGATCCGGATGTCGCAACCTAAAGCTTGTTCGAGGCCGCCACCATTGCAGTGGCCATTAATTGCTGCAATTACGGGCTTCCATATTTCCAGTCCACGCATCAGGTCACCTCGGCCCGCTGCAGCAAAGCTGTCTGCGGGTTCAGGAACTGAATTGAAGTTCTGTTTGATGTCACTCCCTGCACAGAATGCCTTGTCTCCGGCCCCGGTCAATATTGCTACCCAAGCCTCATCATTGTGAGCGAAGTCTGTCCATACTTCTGCCAAGCGATCGTAAGTTGGTTGATCACAGGCGTTATATGCCTCGGGTCGATTAATTGTGACGTAGGCGATGCGATCTTTGATTTCGTATATGACACTTTCCATCTCGAACCTTTCGTCGACTGTTGATCATCTTTGCAGTACTTAGAACTTGCTGCCGAGCAAAGGCACCGAATTGAGATCAGCTCGTTGAAATTGTCGCTTTTGGACGCTGTCAGATAAGAAGACTCATTTTGGGTTGGTGGTTTAGCGTTTGAAATCCTATTTTGTTACATATGCAACCTGCCGCAACTAGGGCCCTCATCGGTATTGACATTGGAGGAACCAAAACCCTCGGCATTGCGCGGAGCGATACAGGAGAGGTCCTCGGGAAAACTTTCGAACCGACCCGAGAAGGCGTCGGTATCGCGAGCCACGCTGTCGAGATGTACCACTCTTTGAGGGAACAGGTGACCCGGTCGGAGGTCAGCGTTTCGTCACTAGGCATCGGAATTGCGGGCCTTGTCGATGTAGGTGGACGACTGCATCGAGCACCCAATCTGGTCGATGCTGACGGACTTGAAATCTGTCAAATGGTGGAATCAGAAATTGATGTACCGGTACATGTGGACAACGACGTTAATTGTGCTGCCCTGGCTGAAATTGAGAGCGGCGCAGCCGCGGGAGCCCAAAATGCGTTACTGGTAACACTCGGAACCGGTATCGGAGGTTCCCTGATAGTTGACGGAGCGGTTCACAGAGGTGCTTTCGGAATGGCCGGCGAACCAGGCCACATGGTGGTTGATCCCAACGGGGTGTTGTGCGCTTGTGGCATGAATGGGTGCTGGGAGGCCTACGCCTCTGCCACAGGACTACGCAATCTGGCTATTAGGCGGGCAAAAGACGGCCAGCTAGAAGAGATAAGCGAAGCAGTGCAAGGAAACTTTGAGGGAATCACGAGCGAGGACCTCACCCGATCAGCAAATCAAGGCGACAAACAATCGCTTGCAGTGGTCGATGAATTTGCCCGATGGGTTGCAGTTGGGTTAGCTAATTGTGCTGCTTTGCTTGACCCAGAAATGATTATTGTTGGCGGTGGACTAATCGGCGATTGGCATCTTTTTGGACAAAAAATTGACGAGTCGTTCCATGAGTTACTGGTTGCATCAGGCCAACGAAGTCTGATTCCTATCAAGCCGGCAGAAAATGGTGAGGCGGCTGGAGCTATAGGAGCATCCCTGTTGGGGAGAACACAATGACCGAGAACAAAATCGAAAAGCTACTCAAATGGCGAGATAACGTCCCCCCCGGGCGACTTGTAAACCCCGGACTCCCGCCATTTGATTTACTCAACGCGTCTGAATGGTCACTAATCGACGAATCCCCAGGGAAACTCGAATTGATGTGTGAGCTTCCCGAAGAAACACTTAACCCCGCAGGGCAGCTCTTTGGAGGGTTTACTGCCGCTTATGTGGATATCGCCTGCCTCTACGCGGCGCAAAGCGACGTTGAAGAAACCCCTGGTTTCCAATCGACCATCAATATGCGAGTCGATTATTTCGAAGCTATTACCCAGAGCCCATTTCGTATCACTGGCGAAGTTATCCATCGTCGAGGAGAAACGCGTCTAGTTGAATGCAAGATGTATCAAGGAGAGACACTTGCCGTATATGCCATCACAACCATGAGACACCAACCGCTCTCAGAGGTGCTTTGATAGTGCGGTTACAGCCTCAAGAAGTTGACTCCCCAACTGTGTGGGCGACCCCTACAAGGGTGAGAGGCCAATCCAAGTCCAGCCAAATCGACCGATAGGGTCATGGAATGAAAAGGTTGTTCATCGGCGCGCTCTTACTGGTTCTGTTGACAGCGTGTTCTTCTACGTCGAACGCTGAATCCGAGGCGGGGGATAATCGGGCCGCAACAACGACGTCCGGCAAGGAAGTAGCAGATGAGCCAGAGCCAACGGAATCAACATCGGTCGCTAAACCACCCGAATTGGTGCGACTTGAAGATGCCTGGGACTTCGCTGCCTCTAGACCCGGAGCTGATATAGGCCAAGTCTTCCAATTGTTTCGTCTCAAACAATCTCTAGGCCCGAAGAACCTTGCTTGTTACGACCCCGAATCAGGGGATGTTTGTGAACAGATTGTCGAGGCAATCAATGTTGTAGGGCTATCTGAACAGCAACTGACAGTGATTTTAGATTCGTTAGAACTTCCGTATCGAGTCGTTGAACGAGATTGTGAACCATTGATGATTACTGAAGAATTCGTGGCGGGGCGAGTCAACTTTTCGGTCTTTGAAGGTGTCGTTACCGGCTGGGCCTCAGAAGGAGGACAGGGTTTCTGGGACGACGAAAACTGTTGATGACAGTGCCTCTGGGTCGCTAACAAACCTCCAATGGTCTGTTCGTTTCACTTTCGAAACCCGAAGAACTCAGTCTCCGATTTCGAGTTCCACGCGTTCGTCGTAGAAACAAAGCAGTCCGCTGATAGCAGACATTGCTTCAATAGGTGTCTCATAACTCCACACGACGTCCTCTAGATCGTGGTTATCGAACTTGATACTCCAGTAGTGAGCATCGCCTTTATGAGGGCAATGAGTGACGCTTTGAGACGGGATCAAAAGCTCCATGTCGACATCCTCACGAGGGAAATAATGTCGAGGGGGAAGGTTTCCTTCTAAGAGCAACTGGACTGATGATGAGCGTGCCACGGTTCTCCCACCGACGCTCACTTGCACCTGATCCTCTACTTGTTGAACCTTTATATGACTTTCCACAACGGTATGTTAGATCGGCCACGCCACTGGGAGACGATCTAAGCGAAAGGGGGAGTGGTTCTGGTGAGGTCACTTTCGACCTACCATCTAGCAGTTCGACTCTGACCGGGCCCAGAAGCTGACAAAAAGCTTCACTCGAACACAGGCAAGATGACGTAGTCAAGATTAGGGATAGTGGGGATAAGGAGAGATAGATGATTCTGGAGCAGTACTACCTGCAGTGCCTTTCTCAGGCCTCCTACTTGATTGGTGATGAGACAACCGGGCGGGCGGTTGTCGTTGACCCACGAAGAGATATTGAAGAATATCTGCGCGATGCTGAACGACTTGGAGTTGAGATCGAACTTGTTCTAGAGACCCACTTTCATGCTGATTTTCTGTCTGGCCATCTGGAGTTCGGGGAGGTTGGCGCTGAAATCGGTTATGGGTCAGCTGCCCGACCTGAGTTCCCTGCGCGACTTTTTGAAGATGGTGAGAGATACTCGCTAGGTCAAGTGACACTTGAAATACTCCATACCCCTGGCCATACTCCCGAATCTGTAAGCATTGCGGTATATGAGACACCTGAATCGGTGCAGCCACACGCCGTTCTCACCGGAGACACCTTGTTTGTGGGAGATGTTGGGCGCCCAGATCTTCTTGTCAGCTCAGGCTGGTCGAAAATTGAACTCGCCGGGATGCTGTATGACTCGATCCACGAAAAGCTGCTCCCTTTGCCCGACGAGACAGTGGTCTACCCAGCGCATGGAGCAGGGTCCGCTTGCGGCAAGAATTTGTCAAGCGACACATGGTCCACCATCGGAGCTCAACGAACAGAAAACCAGAGTGTTCGTATTCACGATCGAGACGAGTTCGTAGCATCGATAACAGAGGGTCAACCAGTACAGCCAATGTATTTCGCCTACGACGCACAACTCAACGGCAAAGTACGACCAACAAGAGATCGATCACCACTCCAACACCCCGCGGCACCCGAAATAGAAGCGTTGATCGAAGATGGTGCCGTGGTGTTGGATGTTCGAGACCCTGATACTTATGCCTCCGGACACCTCCCAGGCAGCCTCAACATTGGTCTCGATGGACGGTTCGCTGAATTCGCCGGAAGTGTGATTGATCCCATGACACCAATTCTGCTGTGCGGCGATGATGAACAGATCACAGAAGCGCGGATGCGACTTTCCCGGATCGGATACGACCAGGTGGTTGGAGCAGTTCCGGTCAAAGCAGGTAGAGCTGCAGCAATAACTCAGACCAAACGACTCACCTCAAGGGAATTGCAGGACTTGCAGTCGAATAGTTCAATGGTCACGCTGCTCGATGTCCGAAACCCGGGAGAATTATCTGACGGCGTTATCGAAGGCTCCACACATATTCCCTTAGGTGAATTCACCCAGCGTGTAAGTGAAGTACCCGATGGAGACGAAATTGTGGTCTATTGCGCAGGTGGCTACCGAAGCTCCATTGCAGCTAGCGTGCTTCGCTCTGCACTGCCCGAAGCACGGGTCTCTGACCTTATTGGAGGATTCTCTGCATGGGACGATCCTCAATAAATATCGTATGAAAATATGAGTATCTGAGAGTGCTGCTAGATGTCTGCAACGAACTACGGAGAATGCGGTGGATCAATCAAAAATAGGAGACTTGTCAAAGCGAATTATGGGCGCCTATGAGGGGGCTCTGGTGTCAGGCATGGTTTATCTCGGTGACGAAATGGGTCTCTACCGAGCAATGCATGAGCAAGGCCCAATTACAAGCGACGAGGTAGCCAACCGAGCGGGCCTCCACGAACGCTTTGTCCGAGAGTGGCTATCCCTTCAAGCAGCCGCAGGTCTCATTGAATACCAAGGGGATGGCCTATTTTATTTGTCGCCCGAAGCCGGCCTTTTGCTAGCGGAAGAAGACGAGATCCGGTCAATGGCGCGATGGTTCGACAACTTCCCACAACGGACTGCTCTTCTTTCAGAAATTCCTCGATCCTTTAGGACGGGAGTAGGTATTTCCTGGTCTGACGTCGAAAAGGGGGGCACCTCAGGCAGAGTTCAATGGATGGAACGCCTGCTTCGTCCCTGGTACGAAAAGGTCCTCGTTCAGGAAGTACTTCCAGAACTTGACGGCCTGATAGATGAAATGAATAGCGGCGTGAGTGTCGCAGATGTGGGTTGTGGTAGTGGTGTGGCGATCGTAACGATGGCTGAAGCATTTCCTCAATCAGACTTCCATGGCTGGGAAATAGCACCCCTCGCGCTTGACCGGTGCAGAGAAAATGCGATTCAGGCGAGAGTGACTAACACTTCTTTTCATAACGTCAACGACCATAGGTTGCCCGAAGACGGCAGTTTCTCATTTATTGCGACATTCGATTGTGTTCATGACATGACCTCGCCCGATGAATTGGCCGGCGCCATTTACAAGTCGATGACCCCTGACGGTCGATGGTTGATAGTTGACCCGACAAGCAAAGGCAGCTTGGAAGAGAATATAAAGATGCCGCTGGCTGTATTTGGATACGCGGCATCGGTAGCTGGCTGCCTACAGTCCGCCATGAGTGAACCAGGCGGAGCAGGTCACGGCGTTTTTGGTCTGCCAGCGCCTGCCATGCAAGAACTAACCGAAAGGGCGGGATTTACTCGTTTCCGTCGACTAGATATCGAACACGCGATGAACAGCTATTACGAAGTGCGGCCCTAAAAGAAACGACAGCCCTGAAGGCAATTGCAGCTGCTGAGACTTCGGCACCTGCGACACCATCTGACTACGCTTCATGTAGTGGTGGCGGTCCAGACCAAATATTGATGCTGAGGAGAAACGCTGATGAATGACTCGATGGTTGCACAACAGTCAACTGATGATTCGACTCTTACTCGTGAAGAACCCGATTACGAGGTGGTGGTGATCGGGGCGGGAGTCGGCGGTATCTACCAGATCAAACGACTAATCGACTTAGGGGTAAATGCGACGGTCCTCGAAGGAGACGCTGACCTCGGAGGCACTTGGTATCGGAACCGTTATCCGGGAGCCCGCTTTGATTCTGAAAGTTTCACCTACGGATACTCGTGGGATCAAGAGGTCCTCGACGAGTGGCATTGGAAAGAAATGTTCTCACCGCAGCCTGAGACTCTGAAGTATCTGAACTTTGTTGCGGATAAATTCGCATTGCGAGACCACATGCAATTCAACTGTTATGTCGAGAAGATGGTTTTTGACGAAAATACGTGCGTGTGGGGTTTGTCTCTCAAAGATGGTCGAGAGATCACCAGTCGTTTCGTCCTGACTGCCATAGGGCTGCTTTCCGTACCAACGCTGCCGCGTATAGAAGGAATTGGCGACTACACAGGCAGAGCGTTCCACACATTTGATTGGCCCAAGGAACCACTCGACCTGGAAGGTAAGCGGGTAGCGGTAATCGGCACAGGAGCGACCGCTATCCAACTCATACCCGAAGTTGCCAAGGAAGCAGAACATCTGACTGTTTTCCAAAGAAGAGCTAACTGGGCAGCGCCGCTAAACAACAGCGAAATTTCTGAAGAAGAGATGTCAGAAATCCGGAAGCGGTATGACGAAATTTTTGCCACCTGCGCGAAGACTCCCGGCGGATTCGAACACGAACCGGATCGTCGAGGGTTTTACAGCGTCCCCGAAGAGGAACGACGCGAATTGTGGGACCGTCTGTATGACGGACCGGGTTTTGGAATTTGGCTCCAAAATTTTGTAGAGATTTTTATGGACGAAGACGCAAACGCGGAATTCTCTGAGTACATCGCGGAACGAATCCGCGGACGGGTTGACGATCCTGAATTGGCAGAAAAACTTATTCCCAAAGACCACGGTTTTGGAATACAACGTGTTCCTCTGGAAACCAATTATTTTGAAGCCTACAACCGAGACAATGTGTCATTTGTAGATGGGAGTGAGACCCCGATACAGAGAATTACAGAGACCGGTGTCCAAACCAGCGACGATCACTACGAGTTCGATGTGATCGTCTACGCGACAGGATTTGACGCATTCACGGGTGCATTCGACAGAATCGATATCCGTGGAGTTGATGGCCAATCCTTGCGTGATAAATGGTCTGAAGGGCCGGTGACCTACCTAGGTTTGCTCGTTCATGGCTTTCCGAATTTGATTATGATTTCTGGCCCTCAAACCGCAGCCACCAATTTTCCCCGCGGAGCTGAACTAGCTGTTAACTGGACCACCGAACTGTTGGAACACCTGTGGAGTTCAGACAAGGGTCGGATTGAAGCAACGCTGGCCGCAGAGCAGAGCTGGTTCGACCATGTCGTAAGAATGTACGAACCATTCTTATTGAGAAAGGCTCAAAGTTGGATTACCGGATACAACTCAAACCTAGATGGACACGAGTATGGCAAGACCCGGTACAACATCTATAACGGTGGTGGACCGAAATATGCCGACCGGCTGCAGGAAGAAGCTCAAGAAGGATATGTAGGAGTAAGCATCGAATAGTGCCAACTGCGAGCACTATTCGTAGGTAGTGGAGGTGGCGGGAATCGAACCCGCGTCCCCCGGCGTTTCAATGAGTCTTCTCCGAGCGCAGTCGCTTTGAGAGTTGTCGAGTTGAAAGCTGGTAGCGACCCCAGACCAAACAACCGTATCCGGCTAAAAGTCCCCGCAATCACACCGAAGATGACTGAAGGCAAGCCTCTCAAATGAGGACCACCGCTACCCGAGAGGCTGAGGCAGTGGGGCCGTTACCCGATACCTAAATTA
>DASCSY010000053.1:0-13239 GCA_034399415.1 Acidimicrobiales bacterium
CAGCCCCAGCTGGAAGTGTTCTCATCCGCGATCCGCGGGCCTGGCATGGAGGCACGCCAAACCTGTCTGATGAAGCGCGTTCAATTCCCAACATCGAGTACTACGCGCCGTGGTTTCGCGAACCTATGGCTCGGTCGATGCCCCGATCCATATATGACACGCTGTCAGAACATGGAAAACGCATCTGCCGCTACATCGTCTCGGATCGAAACCTCGACGGATCGGTCCGTTCTGATCTTGGTGGAACCCCGAAAGGGTTACGCCCTAAGTAGCCGAGCCGACAGACCATGGGAGACATAATGTCCGAATACCCGGATCTCAGCGACAAGGTTGTGCTGGTTACAGGCGCCGGCCATGGCATCGGTAGAGCCCTGGCAAATCGTTTTGCTGACCAAGGCGCCTTAGTCGCAGTCAACGATGTTGACATAGAAGCCGCCGCGGCCGCGGCGGCCGCCATTACCGCGGCCGGTGGCGCGTCGCTTGCGGTGCCATGCGACGTTTCCGATAGTCAGCAAGTGGCCAACATGTTTAACCAAATTGAAGCGCACTGGAGTCATGTCGAGGTGCTAATAAACAACGCCGGCTTGGTTGGGCCGATGCTCCACTTTTTCGAAGCCGACGAATCCTGGTGGCGACGAATAGTAGATGTCAATCTGACTGGGCATTTTCTCTGCTGCCATCGCGCAGCCCCGGCAATGGCTCGGGCCGGAACAGGTGTCATCATCAACATGTCCTCGGGAGGCGCAACTCGAGCCCACCGTTCCTTCACCGCCTACGACGCGACAAAGGGCGGAATTGAGGCGTTTACGAGAGCCCTGGCGCTCGATCTGGGCCCGTACGGAATTCGAGTGAACGCACTAATGCCAGGTTCAATCGACACCACCGGTCTCGATGCCGAGCAACGAGCACTGCGAGGCGAAAATGTTCCCATGGGGCGTATCGGCGAACCGTACGACATGACCGGGCCGGCGTTGTTCCTTGCATCGGAAGAATCAAATTACGTCACAGGAGATGTCCTAAAGGTCGACGGAGGAATGCTCGCCCAACAACGCTCAGCGACGGTTGACATCATGCCTCCCTCCGACTTTCCGCCTGTCAACGATTTGTAACCGCGCCGATTCTTTGAGCACTCGCTATACACCCCGTGTGTGAGTAGTTTCAGAAAACAATCAACTAGCCCCACGGCTTCTACCCAGACGTTGGTACGATCCGCGAGAGGAGGCATTATGACCGTCACATTGCGCGAAACATTTGAGCCCGGATTACCGCCTCATGATGACCATCCATATCGGTCCGGAATATGGCGGCCTCAGCATCGGGAGTACGACGCTTGGGATATGGACGTTGTAGGCGAAATTCCCGATGACTTGAATGGCGTCTATTTGCGCAACACCGAAAATCCGCTATTCGAGCCCATCAAGCGCTATCACCCCTTCGACGGTGACAGCATGATGCACGCCATTTCTTTTGAAAACGGTGAAGCTCGCTACGCCAACCGGTTCGTCCGAACCGATGCATTTCTTGCCGAGCAACAAGCTAAGCGCAGTCTCTGGGCGGGGATCTCCGAACATCCATCAAACGCAATCGCTGACCATGGATGGGGTGCTCGGACCCTGATGAAAGACAACGCCTCCACCGATGTGATTGTTCACGGAGGCGTCGCCCTCGCCAGCTTCTACCAATGCGGAGAGCTGTACCGCTTAGATCCACGAACGTTGGAGGATTTGGGTAAGACCTCCTGGAATGGTTTCTTTCCGGACGAAGGCATTTCCGCCCATCCCAAACTTGATGAACATACAGGGGAATTGTTGTTTTTCAGCTATTTCACCGAGGCCCCCTACATGCGTTACGGGGTTGTCAGCCGCACGGGTGAACTCACTGATCACGTCGATATTCCGCTGCCTGGACCGCGGCTCCCCCATGACATGGCGTTCACTGAAAACTGGTCGATTCTCAATGACCTTCCACTCTTTTGGAACCCAGACGCCCTGGCTGACGGCTACTACTCAAACACCTTTGACCGTGATCTCCCGAGCCGTTTCGCCTTGGTCCCTCGGCACGGCTCAACTGAAGACATTCTTTGGTACGAAGCGGACCCCACGTTTGTCCTTCACTGGACAAATGCCTACGAAGACGGTGATTGGGTCATCTTGGACGGTTTCTTCCAACACAATCCCACTGCTCGTGGCGTCGAGAGGCAGGCCGGTCCACTCAAGGGCTTCGAGACCTTAGATATGAACGTCTTACAAGCTCGCGCTCATCGTTGGAAGTTCAATGTACGCACCGGCGAATGCCTCGAAGAATCCATGAGCGACACCTGCGCCGAATTCCCGATGATCAACGGGCGCCACGCTGGTAGGCGCCATCAATATTCTTATAACGCACGATGCACCCCCGGTTTGTTCGCGTTTGACGCTCTCATCAAACATGATCTCGACACCGGAACCGAAGAACTATACGAATTCGAGCCGGGAGTTTTCGTCAGCGAAACGGTGATGGCACCGAGAGACGGTTCGATAGCAGAGGATGACGGCTACCTGGTGACCTTCTCCTCCGATCTCGGCAACGACTTCTCGGAGGCAGTTGTCTTTGATGCGTCTGATCTAACCCAAGGCCCAGTTTGCCAAATTCGACTTCCGGAGAGAATCTCAAGCGGTACTCACTCCACATGGGCTCCAAGCACTGACATATGAGCTAACCGGTCGCCCATACGGCCCTGTCTTGCTGTGAGCACTACCAATCGTTTAGATCAAAGGGAGGGGGTCCTGCCCTAACGCTGAACGGTAGGTGTTGTGGTAGTGATGAAGAGCCGGCTCGTTGCGACCGAACACCACATTCGGCAGCGCTCCCCCTTCGGCGGACCGTTGCTGACTTGCGCTGGCGACATAATCTTCGTCGCGAATGATTTCCGCAAATCCCTGAGCGATTTCTTTCAGCGCTTCAGTGGGGGCAAGTCGGATCTGGGTCCTCCGGTCTGATGCCACCTCGGCGGAGTTTTCGTCGCGGTCACCAGTTGTGTGCGTATAAAACGTTATGACACTGGTGTGGCGCCCCGGGGAACCTTCATCGGGATAGGTGCGCACCAAGTACATGCCGAGATCGTTAGGGAGCAAGATGGTGTTCGGGAACAGCCAGTAGACGGGAAGGCCTGCGATGGTGATATCCCATTGATCTTCGGGCAGTTTCCGCATCTCGTGGATCGCCTTGCGGCAAAGAATCATCCGATGATGTTGACCGTAGGTGTCGTAACACTGAATATTGCCCTCGAAGACCGCCGCGAGGGTATTTTTGTGTAGAGAGTTGAAGTGATACGTCTCTCCAAACGTGTCCATGGCTAGTTTCCAGTTGCAGTCGATTTCGTACCGATCGCCACCTAGCCGGTGCAGGGTTCCAAAATCCCATGCTTCCATCTCCTCCCTCAATTCGGATCCGAGCAGGGTGTCAATGTCGAGAGATCCAGAAGGGTTTGGGTTTGCAAATAGGAACCCATATTTCTCTTCAGATGGGAGCTCGACGAGACCGAAACATTCTTTCTCAATCGAGCCGAAGTGGTCCTCCTTGGGTAACCCAACCAATGATCCTTGCGAGTCGTAGATCCAGCTGTGAAACGGGCAAGTGAAACGCTGAGCCTTCCCGCTGCTTCGTTCTTCAACTGCCACTCCCCGATGGCGACATGCGTTAACGAACGCGTGGAATTCACCGCTCGTATCTCGGGTAGCGAGGATCCGAACATCTAAATCGTCGATGGTGATGAAAGTCCCTGGCTCGGGAAGGTCGCCAGATAACCCCAGCACCTGTGGATGGTTCTGGAAGAACGCTTCGCGTTCCATTTTTGCGACGTCCGTATCGGTGTAACTGGTTGTCGGGTTGAGCCTCATTCCACCTGCGTCCACATTGGTACCTGAATCGAGTCTTGCCAATAGCACCTTTATTTGTGTTATCTGCTCGCTACGCTGCATTGAGTGTCCACCAACCTGAAAGTAGCTGGATCCGCTGTTTTCCACTCAGCAGATTAGTGGGCCACTCGATGCCAAATACATCTCTTGATCGCAATCAAGCCCATTCCGGTTACTGGACCTCTGTCTAGCCTGTGGAGTGCGGCGGCAACCGTCGACAAGTCGTCAATTTCTGGTCAATTAACTAACTGCCCTTAGATTCCAGCTAATCTCGGGTTATGGACGACATGCATGCGGCAGTGACAGCGGTTTTAGGTGAGATCGATTTCGATCCCGAAGAATTGCACGTTAAGTATCTTGCTGAGCGCGATAAACGGATCCGGCATGACCACAACGAGCAGTATGTAGAAGCCACTGGTGAGTTCGCTAGATACCTCGATGATCCTTACGAGGAAGTGGTCGAACGCGAACCCCTCTCCGACGAAGTAGAAATCGCCATCATTGGAGGCGGTTTCGGTGGCCTGCTGATGGGTGGACGCCTACGAGAAGCCGGATTCGAAGACATCCGTGTTATCGAACGAGGTGGGGATTTCGGAGGGACGTGGTATTGGAATCGCTATCCAGGAGCCATGTGTGATGTGGAGAGCTACTGCTATCTACCAATGCTTGAAGAACTCGACTACATGCCCAAACACAAGTATTCGTTCGCGCCTGAAATCATGGAGCACACCCAAAACATTGGCCACCATTACGGCCTCTACGAAAACGCCTGTTTCGGTACCTCTGTCACGAAATTGAGTTGGGATGACACCATTTCAAAATGGATTATCGAAACCGATCGCGGCGACCGAATGCGGGCTCAATTCGTTGCGATGGCGAATGGGCCACTGAATCGTCCCAAGCTTCCCGGGATCCCCGGCATCGAAAAGTTTGATGGACACACGTTCCACACCAGTCGATGGGATTACCAGTACACCGGTGGTGACAACAGCGGAGACTTAACCGGGTTGGCCGACAAGAAGGTTGCGATTATCGGAACGGGGGCCACCGCGATTCAGTGCATTCCCCATCTAGGCGAATCTTCGGACCATCTCTATGTGTTTCAGCGAACTCCTTCATCCATCGATGTGCGGAACAATCGTGAAACCAGTTCCGAATGGGCAGAATCACTTGAGCCGGGTTGGCAATATCGGCGAATGGAGAACTTCAATACTCTCGTCGCCGGCGGCGATCAAGACGAAGATTTAGTTTCAGATGGTTGGACCGATATTTTTCGGAACTTAACCGGGACAGCGGCCAAGCTTGCAGGCCGAAAACTTGGTCGTCGGATTACTGGCCGCGAAAAGGGTTATCTGATGAAGATGGCCGACTATCAAAAGATGAACACCATCCGACGGCGAGTCGACGAAATCGTTGATGACCCGGCCACAGCTGAGGCCCTAAAACCCTGGTACCGACAGTTCTGCAAACGTCCCTGTTTCCACGACGAGTACCTTCCCACCTTTAATCGCCCCAATGTGACCTTGGTTGACACAGTTGGCGACGGCGTGGAACGACTTACCCCCAAGGGCGTTGTTGCAAATGGCGTTGAATACGAAGTTGATTGCGTTATTTTCGCCACAGGGTTCGAAGTCGGTACTGGGTATACCCGTCGAGCGGGTTACGACATTGTCGGCAGAGGGGGCTTGACCCTGAGCGACAAATGGGAAGACGGCCCCCGTTCGCTACATGGAATGCAGACAACAGATTTCCCGAATTGTTTTTTTCTCGGATTCACGCATACTGCAGTGACTGTCAACGTCCCCCAGGCTCTCAATGAGCAGGCGATGCACATCTCCTACATGGTTTCTCAGGTCCGCGATCAAGGCGGCAGCACCATTGAAGCGACCGCTGAAGGTGAGCAACAGTGGGTTGATGAGATCGCAGACAAGTCAAAGCTGGGCGAACGCTTCCGCATTGAGTGCACTCCCGGCTACTACAACAATGAGGGGAAACCGGGCAATCCCGACGGCTTTTTCACCACCAGTTACGGCGCCGGTCCACTGCGTTTCCACCGTATTCTTCGGGATTGGCGAGAGGACGGTCGGTTAGATGGAGCGGCGATCACTTAGAGCACCGACACCAAGTCAGAGCAGAGCGATGGGGTTTGCCGGTGACCCGGTCCCGCCCTCAACTCTTAGCGGTGCGACCGTAAACAGGAAACTCCATTTGCCGTGCTCGTCACATGCTGCCGCAAGACGATCTAGGCGCAGGTTGTCTAAAAGGTGTACCCCCATTGACACGATGACTGTTTGATGGATGGGCATAACCCACTCATCTGGGTGATTTCCTGGCAAAACGTCGCTTACTCCGTCACAGCCAAGGACCGAAATATCGCGTTCTCGAAGCCAGGGAATGCAATCGGGGTGCAATCCTGCCATCCCGACCTCAAACGGATGCCAGGGCCCGTGCTCAGCTCGGCG
This sequence comes from Acidimicrobiales bacterium, assembly GCA_034399415.1. GTDB lineage: Bacteria > Actinomycetota > Acidimicrobiia > Acidimicrobiales > Poriferisodalaceae > UBA2110. The sequence goes on from DASCSY010000053.1 coordinate 6,359, forward strand.
AGCGTCTCGACCAGTTGCTACGAGCAAGATGTCGCCAGTTCCCACCGAGACGTTTTGGGCTTCTTCGCAAGCTTGAAGTTCCTCACCGGTGATGGCGTCTCCGGGCTCAAGCCAATCGACTCCTCGAAGCCTCGGCACATCAAGTAGCACTCCGCGCCCTACGATTCCATCGGCGGCGGCCATGATGCTACAGCGAGTCGCGCCGGTGCTTTTTACAGTTTCGCCTCCAAAACCGTTGTACATGTGCTTGTCCATGAAGACGTGACATAACGCGTCGATGTGGGAGGTAGCCATGCCATGGAACGCGACTCCGACGAAGTCGCCAGTTGATTCCATGTTGATATTCGGCGACACGCAGTCATCGCCACCCCGCACCATCATGTGAAGGGCCGGGTGGCGGTTTTCGGCGTTTGGTTCGACCGGAAGTTCCCGAGCGCAGCTCACCGCGTGTCCGTGAACCACCTCAGCTGCAGCTTCCACTCGTTTTTCGGTGGTAATCAGATTTAGCGCGCCTGCCTCGTCCTCAGCACCCCACCTACCCCAGTTCTTGACCGATTCGAACAGTTCTTGGTGTTCTTCTGATGTCATCCATGGCTCAGTTGACATAGTCGCGCTCTCTTTCTTCTGGCAGGCAGCCAAATGGCTGTGCTCAGCAATGATGGTCCCGAAACGTCTACATCTAACTACGGTTCACCCTCGCAGCCACTCGTCGCCCTCTCGAACAACTAAGACCGTTGGGTGATCCTTTGAGAATGCCGCTGGAACCTCTTGAACAAAGTGGTCGAGGTCCTCGATAACAACTCCGTCGCAATGCATTGATTGGGCCAGCGTTACAAAGTCGGGGTTTGCGCCGTCGACTCCTACTCGCACGATGTTTCCGGCGTCCATGTCGTCTTGAATTTGCTTCAAGCCGTCGTTGTCCCAGACGATGATGGGTATTGGGAGTTGTTCTTCTGAGGCGACGATCAATTCCCCAGGTGTGAACATAAAGCCGCCGTCTCCGGCTAAACAGACAACTGGCCGATCAGGTTTCGCTAGTTGCGCTCCAATGGCATTGGGTAGCCCACAACCAAGGGTGCAGTAACCAGCCGGATAGCTCCAACTTCGTGGTTCGCTGACATCGAACGCAAAGGCGCCCGTGTACACAAGTTGACATATGTCCCCGGCCACGTACGCGTCCTCGGGCAGCACGTCGCGCAACGCCCGCAAGAGGACCACATGTTGAGCTTCCGAGGTGGTCAAATTTTCAAAAATTTCGGCCCGAATTTGGGCGACCTCATCTGCAACAGTCTTGCGAGGTCGTGCCGATTCGAATGGCCCATCCGACATGAGGGAAGACAAAACCACTGGTGCGTCACCAAGGATAGAAACGGCGGGTAGATACTGGTCGTCGAGCTTTCGCGGATCGATGTCCACTCTGATTAATGCTCCAGGAAGGTCTAGTTCCTCTACAAAACTGTCGGTCTCAGCCAATTCGGTTCCCACTGCTAGTACCACATCGGCTGTGCTGAGGTACTGCCGGGCCTCGGCTCTGACAGTTGAAGCGCTGAGACTCAAAGGTGAGTCGTCGGCCACTATTCCCTTTCCCGCAGTGCTGCACAGAACCGGGGCCGACAGCTGATCACTTAAGTTTCGGATGTGGGTAGCGGCGCCGGTCGCTCCCCCGCCCACCATGATCATGGGTCGCTTAGCGGTAGCGAGCAACGTGCGCCCAGTTTCCACCTCGTCAGGCCTGACCTCGTTCGCTATTTCGCCATTGGATCGGAACCAGTCCCGGGTCACTATTTCCCCGAGAACGTCAATGGGGATCGAAATATGAACTGGGCGCGGTCTACCGTTGGTAAGGCATTCGAACGCTCGCTGTAGCAGTTCCGGGACTGCCTCGGCGTGGGTTGCTCGGGCGCTCAGGCCTGTGAGAGGCGCTGTGACTGCGATCTGGTCAGGTATTTCGTGTAGGGCGCCGAGTCCTAATCCGTGCGTGTAAGAAGCTGTTTCGGAGGATAGAAGCAGCACTGGAACCGAATCAGCCCACGACTGGCCGAGGGGTGTCAACGCGTTGGTTACTCCCGGCCCTGAGATAACGAGGGCTACGCCAACTTTCCCGGTGCTGCGAGCGTAACCGTCTGCCATGAAGCCGGCGCCTTGTTCGTTTCGGGCCTGCACGTGACGTATCGGGCTGTCGGCGAGGCCGCGACAAAACTCCAAGGTGTGAACTCCGGGTATCCCAAAAACCGTATCGATGCCATATTCCACTAGAAGTCTCATGGTGGCTTCGCCACAGGTGCGCCCGGTTGTTTCAGCCATCAGCGCTGACTCTTTGGTTACTCCAGCGTCCAATGACGTCGTCGACGACTTCGGACATGTTCGCGGTCCCTCCAAGGTCTGGAGTTCGCACTCCTGCTTTCAACGAAGCTTCTACCGCTGTCTCAATTTCCTTTGCCGCATCGGGACGTCCCGCGGCGAATTCTAAAAGCATCGCTACGCTAAGGATCATTGCAACTGGATTAGCGCTTCCTGTCCCGACTAAATCAGGGGCACTTCCGTGTACTGGTTCATATATTCCCGGTCGGGTTACTTCACCTTCAGGTGCAAGTAGCGGTAGTGACGCTGATGGGAGCATCCCCAAGGAACCAGCGATCGACGCCGCCTGATCCGACAGGATGTCGCCGAAGAGATTGTCTGTCACTACCACGTCGAACTGCTGTGGGGCGACAGCTAGTTGATAGGCGCAGTTATCTGCGTACATGGTGCCGAACTCGACATCAGGGAAGTCTGCTGCTACTTCGTGGCTGATTTCTCGCCACAGAACACCAGTTTCCATGACGTTGGCCTTGTCCACCGATACCAGTCGACGCGACCGTCTTTGGGCGAGTTGAAATCCAATTCGGAGATGTCGCTCGATTTCAAATTCGCTGTAGCGCGTGGTGTCCACGGCTATTCGTCCCGCTGTTCCAGTCTCGATACCCCGAGGTTCCGAAAAAAACGTGCCTCCGGTTAATTCCCTCAGCACCACTATGTTGCAGCCCCGAATTACGGGTTCGCGAAATGGGGCGGAGTCCCGAACAGAGTCATAACTTCGCACAGGCCGAATCCCGGCAAACAGGTCCAGTTCTTTTCTGAGTCTCATCAAGCCATCGCGAACAGTGGGTTCAGCTCCGGGGAAAAGCCCGTCGTATTGAGGGGCTCCTACGGCACCGACGAGAACGGCATCGACCTTCTTAGCGCTTTCGACGGTCTCGTCTCTACAGAACGTGCCGTGTATTTCGTAGCACTGGCCATGGAGCAGGTCCCGTTGGATTGACACCGCAATCTCATTGTCAGTGCATACGTGCTCCAAGAGACGCACACCTTCCTCCACCAGCTCTGGCCCGATGCCGTCTCCACCAAGGGCCAACACACTCAGTGTTCTGGGAGTCATCGCCAAACCGATTCCCGGCGCGTCAGCACCATCATACGGTGCCTCGAGTTTCTAATAGAAGAATGACTTCTTCGAGGCAATCGTCTACCGATCTTCGCGTGTCCAGGACCAGCTCCGGATTCAACGGTGGCTCGTATGGGGCAGAAATTCCTGTGAATTCGGATATTTCACCATTGCGTGCCTTCTCATATAGCCCCTTGTCGTCGCGTCGCTCGCACTCCTCAAGCGGTGTGTTGAGGTACACCTCGATGAAGCGCTCTGGGCGGTGCAGGCTCCTAACGAGATCGCGGTCGCGTAAATAGGGTGAGATGAACGCCGTGATAACGACGAGTCCTGCGTCACAAAAAAGGCGTGCTACCTCACCAACGCGGCGAATGTTTTCGGTTCGATCGGAAGGGGAAAAGCCTAGATCGCTGTTGAGGCCGAATCGAATGTTGTCACCATCCAAGACGTAACTTCCAACTCCGCGTGAATGAAGTCTTGCCTCCAAAGCTAAGGCGAGCGTTGACTTGCCGGACCCGGAGAGACCAGTGAACCAAACGGTGCAGGATCTGTGCCCAAATAGCTGGCTTCGGGCTGTTCCGTCAATAGTTCCCTGCGATCTGGTGATGTTGTCCGACGTCGGGTGTTCAACCATCGATAAAACCCTTCTCGGTGAGCAGCGAGATGATTTCGAGTACCGATTGATCGACTGTCATGTTTGAAGTATTTAGCCGAAGGTCTGCATCTTTCGGAGCCTCATAGGTTGCCGAAACTCCGGGGAAGTCGTGGATTTCGCCGCGTTCAGCCGCTTCGTAGAGACCACTAGTGTCCCGATTCCGACATACCGAGATGGGGGTATTGAGAAAAACTTCGATCCATTGGGCATCTCCCACCAATTGCTTCGCTCTCGAGCGAGAGTCAGCCTCAGGAGCGACTAAAGCGGCGATAGCTATCAAACCCTGGCTATTCATTAGCCGCGCGACTTCAGCGACACGACGGAGGTTCTCTGATCGGTCCTCGGAAGTAAAGCCGAGATCCTTGCTGATGCCGAGACGTACGTTTTCACCGTCTAATCTCACGATCGAATTCCCTCGGTCGAACAGATAGCGTTCCAACGCCGTCGCTATGGTGCTTTTCCCGGCGCCCGTCAATCCAGTTAGTAGGACCGTGCAAGGCCGTTGCCCATATCGAAGCTGCCGTTCTTTCGCTGTGATGGTCGAAGTTTGAACTTCGAGTGTCTCATCTGGTGATCGATCCCACGGAGATATAGGAACGGAAATCAGCCCAGCGGCCATCGTGGCATTGGTGAGTCGGTCGATAAGAACAAAGGAACCTTCGGACCTACTGGTTGTGTAGGGTTCGAAAAGCAACTTTCGATCACTGCTTATCGCACAGCGAGCGACCTCATTGAGTTCTATTTGAGCCGCCGGAACCGTCTGCGTGGTATCGACATCCACACGATGCCGAATAGTGTCGACGGTGACGTTCGCTGTCCCAAGTCGCGATTGCAGCCTCATCTGCTGACCGGGGGTCAGCGCAGTTTCTGCCATCCAGATAATCATCGCTTCAATCGAGTATTCGAAGTGCACGTTTTCGCCTTCGCGGACTAAAAGGTCCCCGCGGCTCATGTCGATCTCGTCGACAAGAGTAATAGCGACTGACTCCCCCGCCGAAGCGACCTGGAGGTCCTCCCTGTAACCCACTATTCGATCAACGCTGGAAGACACACCGGACGGGAGAGCAGTAACGCGTTCACCTGGTCGGATCTGCCCTGAGGTAATGGTTCCGGCGTAGCCCCGGAAGGCCGCGGGAGCCCGCAGAACGAGTTGGATCGGGAGACGGAATTCATCGAGCCGATAGGGCGCTTCGATTTCCACTGCATCGAGGTAATCAATCAAAGTCGGGCCCTCAAACCAAGGCATCGCCGAACTCGACTCGACGACATTGTCGCCGTCAAGAGCTGAAATCGGAATGAACTCGACTGAGCGAACATCAAGAGTTTTGGAGTAGTCGCTGTAGTCGGCAACGATTTCTGAGAAACGCTCCTCAGAATATTCGACGAGATCCATCTTGTTCACTGCTAAGACCAGATGTTCTACGCCAAGGAGCGCCGCAATATATGAGTGCCGCCTGGTTTGCTGCACTATGCCTTTCCGAGCGTCCACCAGAATTACCGCCAGATCAGCAGTCGATGCTCCGGTCGCCATATTTCGGGTGTACTGCTCATGGCCGGGAGTATCGGCAATGATGAAATTACGATTTTGCGTTACGAAGTGCCGGTAGGCGACGTCGATGGTGATTCCTTGCTCTCGTTCCGCCTGCAACCCGTCTGTGACCAAGGCTAAGTCGAGTTGGGTCGTGGCGGTTCCAATTCCCGAGTCCTCCTCCAATACGGCTATGTGATCATCGGCGATGAGTTGTGTGTCATAAAGCAAACGACCGATGAGGGTCGATTTGCCATCATCGACGCTTCCGCACGTCAGGAACCGCACCAAATCTCTTTGGGCGCGTTGTTCGAGATAAGCGCTGATGTCAGATTCGATAAGCGGATCGCGAGTGAACATCAGAAATAGCCCTCGCGTTTCTTTTCTTCCATCGACGCGGTCTGATCGTGGTCGATCACTCGTCCTTGACGTTCAGAACTCCTGGCCAACAAGGTTTCCTGGATTACTTCCAGCACTGTCGACGCCTCAGACTCGACCGCGCCTGTTAACGGGTAACACCCCAACGTCCTGAAGCGCACCGATCGCATTTGAGGTTGTTCTCCGGTCGCCATCGGGAAACGATCATCGTCAATCATGATTAGGTTCTGATCGCGAGTCACTACCGGTCGAGAGGCGGCAAGGTACAGCGGAACGACTTCAATGTTCTCGAGGTGGATGTAGTGCCACACATCTAGTTCGGTCCAATTGCTGATAGGGAAGACTCGAATGTTTTCGCCAGCTGAAATTCTTCCGTTGTAAAGATTCCACAGTTCAGGGCGCTGATTCTTAGGGTCCCACCGGTGATTGGAATCTCGAAAACTAAAGATTCTCTCCTTGGCCCTTGAACGTTCTTCATCTCGCCGGGCACCACCAAAAGCCGCGTCATAGGTCCCCTCGGTTAATGCTTGTTTCAGTGCTTGGGTCTTCATGATGTCGGTGTAGGTGCTGGACCCATGATCGAAGGGATTGATTCGAGCCTCTAACCCTTTGGTGTTGGTGTGCACGATGAGCTCAATATCGAGTTCCGCGCAAATTCGATCTCGAAATGAAATCATCTCTTTGAATTTCCACGTCGTGTCAATGTGGAGCAACGGAAAGGGAATCCGTCCTGGATGAAACGCTTTGCGAGCTAGGTGCAATAGAACTGACGAATCCTTCCCTATGGAATACAACATGACTGGACGTCGAAATTGGCTGACGACTTCCCGAAACACGTAGATCGCTTCCGATTCGAGGGACTGCAAGTAGCGACGCCGGTGGTCAGTAAGCGATGAATT
>DASCSY010000054.1:0-13138 GCA_034399415.1 Acidimicrobiales bacterium
ACTACCGCCAGACGAATTTTGGGCCCAATTGACGTTCACGTGGGCCCTTCCACCTTTAGACAACAAACCTGATTTGCTGGTACTTGCCACTGATCTGGCTGGACTTGGTGGTCAAATTCTGCCCGTCGAAGTTTCAGCAATCGATTCGTTCCCATCTGTCACCGATGCAGCGCAACGGACCTTAACGATCGTCGCCCGGTTCGAGCTTTCTTTGCGAGCTCTACTCACTGGCGAGGACAGAATGTGTGACGTCCTTGACCGGTGTAACGAAATTTGTCGACACTTACTTGAACGCGCTGACACTTGGTACGACTAGTTGTGCCCCAGCTCACTTGAACAGAACACTGACGGGTCTGGGTCATCTGTCTGTGGTTCGGCGGATGAAATCGTGCTGGTTGAATAGCGATGCGGGATCGCAGTGCCTACGCTCAGGGCGGGCCGGTAGCTCAGTGGTTAGAGCAGGCGACTCATAATCGCTCGGTCGCGGGTTCGATCCCCGCTCGGCCCACTATCCCTTTGGTCGTATCGGTTGGTATCCTCGGCCTCTGCCTTCCGGGGTAGCTCAGTTGGCAGAGCAGCGGACTGTTAATCCGTTTGTCGTGGGTTCGAGCCCCACCCCCGGAGCCATTCCCCTTAGTTCAGGTTTTGATCCGATGGTTGGTCGGGTTCGCCCGGAGTTTTTTGGTTTCGTAGCCAGCCCACGATGGCTTCAACGGCTGCTGTCCGTGTGTCGTCGCTGTGCATTTCTTCTTGTCGTTGCGTCAACCATTGAACGATGGGTTGGTGTTGTCGGAGTTGTTCAATGTCATGGACGTCGTAACGCAGTTCTGTGTTCCACCGGTCGACAACCGCGTCTAATGCTCGAGAAACAAGCTCAATTGGATCGGCGTCAAGTTCTTCGACGAGAACGCGGCCAACCAATGTGGTAGCAGCCGTTGGCGTTTCGTCGATGTGTTCTCGCCAGCCGTCGGTTGTCACTAAATGGTAGGCGTCGATAGCTACCGGGTTACTGAACATGGCGGGTAGGGCAAGCGGGGTGACGGTTTCGGGGTCGTGTACTAGGGCTCGGAGAAGGTTCAGTTCTGCTTGTGGCACTGCCGGCGGTTGACTCCTTTGTTGTGTATCGGAGTTATCTGGCGGCGATCCGGGCGGCGGCGTTGGTTGGTGACGGGTCGGGTCTGGTTTTTTGACGAGGCGACGCATTTGTTCGATGTCGATACGCACTTTTTGTGCGACTTCGACTAGGTATTGATCGCGTACGACTTCGTTGGGGTGTTCAGCGATGATGGCACCGGTGTCCGCGGCGGCTCGTGCCCTGCCTTCGACCAGAGATAGGTCCGATTTGTCGAGGACTCTGTTGATTCGGTAACTCAAGAATGGTTCGGCGGCCGCGAGGGCGTCGGTGAGCGCGCTTGGGTTCTCCTCAGCTAACTGGCCTGGATCTGCACCTTCTGGCATGGCTGCTACGAACACTTCGGCGTTGTGTCGATCTTCCCACCCATAGAAGCGATCAGCGGCTGCTTTCCCCGCGCCATCCGCGTCGAATGCGATAACGATTCGTTTCGCGAAACGGGTCATGAGTTTGACGTGGTCGTCGGTGAGTGCTGTTCCACATGTCGCCACCGCGCGGGGTATGCCTGCGCGAAAGCATCCGATGACGTCTGTGTATCCCTCACATACAACAATTTCGTCGGCTTCGACGATGTGTTTCTTGGCGAGATGAAGTCCATAAAGGACTTTGCTTTTGTCGTATAAGCGGGTTTGAGGGGTGTTCTTGTATTTGGGTTGTTGCCCATCGGGGAGCATTCGTCCGCCGAAGCCCACGACCGCTCCGTTGGTATCAAACACTGGGAACATGATGCGATCTCTGAAGAAATCGATTGGTCCTCCGCGTTGTCCGGGGCGACCCAGCCCAGCTGCTTCAAGTTTCGGTGTTGGAATGCCGAGGTGGGAGGCGAGAGCGTCCCATTTGTCGGGGGCGTAACCGATTCGGAACTGGTCCACCGTTTCTGAGTCGAAGCCGCGGCTTCGTAAATATGATCGAACCTTTCCTGCTGATGTTCCCGAGCGCAATGTCTGGTGGTAGAAATCGGCGGCTTTTTCGAGGATGTCGGTGAGTTCTTGTCGTTCTTTGCGGTTTGGCCCATCCGAGGTGTCGGTGTATCGAAGAGCGATACCTAAGCGGTTCGCTAGCCATTCGACGGCGCCTACAAAATCGAGGTGCTCCATTTCCCGTACGAAAGTGATCGCATCCCCCGACTTCTGGCAACCAAAGCAGTAGAAAAATCCTTCCTCGGCGTTCACGGAAAATGATGGGGTTTTCTCGTTGTGGAACGGGCACAGCCCGCTCCATCTCTGACCTACCTTGCGTAGGGCAACGTATTGCGACACGACACCTGACAGATCGGTTTCGATCTTGACTCGTTGGAGGTCTTCGTCGTGAATTCCCATCTGGCTTTGACGCTAGTGCCTGTCAGAGGTGGCTTATCGCTCAGTGGCTTTCGCGCGCTTTGATTGCGATGTGTGCGGCGGCTAGTCGGGCGATTGGGAGTCGAGGCGGTGAGCAAGATACGTAATCGACCCCCGCTGCGGCTAGCAGCTCGATGCTGGCTGGGTCACCGCCGTGTTCCCCGCAAATTCCAACCGGAAGGTCCGGTTTTGTTGATCGGCCACGTTCGATGCCTGTGCGCACCAGCTCAATCACAGCGTTGGGGTCGACGTGTTGAAAGGGGTTGGCTTCAAGTAGTTCTTGTTCTAGGTACAGGTTCATTATTCGGTTCTCGATGTCGTCGCGACTGAAGCCGAAAGTGAGTTGGGTGAGGTCGTTGGTTCCGAAGCTAAAGAAATCTGCGTGATGAGCCAGTTCGTCTGCCAGTAGTGCTGCTCTGGGTGTCTCAACCATGGTCCCGATTTTCACCGATGTTGCCTCAGGGCGACGTCGAACCACCGATTCGATCCATTCGCGTGCGCCCGCCAATTCCTTAGCGCTAACGGTTAAGGGGATCATGATTTCGACGATTGGTTGTCCCCCGGCGGAGATTCGGTCCTGTACTGCGTCGAACAGCGCTTCAACTTGCGTTTCGTAGAGGCCAGGTTTTAGCCAGGCGAGCCGCACTCCTCGTGTACCAATCATCGGATTGCGTTCACGCCATTTGCGAGCGGCTTGCAGCATGGCCTCCCCGTCGGCGTCAAGTTCGTTTCGGGCGGCAGCTTCGACGAGTTCTTCGAGTTCGGGGAGAAACTCGTGTAGCGGCGCGTCGAGGAGGCGGACCGTGACTGGGAGCCCGTCCATTTCCTCGAGCAGGTCCACGAAATCATGGCGTTGTGCTTCTCTCAGGTCCTGAAGAGCTTTGGCTTCTATGTCAGGGCTTGATGAAAGGATCATGGTTCGGATGATCGGCAGTCGTTCTTCGGTGAGAAACATGTGCTCAGTTCGGCATAGCCCTATGCCTTCCGCTCCGTTGACTCGCGAAACTCGTGCGTCTTGGCCGGTGTCGGCGTTCGCTCGGATAGCGAGTTCTCTGACCTCATCGGCCCAAGCCAACAAGGTGTCGATTTCTAGAATTTTTTCGGCTTGATTCGATTGGACAGCGCCGCGCATCACGTGACCGGACTGACCGTCAATGGAGATGACGTCGCCGACCTCAAGACGTTCGCCGTTCACCAAAATATGGTCTTCGCCTATTTCGATACTGTCAGCTCCACAAACTGCTGGCTTGCCCCAGCCTCTGGCAACCACTGCGGCGTGGCTTGCGAGCCCCCCTCTGGTGGTGAGAATCCCTACCGCGACTTGCATCCCGTGGACATCTGCGGGCGAGGTTTCTTGGCGAACGAGGATGACATCGTCGGTTGCCATCATCGCTTCGTCCGCGGTGAGAACGATTCTCCCTACCGCAGCTCCTGGTGACGCACCCAGTCCGGTGGTCAGAACATCTTTGGCTGGTCCTTCAAAACTATCGTGCAGGACTCGTTCGAGTTGGTCTGTGGACACTCGCATCAACGCGTCATCTTGGGAGATCGTGGCGTTGGGGCCGGTAGCGAGCGCGACACTTTCTCTGATCGCGTTTGCTGCATCGATCGATGACTCAAGAGAGTTCATTGAGCAGGAACTAGCACCGAGGCACGAATTTCTCCGAGTTCGCGGTCGAGCTTTCGCCAACTTCCGCAATAGTCTTCACTGATGTAAATCTGCCCATATACCGAGGTGGCCACGACGACGCCCGGGAGTTCTTCGTGGGTAGCTATCCAATACATCGTCGCTTTGGGATTTTCGGGCAGTTGGGCACGGTCAAAGGATTTGCCCCCATCGCGGCTCACTTCTATCGCTCCGACACGGCCGGGGATGTAATCACCGACGCAAACGATGACAGTGTCGTCTTCCCATGGGGTGCGCACACATCGCGAGTACGCATATTCGAACTTTGATCCTTCGAACGGTTGGAATTCGTGCCAGTTCCAGGTCTTGCCGTCATCTTGGCTTCTACCAAGACCAAACGGTGAGGTGACAAGCAATTCTGTGTCGTTACCACAGCTCCGGAGGGCAAAACCGTGGACATCGTTGTAGAACTCTGAGGGTCCAAGGTCACCGAGCGATTCCCATGTTGCGCCTCGGTCGCGACTTCGATGTAGCCCGTCGACTTCCACCCCGGCGTACACAGTGTCCGAATCGTTGGGGTCGACTAACACGTTCGTTGTTCGCGGAACCCCAATCGGGCATAGGTCACTGATGGTGGTCACCATTTCTGAGAACGACGCTCCAGCATCATCAGAGACGAATACTCCGGGTCGAGTGCCGGCATAGATTCGTTCAGTGTCGTGGGGGTCGAAGGAGAGGGACCATATGGGTCGGTCGGCCAGAGAAGCTGCGTGTTTCCAGCGGCTGCCTCCATCAAAGGACTCATAGATGCCGTCACCGTCTACTGAAGCCATGAGATGTTGTGGATCTCTGGGGTCTCCCGCTATGGCACGTACGTTGGATTCGGGGTCCATGGGACCTTGAATCTGTCTCCACTTTTCTCCGCCGTTGTAGCCGACCCAGAGGCCGCCTCCGACTGTGCCTAATGCGATGGTGTAACTCATCGTTGCTCCCCTCGCCGACAGGCTAGTTCTCTAGATGAAGTCTTTACAGGGCTAACTGGTCGGTGAGGTGTGCGACGAGATGGTCGACAGGGATCCGTTGTTGTTCCATGGAGTCACGTTCGCGGACGGTGACGGCGTTGTCTTCTAGGGTGTCGAAGTCGATGGTGACGCAGTATGGGGTACCGATTTCGTCTTGGCGTCGGTACCGCTTGCCTATCGCTTGGGTGACGTCGTAGTCGCACATGAAGTGTGGTTGCAGGGACTGCAGCACCATTTCTGCTGTGGGTAGCAGTGTGTCTTTTTTGGAGAGAGGCAATACTGCGACTTTGTAGGGGGCTAGTCGCGGGTGGAGGCGTAGCACCGTTCTGGTGTCATCGTTGACTTGTTCTTCGTCGTAGGCGGCCATAAGGAAAGCCATCATTGACCGAGTTGCCCCGGCGGCGGGTTCGATGCAATGGGGAACGTATCGTTCTCCGGTTCCCTGGTCGAAATATTCAAGTTTTTGACCCGAATGCTGTGCGTGTTGTTTGAGGTCGAAGTCGCCGCGGTTCGCGATTCCTTCTAGTTCACCCCAACCCCAAGGGAACAGAAACTCAACGTCACTGGTCCCCGATGAGTAGTGGCTGAGTTCATCGTCTTCGTGAGGTCGGAGGCGTAGCTGGTCGGCGGGTATTCCGAGATTTATGTACCACTGGTATCGCTCGTTCACCCAGTACTCATACCAATCATCTGCCTCATCGGGTGGAACGAAGAATTCGAGTTCCATTTGTTCAAACTCGCGTGTTCGGAACACAAAATTTCCGGGGGTGATTTCGTTTCGGAATGACTTCCCGACCTGGGCGATACCAAAAGGCGGTTTTTTTCGGCTGGTTTCAATAATGTTCTTAAAGTTGATGAACATGCCTTGAGCTGTTTCGGGTCTGAGATACACGTCGGCGCCGGCCCCTTCGACTGGGCCAGCTTGGGTTTTGAACATCAGGTTGAAGGCTCGAGCTTCGGTGAAAGTCCCCGATTCGCCACAAGATGGGCACGTATCTTGGTGTTCAAGTTGGTCTTGTCGGTGACGGGTTTTGCATTTAGTGCAATCGACGAGGGGGTCGCTGAAGTTGTCAAGGTGGCCGGATGCTTCCCATATCTGTGGTGGGCTGAGGATGGCCGCGTCGAGACCCACCACGTCGTTGCGCAGTTGGACCATCGATCGCCACCAGGCGTCCTTCACATTGCGGAGCATCAGCACCCCGAGAGGGCCGTAGTCGTAGGTGCTTCGAAATCCTCCATAAATTTCTGCGGACGGGAAAACGAAACTGCGGCGCTTACACAGATTTACGACCTGGTCGAACAGTGAAGGATCGGTCGATGTCATGGCGCCCAGCGTACCGACCACTTACCCTCCCTGACCCTTCAATTCTTTGACTAACTTTGCATGACGAGCAAGCGAAATCATTGAGGGCTCATGGGGGCAGCATGCGGTTAGAAGGCAAAGTAGCGGTGGTGACAGGCGGCGGTAACGGCTTAGGTCGAGCGACGGCTCGACGTTTTGCTGCTGAAGGAGCCAGTGTGGTGGTTGCTGACGTGATCGATGATTTGGGTGAAGAAACCGCGCAAATGGTCATCGACAGCGGCGGACATGCCTCTTTTGTGCATTGCGACGCGGTCAACGCGAGCGACAATCACCGAATGGCCGCCCATGCTTTAGAAAGCTACGGAGCGATCGACGTGTTGGTGACCGCGGCAGGCGTCAGTCACGCCGGATACAAGAGCGGCGATCAAGAAGCCAGTGTCAAATGGTTCACAAAGCGCATGGATTATGTCGAACGACCTGCTGACGAGTTGTTGGACCTTGACTTAGACGACTTCCGTCAGGTGATGGCAGTCAACCTTGACGGAACGCTTTTGGCTACTCAGGCATGTGTGGCTCCGATGTTGGAAGCCGACAACGGTGGCGCCATTGTCACCATTGCTTCGATCGCGGCGAAACATCCCGACGCTGGACCGATCCCTTATGTGTGTTCAAAATCAGCGGTGTGGATGTTGACGAAGAAGTTGGCTCGCCTGTTGGCACCATCGGGGATCAGGGTGAATGCGATAGGTCCCGGGTACATCGATACGCATATGACGAGCATGATTGATCTGTTCCCAGAGGATCGACTGACAGAGTTTTTTGCGAATATTCCGATGGGACGCAAAGGCATCCCTGATGAAATCGCAAATACCGCGTTGTTTTTGGCGAGCGACGAAGCGTCCTATTTCACCGGTGAAATTTTGCACCCAGACGGCGGGTACTTCACCGAGTAACTGCTCCACGCTGAGTTAGGGTGGAGTTGTTATGTTGAGAGATCGAACTGTGGCATTTATTTGCCTATTCCTGACCGCCCTTGTCTGGTCGACACCAATCACGCTTTTCAATACCGAGTTTGAAGGCGTCGACAACGATCGTATGGAGTGGTCATGCCCCCGCCCGATTCTTTCACCGTCGCCGGATGCAGTTGACCTGGACGCGTTGCGGGTCGAGTTAACGGACACCCCAGAGGGAATGGTGAAAAGCGAGCATCCTCAATGCAGGTTACTTAACCCCACTCAGCTTGTTCTCGGGCTGTTATCTCTCGCGGGCGCGATATGGAAGGGCCGTATTTGGTGGCTTTCGACCGCTGACGCGAGAGCAGAAAAAAAGTTTGCGCGTTTGCACGCTAAAACGTCCGGCAAAGCCAAGGGCATGTTGGATTAGCTGAACGTTGATGTCGTAGTTCCGCTTAGGAAAGTAGTTCGGTGCTACGTAGTCGTCGCTCAACGTGAAATTCCCACAACCGATGCACTATCGATGACACTTCGTCGGTGTGTGGTGCCTGTTGCACTTCTAAGACTTTGGCAAGTGCACCGCCCAGGGTTGCTCGCATCAACTCAAGCGCCGAAGAAGAGATGGGGCGTCCGCGTTGGTGAGCCGCACACGTCACACCGCCAGTGCCTGGATCAAAAAACTCGAGAGCGCTGGTTTCGCCGCCTATAACGCATTCGTCGAGTGCAGGGGCTACACCTTCCAGGGCGAGGACTTTCAGCATGAACGCTGGCACCATGAGTGCCGGATCTGCAACGTGAAGTGTTGCCAAACCGCCACAGAGCATCCGGTAAAGCTCGCTGTTTGGTTGCCGATCCTGAGCGACTTGGTCTACTGCTTCAGCGATTGTTAAGGCTTTGCCGAGACGGTCAAGGTTGTTTCGAATTTCAGGCCAGTGATCTCGAGTTTCTGCCTGGGTGACAATGTCGAGATCTCCTCTGCCTTTATAGAACTGAAGGTCAAGGTGGCGTAACAGCTCGAGTCGCCCGCCGTAGCGGCTGCGAGTTTTGCGAACCCCTTTCGCGACCGCTCGAACCTTCCCGTGGTTTTCTGTGATGACCGAGAGAATTCGATCGGCTTCACCAAGTTTGTATGTTCTGACGATGACGCCGCTGTCTCGGTAATGCGCCATCGCTCCGCCTTATGAATTGAGGCCGCCGAAACGGCGGTCGCGAGCCTGATATTCGAGGATGGCGTCGTAAAGGTCGTTGCGCCGGAAGTCAGGCCAGAGGGTTTCGGTAAATAAGAGTTCGCTATAGGCAACCTGCCAGAGAAGAAAATTTGAAAGTCGATGCTCACCAGAGGATCTGATTAATAGGTCTACGTCAGGCATTGTTGGGTCATAGAGGTATCGCTCAAGTGCGCGTTCATCGATTCGGTCGATTTGCACGCCGTCGTCAACCATTGCTTTGACGGCGTCAATAATTTCGGCGCGCCCTCCGTAGTTAAACGCGATGGTCAACGTCATACCGGTGTTGTGTTGGGTGAGGTCAACTGCCTCGTCCATGCGACGAAGTACGCGTTTAGGTACCCGCCAGTTTTTTCTTCCTACGAATCGGATTCGCACTCCCATTTCGTGCAGTTCCTGTGACCGGCGAACCAACAGAGATTCGTTGAAGTTCATGAGGAATTTGACTTCGTCGGGTGGTCGTTTCCAATTTTCGGTAGAGAAAGCGAAAACTGTGAGCCATCCGACGCCAACCTCTTGAGCGCCTTCGATGGCGTCGAAGAGAGCTTCTTCGCCTGCGGCGTGACCTTCGGTTCTGGCCATGCCTTGGGCCTGAGCCCAGCGTCCGTTTCCGTCCATGACACACGCGACGTGTTGAGGAACGCGCGACAGATCAAGAGCAACCGGAATCACACCCCGCAGGTTAATCCGGTTCTTGGAAATCGAGCAGACGGTCCAGGGACTCTGATTTTCTTTGCCAATCCTTGTCGACCTTTACTCGAAGTTCGAGATGGATGCCTTCGCCTCCATTTGCTAATTGACTTCGGACGGCTATACCTACTTGTTTCAGAACATCACCGTTTCGACCTATGACCATGCCTTTTTGTGATTCGCGTTCGACGAGAATTTCGCATCGGATCCGAGGCCCGTCCCATTCGGTCACTCGAGTCGCGATGCTGTAGGGCAATTCGTCGTGGAATCTGGAAAGCAGCTGCTCCCGCACGAGTTCGGCTATGAACCAGGGTTCTGGCAAGTCGGTGATTTGATCTGCCGGGAAATAGGCAGGTCCCTCACTGAGGCGGTTCTCTAGGTGTTCGACCAATGCTGGAAGGCCTTCCCCTGTAAGTCCCGACACAGGGAAATAGGCCTCGGCGTCGAATAGTGATGCTTCTGCGAGTTGCTGCACCACCATGTCGGGAGAAGCGCGATCGCACTTTGTGAGTACGACAATTGATTCTGGGGGCAGATGTTCAGCAATGAATCGGTCGCCTCGACCGATGGATGCGGTGGCGTCGATAACCAGGCAGGCCACATCGACTTCTGTAAGCGCGGACTGTGCAGTTTCGTTTAATCGTTCCCCAAGTCGCGTCACCGGTTTGTGGATACCGGGGGTATCCACGAGAACGATTTGGCTGGCTGGCCGATGAAGTACTCCCATGACTCGCAGGCGGGTGGTCTGCGGTTTGTCTGAAACAATGCTGACTTTGGTTCCAAGCAGTGTGTTGACCAGAGTTGATTTCCCGGCGTTGGGTCGGCCGACGAGGGTCACAAACCCCGATTTCATTCCGGTGCCCTGCGCTGAGCGCCGATGGTGTTGATTCGCCGGTTGTTAATTTCTTTCGCCGTTAGTTCCCACCCGTCGTGGACAATGGTTTCACCAACTTCTGGAACATGGCCCAGTAAACCAAACACAAAACCTCCGATGGTGTCCCAGTCACCCTCGCCGGTTGTTATACCGGTGAGTTTCTCGAAGTCATCTACTGGTAGTCGCCCTGAAAGAAGCAATGAGCCGTCGGATTGCTCTTGAACTAGCGACTCCTCACGATCAAACTCATCGACGATTTCGCCGATGAGTTCCTCAAGAATGTCTTCCAGGCTTACCAACCCGGCTGTGCCTCCGTATTCGTCGACAACTATTGCGAGATGCGATTTCGATGCCTGCATTTCTCGCATGAGTTGGACCACCCTTTTCGATTCAGGCACAAATACCGCTTCTCGGATCAGGGAGCTGATGGTGCACCCCGATGGGTTCTTCAGGTGGGCGGCTACGAGGTCTTTGGAGAGCACCACCCCCAGAACATCGTCAGCGGTTTCCCCTACAACCGGGAGTCGCGTGAATCCGCTGTCAACAACGACCGAAAGCGCTGCAGCAACACTGAGATTGCTTTCAAGGGTCACCATGTCCGGTCGAGGGACCATGACTTCGCGAACAATTGTGTCTCCCAGCTCGATAATCGATCCGATGATGTCGGCTTCGTCATTTTCGATAAGACGTGCTTCTGCCGCTGCTTCAGCTAATGCAACAAGTTCATCCTCCACTACCAGGTCGAGAGCTTCGTCACGGTTTCTTGGTCCGCAACGACGTGCTAATGCCGCTAGCGGACGAGCTATTAGCTGTAGCGGGGTAAGTCGTGTGATGAGTCGGGCAGGTCGCGCAAGCCATTTCGCCATTTCGTCGTTTGCTTCAATCGCCCAGCGTCGAGGGATTGCTTCGCCCAGCAAGAACAATACGAATGCCGCGATGACAGTAACCAGTAGGGTGCGATCGGTCGCTTGACCTATGAAGATCGCCAAGGCAATCAGTCCTACTTGACAGACCACTCGTAACACAGTGACGGGTGCGAGTAGCACTTCCCGGTCTGCTATGAGTTCCGATAGTTGAGAATTACCTTCGTTTGCTTCGTCTAGACCTGCGGCTCTCGCACGGCCTAAGCGGACGAATGTGACTTCGATGAGACGCAGAACAATTAACGCCACCAGCAAGACCACGACGACAAGGGTCGCCACCGCTCCACCCATTATTGGTCTCTTTCACGAAACGTCGCGAGATGGGTGCGCTCTGATGCCTGCATGAGGTTGCGCTCTTCGTCGTCTGCGTGGTCCATCCCGAGGACGTGAAGTATGCCGTGAACGACCAGTAGGTCGATTTCGTCGCGGAGGGAACCCGCGTGACCTGGGTAGGAATGGCTGTTCGTTGAGCTGTTGGCGGCCGCGACGGTGGGGCAGATCACGACGTCTCCGAGTAATACTGGGATCGGGTCGCCGTTTTGGTGGTTCACGTCATGAGCATCGATTGGAAACGCCAACACATCGGTGGGTTCTTGACGGCCCATGTGTTTGGCGTTGAGTTCTGTCATGTCTTCGGTTGATACGAACACAACTGTAAGTTCGGCGCCCGCGGGTACTCCTTCGTCGGTGAGAACGTTTAGAGCAAGGTTTCGGTATCGATCTAGGTCAAGTTGATGACCGCTGTGTTGGTCAGTTACCTGGACTTCTGGAGAGTCGAGTGTGATGCGCGTCTCGCCGACGGGCACCAGTTTCGGTGGCTCAGAAGAGGTCACGGAGACTGCGCAGCACTGCCGTGTCGTTCGTAAGCGGCCACGATGGCCTGCACGATCCGATGTCGGACGATGTCTCGACCGCCTAGGTTGGCGAATGCAATATCGTGCACGTCGGTGAGGGTTTTTTGGACATCGAGGAGTCCGCTCTTGCCTCCTGGGACGTCGATTTGTGTGACGTCGCCGGTAACGACCACTTGGGATCCGAACCCGATGCGAGTGAGGAACATTTTCATCTGTTCGGGGGTGGTGTTCTGTGCTTCGTCGAGGATGATGAAACTGTCGTTGAGGGTGCGCCCTCGCATGAACGCTAACGGAGCTACTTCTATGGTGTTTTTCTCGAAGAGCCGTTCGGCGGCTTCAAGGTCAAACATGTCGTACAACGCGTCGTAGAGCGGACGAAGGTACGGGTCGACTTTTGCCATTAGGTCGCCTGGCAGAAAACCTAACCGTTCTCCAGCTTCGACCGCTGGGCGGGTCAACACGATGCGCCGCACTTGCTTAGCCATGAGGGCCTCTACGGCAAGTGCTACCGCGAGCCATGTTTTTCCGGTGCCTGCGGGCCCGATGGCGAAGGTAACGATGTTGCTTCGAACCGTTTCCACATACGATTTCTGTCCGGAGCTCTTCGCTCGAATGATCCGACCGTTGGGTGCTTTGAGTACACGGGTCGAGAGAACTTCGCTGGGGCTCTCATCTGATTTCACCATGTCGATCATGCGAGTGACTTCTGCTTCCCCGAGACGATGGCCGCCTTCAAGGATTTGAACCAACTCCGAGAAGACTTGACCCACGACCGGTGCTTCGGGTCCTTCAACGGTGATCTCGTTGCCGCGCACATGAATGATCGCGGCGTCAAAGTGATTCTCAACAATGCGTAGGTGTTCATCGCGTTGGCCCAGTACACCCATCATGAGGTGATTCCCAGGGACGTGAATTCTGACTTGGGTGTCGCTCAAATCCGCTCCTGCGACTGCGAACGCTTAATGGAGGCTAGCGCCGTGCGATGTCGTCGCGATGCTCGTTTGTTAAACGAGTCGACTGTATGGCCGATTTACGGTTCGGATAGTTTCCGATTTGAGCATCAACTGGGTGGCTCGTTGAGGTTTCGACGCAGGAAGTCGACTTGGAGTAGCAGCAAATTTTCTGCGATCTCTTCTTGAGGTGTCATGTGAGTTACACCCGATAGAGGGAGCACTTCGTGGGGACGTCCGGACGCTA
>DASCSY010000055.1:0-12977 GCA_034399415.1 Acidimicrobiales bacterium
CCCTCGGACCGACTCTTGAACAGGTTGAACGGCGTCGAATACAAGCGAACGGTCGCCGTTCTTTTTTCCTTGGAAGAACACCCCGAGGGTCTTCCCAAGCATGGTGGCATCCAACTAGTAGATGACCCTGATCTGGCCTTTGTCACCGACAACGCGGCCAAGGGCGTGAGCGATGTCCCCGCAATCACTGTTCATCTTTCAAATGATGCGAGTGCGGCTCTTTGGGGCGAGCCGGATCAGAAACTCATTGAGTTCGCATCAGCACAGCTCCAGGCCGAGATTGGGCCGATTGTTTCCGTGGCGAGCATGGTGGAACGGTGGCGTTACGCCGGTCCGATTCAGGTTCTTGAAGAATCGGCGTTGGTGTGGGGTAACCAACCCCTGATCGTTATGGCGGGAGAGGCATTCAATGGCCCAAAGGTTGAAGGCGCGTTCGATTCGGGAAGATACGCCGCCGAAAAGACTGCCGAGTTTCTCTCGTGAAACAACGCGTTGATTTCGGGGACGACGAAGGGTGAGTCGATCCGATCACATCGCTGGGTTAGATGTGAGGCGCCTCACTCCAGCCGACGTCGAATACTTTTTTAAAACGCTTCCGCCGCGCGTTCCCAAAAGAGTGCCCGAGGATCGCCAGGCTCTCCTCCATCAACTTCACTTACGCCTCCACGGCTTGGCGACATACCTGGGCGATCCATTGGCCGCATCGTTTGCTTACGACGACGCCGATAGCGCTTTGGCTTCAATCGGAGAGCGGCTTGAGCGCATGAAGCGACGCGAATGGCGGTCTCTCGTCGCTGGCAAGAGAGTTCTGGAACACTTACGCGATGTGATTGGCGAAATCTCAGCTGATCTGCATGAGATGTCCATGGGATGACCGGAGTTGTCGGTAAGCCCTAACGTTGCAATCAGGAAGGGAGTTCATGATGCCGCTCACATCACAAGACCATGAAGAAATCCGTCAGTTGTTGGCTCGTTACAACTTTGCGATCGATTTTGGAGATATTGATGGTTGGGTAGAGACGTTTACCTCAGATGGGGTTTTTAGCTGCTTAGGTCTCCCGGACGGAGCTCCCCTGGGAGGCACTCACCAGGGCGAGGGTGCCCTCAGAGCGTATGCAGAAACTCATTTCTCAATTAACCAAGGCCGGGCTCGACACTGGAACTGGAATCTGGTGATAGATGGGAACGATGATTCCGCAACGATGCAGTGCTACCTCAACGCTCACAGCGCCGGGCAAGGAGATTCAGCGCAATTTCGGGCCACAGGCGTTTACAGAGATCAGTTGTCCAGAACTGGGGACGGCTGGAAATTCGCCCAACGCGAAGTCACTATCGATCCGGCGTAAATTCGCATTCGAGATCACCACATTGCTGTTGACCTACCCTTGGGATAGACCGATGAAAGGAACGCTGTGGCGATAGCTGAGGCTTCAACAGGGTTGATTCCTGTGCTGGACCTTCAACCGTTACTCGATGGCGACTCAGACGGCGTTCGTGACTTGGCGCAGGAACTGCGCCATGCGTTAGAACAAATCGGATTCTTTTCAATCGTCAACCATGGGGTTTCTTGGAGTTTGGTTGAAGAAATTTATGAAGCGACCCGAGCCTTGCATGACCTTCCTCAAGAAAAGAAAGATGCACTCAAGATGGACCGCACCCATGGCGGCTATCTCGGCATGGGTGCCGGAACTTCCTATGCGAGTGAAATAGCTGGGGAGGTTCGCAAACCAAACCAAAATGAGGCCTTTTTCGTACACGAGGGTGGGTACAGGGAGAGCAATCAATACCCCTCCCTCGACGGATTTCAGGAGTTGACAGCTTCGTATATTCAGAAGATGGAGCGTTTGGCTGGTTCGTTGATGACGTTGCTGGCCTTGTCGTTAGATCTTGAAGCCGAGTTTTTCGCGCAGGACTTTGATATTCCCAGTGTGACGCTTCGCATGTCGCACTACCCCGTGATGCAATACACCGAGGATGAATGGGGTCTAGCTCCTCACACAGACAGTTCGATATTTACGTTCCTACCGGTCAACGACATTCCAGGTCTCGAGGTGAAGCCAGCAGGCGGTGAATGGATTCAACCTCCCGTAATCCCTCGTTCATTTTTAGTCAACAGCGGTGACATGCTGAAGCGTTGGACCAATGATCGCTACCTATCCACCGCTCACCGGGCGAGCAACCTGTCCGATGTTGACCGCTACGCGGTGCCGTTCTTCTATGGGGCTAGAGACGACGCCACGGTGGATCCAGTTCCCACGACTGTCTCCGAAAACAAACCGAGTAAGTATGAGGCCATCACTTACGGTGATTATCAACGTTGGTTCATCGATCGCAATTACCGGGGACTCACCGGTCAAACGGCGTCAGAGACACCACCATAGAAATAGGTGGTCGTTACTCAAGGACACTGGCGACGGCTAGCTCCGCGACGCGGTCAGCGTCATACCCCAGAATGCCTTCAAGAACCTCGAAGGTGTGCTGACCGTAGCTGGGTCCCGCGTCAGTTATGTCGTCACTAGATCTGCTCATAGCGAAGCGAGTGCCCTCTACCCACATCTTTTCGTTTGTCATATGGTCGACGTGACGGAAATGACGGCGATGTTCGAGCTGGGGATCTTCAGCTAGAGCTTCAGACATCTGCAATCGGTGCGCGGTCACGCCTGCTTCCTGAAGTAAATCTTGGGCATCGGCACCGGAGCGTTGGGCCGTCCACGCAGAAATTTCGTTGTCGATTTCCTCTCGCTGTTCGCGTCGTTGTTCAGCGCCAAGATCGACAAGGTGCTCTGGCAGACTCATCAGTTGACAGGCCGCAGCCCACTGATCGTCGTCTTGGCAAACTATGGCAACCCATTTATCTTCGCCCGCAGCTGGATAGTTTCCATGCGGGAACATCGAAGGATGGTCGTTGCCCATTGGTTCAGGTTGGCGGTTGTTGATTCGGTAATCGAGAACCGCTGGAGTCAAGAAGTGCATGGCTGCCTCCGCCTGAGAGAGATCGATGTATTGACCTTCGCCGGTGCGGTCGCGATGATCGAGCGCCGCCAGAATTGCTGCGGTGAGAAACCGCGGCGATACATAGTCGGTATAGGCACCCATTACTCCAGCTGGTTCTCTGTCCGGCCATCCAGTCATTGCATAGAAGCCGGACATCGAAGCTCCCATGGTGCCAAAACCAGCCAGACTGGACAGTGGACCATCCTGACCAAACAGGCAGCTACTGGTCATGATGATCGACGGGTTGATCTTCTTGAGGTCTTCGTAGCCAAGTCCCCAGGTTTGCATCGCTTTGGGCGAGAAGGATTCGCACACAACGTCGGCCCACTTGACGAGGTCCTCTATCACCCCTTTGGATTCAGGTTTCGACATATCGAGGGCGAGCCCCAGCTTCCCCGCGTTCATGTTTTGGTACAAACCGCCGTTGTCGGCTCCGCCTTCGTCGTTGAGAAACGGTTGGATGGTGCGCGCCGTTTCAACCTTGTTCGAAGACTCGACGCGCACCACGGTCGCGCCCCAGTCAGCGAGCACTCTTGTCGACGCCGGTCCCGCCATCACCCATTGCAAATCCAATACATTCACGTCCGACAGAGGTAGGGCCGTTCCATCCGAGGGTGTCTTCGCGACCTGTGTTGGTAGTTCGCGAGCCGTTTCGGCTCCGAATTCGTCGTTCGCCTCTCCAAGGACAGGAGGAGGCGAGTCGATCGTCATCGGTGTCGCCGACAATTTGGCTGACGGACCGGGGAAGGAAACTACTCCATGGCCGGGAACGTCGATCTCACGCCAAAAGTCTCTCTCCGCGTAGTGTGCTTCTTCGGCAACGTCTCCGACGTTCGCTACTGGCACTATCAAAAGCCGTCGCGCTAACGCCTCTCTGAGAAGATCCTGTTTCTGACGTTTGGAAGTGAATTCCGCGGCGACGTCTTGAATGCGGTCGTACTCCCCCATCGGGATTTGTCCACTCATGACTCCCGCAACAAAGTCGATCCATTCGATCTCTAAATCACTGTCCTCGCACTCGCCTTCCTCGTGGATCCACTCGAAAAGGCGTTGACCGAATGGGCCCACCGCTTCTCCAAACAATATGGTCGTTGATACATAGCCGTCAGCGGCCGGCGACCGCAGCCGAATTTTGAACGGACCGAGTTTGGCTCCACCGCTCATTCTTCCCGCGTCCGGAGAGTTGTAGAGATGCGCCAAAGAGGTGGACTGTGTGGCGCAGGTAAGTGCCTGCTGCGCCGAGACGTCAACGTGTTGCCCTAGCCCCGATCGATTCCGTTCATGTAGTGCGATCAACGTTGCAGCGCCAGCCTCGGCGGAAGCGTGAAGGAAGGATTGATCAAGTGGGATTCGCAGGGGCGCCCGGTCGTCGTCACCTTGCAAGTTCATTTGCATCCCCGCGGCGGCCACTGTGAGATCAGTCGCCCCCCACGTCGCCTTGGGACCAGTCTGACCGTAGGCAGAGATTGACGTAAAAACTAATTGAGGGTTCACTGCCGAGAGTTCCTCGTAGCTCAGGCCGCGGCGAGCCATCGTGCCAACATCAGAAGATTCGATGACGACATCTGCTCCCTCAACAAGGGCCTTGATTTGTGATTGTCCCTCATCAGAATCTAAGTCCAAAGTGATGCTTCGTTTCCCGCGGTTGTAGGACCAAAACCACAAGGAAGCTTCGGGGTCGTCTTCTCGGCCCTCAACAAATGGCCCGACGGCGCGTGAGCGAGATCCGGTCGGGGACTCCACAAGGATTACCTCTGCGCCAAGGTCGGCGAGCATCATTCCCGCTAACTGCCCGCGTTCATCTGTGAGATCTAGAACTCGATACTCCGAAAGCATGTTATGGACCTTCCCCTTAAGAGTGAGAACACGCTATCGCCGTGAGGTCGGTGGTCCTTCATCGCGACCACTTGCCACCCAGATATGGCCTCAATGGGTGAGGTCGTTGAGTCTCATTTGACTAAACATTGACCGCGAACCCCACAAGCGGCCAACGTCAAACGTCAATTCGGTCATAGAATCGTCTTTCCAAGAAGAGAACTTCTTTCGAGGGAATACACATGTCCGATTTCTCTTACAGCACCACCATTGAAACCGCAGCGGCGGTCGCCGCGGGCGAGGTATCTAGTCGAGAGCTACTCGAAGCGGCCTTAGCCAGAGTGGAACGTCTTGATGGCCCGATCAACGCGGTGGTCGCGCTCGACGCTGAACGCTCTTTGGAAGCGGCTGATCAAGCTGATGCAGCCGTCAGCAGTGGCGATGACCTTGGCCCCCTTCATGGGGTGCCCATCACCATCAAGGACAGCTTCCAAACGGAAGGCATTATCACCACCTCCGGTGCCCCCGAACTTGCTGATTTTGTGCCCGAAAAGGACGCTGATCCGGTGGCTCGCTACAAGGCAGCTGGCGCAATTGTTTATGGCAAAACCAATCTTCCGATTTGGGCCGGGGATCTCCAGTCCTACAACAAGGTTTACGGAACAACGGCTAACCCTTACGACATCGAGTGCACGCCCGGCGGCTCTTCGGGAGGCTCAGGTGCATCCTTAGCAGCCGGTTACACGCCGTTGGAACTGGGTTCCGACATCGGAGGATCGATCCGGATACCGTCCCATTGGTCGGGAGTGTGCGGACATAAGCCGAGTTATGGAATTGTTTCCGCGCTGGGGCAGATTCCCGGCATGCCCGGGACCTTAAGCCAAGCCGATATTGCGGTCGCGGGCCCAATGGCTCGGGACGTAGACGATCTAGAGATGGCGCTTGATCTCCTCGCCGGGCCTGACGAATGGAACCAACTGGCGTATTCGCTGTCTCTGCCCCCCGCGCGTCACGACCGCATCGCCGATTTTCGGGTCGCGGTATGGCTTGATGAAGCCGCCGCGCCGATTAGTGCAAGCTACCGAGAGCTCCTATTAAATGCTGCTTCAGCTTTGGAAGACGCAGGAGCCACGGTCGACTACGAGGCGAGACCTTCGTTCACTTTCGAAAAGGCCGTTGACACTTTTCAACACCTTCTCTCCGCTGCGGAAGCCGGCACATGGACTCTGTCTGAAATCGAGGAGATGGCAGCTAGTGGAGAGCGACCTGAAGGCGATCTCGGGATTTGGTACGCATCGTTGCGTCATCGCGAATGGTTAAGTTGGCATGAGCGACGGCTGCAACAAAGAAACAGATGGCGCGAGTTTTTTAAAGGGTTCGATGTCGTTTTGCTACCGGTGACGCTTGGCGAAGCGATTCGTCACGACCATTCGCGTCCCTTCACCGGCAGAACCATCGACGTTGACGGGCAGCAGCGCCTTTACACCGACCAGATCAAATGGATGGGTCTGACCGGTGTTTCGTGGCTTCCCGCGACCGTTGTCCCAATAGGTCAAATTGACGAGAAGCCCGTGGGCGTTCAAATCGCCGGACCATTCCTTGAGGACCGCACGACGTTGGCCGTAGGTCGGTTCTTACAAGACGCTCTTGGAGGATTTCAACAACCGCCCGGTTTTTGAAGCCTTTCGTCTCCGCAGTGTCACAGTCGCGAGCTAGATGTGACCACCTTGGCCCCCATCTACGTCGATGGCTGCTCCGTTGACATAGGAGGCGGCATCGCTGCAAAGGAACACAATCACGTTCGCGACCTCCTCCGCGGTGCCGTATCGGCCGACAGGGACACTCTTTGAATTATTCGCCAGCACTTCTTCCGCCGAACTCCCCGATGCCTCAGCGACCTCTCCTGCGGCTCGATCCCACATCGCAGTGTGGATCAAACCGGGAAGGACCGAATTGACGAGTACACCGTCGCGTCCGTACTTCCCCGCTAGCGCTTTGCCGGTGGCAACCATTGCAGCCTTAGTCGCGGCGTAATCAACTAGCGCGGCACCCGGATACTTGGCGGCCCCGCTGGCGATCATCACGATACGACCCCACTTTTGAGATCGCATACCAGGTAGGAAATGTCGGGTACATCGCACCGCGGACATCAAGTTAAGTTCGTGTAGCTCGGACCACTCTTCGTCGGTCATGTATTGAAAATTGCGTGAAGGGGAGGCCCCAACGTTGTTAACCAATATGGAGACTTCTCCGCGGACACTTACTTCTTCGAGAAAGTCTTCAACGGAACTTCGGTCACCCATATCGGCTACGTGACCGTATATTCGGCCCTCGCTTCCGGCTTGGGCAGCCACAAGATGTTCAACGGCATCTTTGCTTCGGGCGCAGAATTCAACTTCAGCTCCCATTTCGACGAGCAATTGAACAGTGGCCGCCCCGATGCCCAAGCTTGCACCTGTGACTACGGCTCGACGTCCCGTCAGATCAAGTTGCACAATGTTTCCCCATTCCCATTAGCTCTGCGGCAATATCCTCCCACCACGACGTTGCTAATGCATTAGCGAGTAACCACCTGGGGTGAAGACGCGTCTAGATTTGCCGAACCATGTCGGTTCAGCTTCCAGATCAAGCCCAGGTTGTGGTGATTGGCGGTGGCATCATTGGTGCCAGCATCGCGTATCACCTGACTAAGCGCGGAGTGTCCGATGTTCTGCTTCTTGAGCAAGGACAGCTAACCGGCGGTACCACGTGGCACGCCGCCGGGTTGGTATCCCAACTGAAATCGACGCACTCTCTGACACAGCTTGCGACCTACTCAACTCGTCTATTTGAAGAACTCGAAGACGAGACAGGCCAGGCAACCGGTTACAGGGCTCCTGGTTCAATTTCTGTGGCGTCCGATGCGGAACGCTGGGAGGAAATGCGTCGGGGTATTTCCATGGCGTCAACTGTGGGGGTTGAAACCCGAGAGATCGGAATGGACGAGTTGCAAGAGAAGGTGCCCCTCATTCGTACCGACGATCTCATCGGCGCTCTGTATATTCCCAAGGACGGACAAACGTCTCCAGTCGACACCACCATGGCCCTAATAAAAGGTGCCCGTAACGGCGGTGCCACAGTTGTCGAGGGTGTCGCGGTCAGCCGATTACTAAAGGAGGGCGACCGTTGCGTCGGCGTTGAAACCGAGGACCATCGCATCGTCAATGCCGAAACCGTGGTCATGGCAGCGGGAATGTGGACTCGCCACCTAGCCGAAACCATCGGAGTCAACGTACCGCTGCAGGCTTGTGAGCACTTTTACATCGTCACTGAACCCTTGGAGGGCGTGGAAAGAGGGATGCCGATTGTTCGAGATCCCAGCAATTACACGTATTTCAAAGAGGAAACCGGAAAGATCATGGCTGGGTTCTTCGAACCTCAAGCAAAGATTTGGAATTTGGACGGCGTTCCTCGCGATTTCTGTTTCGGGACGCTTCCTGAGGACTGGGACCATATAGGTCCGGTCTTCGAAGCCGCGTGTCACCGTATGCCCGCTTTGACCGAAGCGGGTCTACAACTCTTCTTCAACGGGCCTGAAGCCTTTACCCCCGATGGCACCTTTTATCTCGGTGAATCACCTGAGGTCGATCGCTGTTTCGTGGCCGCGGGGTTCAACTCCGTTGGTATCCAAACGGCTGGCGGTGCCGGCTGGGTTATGGCTGACTGGATCATCGATGGACATCCGCCAATGGATCTTTCCGGTGTAGACATCCGTCGAGCGTTCCCGTTTCAAGGCGATCGCTCCTACCTTCGCGAGCGAATAGCGGAATCTTTGGGTCTGCTCTATGCGATGCATTGGCCGTTTCGTCAATACGAATCGGCTCGCGGAATTCGGAAAAGTAAACTTCATGCCGTTCTAGATGCAGCGGGAGCGGTGTTCGGCGAAACAGCCGGCTGGGAACGCCCAAATTGGTTCGCGAGCAAGGGTCAACTCCGCGACTACGACTACTCCTACGGCAAACAGAACTGGCACGAGAACATGCGAACCGAATGTGAAGCGGTGCGAACCGCGGTCGGCCTTTTCGATCAAAGTTCCTTCGCTAAGTTCTCTGTCCGCGGCCCCGACGCGCTGACCGTTCTTGAACAGTTGAGCGCGAATTCGGTTGATGTGGCGGCGGGTAAAGGGGTGTACACCCAGTGGCTGAACGACCGAGGGGGCATTGAGGCAGATCTCACCATCACTCGACTTGACGAGGATGATTTTTTTGTGGTCACCAGCGCTGCATCTCAAACTCGCGATTGGGCCTGGCTGCAACGAGGTTGCCGAGGACACGACGTTCAAATCTTCGACGTCACGGACGATTGGAGCGTCCTGGGAGTCATGGGACCTCATTCCCGAGATCTACTGCAATCCCTTACCGAAACCGATCTTTCAAATGAGTCGTTCGCTTTTGGAACAATGAAGTCTGTCTTGATCGACAACGCGGCATGCCGGGCGTTACGCATGAGCTATGTCGGTGAGCTTGGGTGGGAACTTTATATTCCGGCGGACCAGGCTGAGGCCGTGTACCGAGCCATACTCGCCGTCGGAGAAACTTACGGTCTTCGTCACGCTGGATTTCACGCGATGAATTCGCTGCGACTGGAAGCCGGCTACCGGCACTGGGGGCACGACATTTCTGACGAGGACACGCCCCTAGAAGGCGGTTTGGGTTTCGCTATCGCGTGGGAAAAACCGGGTGGCTTTGTCGGACGTGAAGCCTTACTCAAACAAAAAGACGCCACGAAATCAAAGCGCCTAATCCAGTTTCGGGTTGAAGATCCTGACTTGATCACCTATCACGACGACCCGATTTTCAGAGACGAGGTCTATGTTGGCCGCACCACCGGAGGAATGTGGAGCCATGTCGAAGATCGCTGTCTCACCATGGCCTATGTCAACAACTCTGACGGGGTGAGCCAAGATTGGCTAGATGACGGTGTTTGGGAGATTGAGATCGGGACTCGTAGGCGTCCCGTGACTCCGAGCATCCGAAGTTTTTATGACCCAACGAATCAAAGGGTCAGAATGTGACTGGCCAATTACTTGTCGAAGTGGAAGAGACCGCCACGAAATGAAAAATGAAGTTCAAGTAGCGATTGTCGGTGGCGGAGCGATGGGCGTAGGTCTGCTGTATCACCTTGCTCACGAAGGCTGGACAGACACTGTCCTCTTAGAGAAGGGTGAACTCACCTCAGGTTCCACATGGCATGCGGCGGGTCTGGTTCCACACTTCATCGGAAGCCTCAACATGGCAAAGGTTCATGCGGAGGCACCTCTCCTTTACGCGCGACTTGAGGAGGAAACGGGTCTAACTGCTGGCTGGCATCCGACCGGCGCTATTCGTCTAGCGCTCAATGACGCCGAAGTCGACTGGTTTCGCTACGTGCAAGGCGTTTTAGAACTGGTGGGGATAGAAAGCCATCTCTTAAGTCCATCAGAAATAGTGGAGCGTCAACCTCTCCTCAACGTCGAGGACGTGAAATTGGGCTTTTGGACGCCCCACGATGGATGGAGCGATCCGAGTAGTTCCACCAATGCCATGGCTCGAGGCGCTCGCCAGTTAGGCGCTGAGATCGAACGACACACCCTGGTGACTGGTATGCAGCAATTGCCTGATGGGCGTTGGGAAGTAGCGACCGACAAGGGTCGGGTGGTAGCGGAGCACGTAGTAAACGCTGCAGGGTGCTATGCCCCGCAACTCGGCGAAATGGTTGGGTACGACGTCCCAATAGTCTCAGTAATTCACCAGTATTTAGTCACTGAGGCGATACCGGAAATCGCCGAGTTGGACTTTGAGTTGCCAGTCATTCGTGATCCACGCGCGTCGTGTTACTACCGGCGCGAAATCGATGGACTGATTGTCGGACCGTACGAACGCGCCGGAGCCAAAACATATGGCGTCGATGGCATCGACTGGGACCTTCATTTCTATTTGACGCCGCCAGATCACGATGTATTGATGCCTTGGCTTGAGTTGGCCGCCCAACGAATCCCTGTGTTCGCTGAGGCTGGTATCCGAGCAACAATTTCGGGTCCCATCACCCACACCCCCGACTCGGGTTACCTGATGGGGCCAGCACCGGGACTCAAGAACTACTGGATGTGCGCTGGGGCGTCCATCGGAGTGACTCAAGGGCCGGGTGCTGGAAAATATTTGGCTCAGTGGATGGTTCACGGCCAAACCGAGATCAACGTCGCCGAGATGGACCCGCGACGTTTCGGTCCGCATACCTACCCGAAAGGTCCGTTCGCTGAAGCCAAAGCAATCGACGAATTTCATGAGATGTATCAGGTGCGACCTCCCGGGGAACAACGTTTCGCTGGCCGCCCCATTAAGACAACACCTGTATATGAACGTTTCGGAGAACTCGGTGCTCAGTGGATGGAGATATTCGGTTGGGAACGGCCTCAATTCTTCGGACCTGCCGAACGCCACACATTCCGACGCTCCAATGCTCTTGACATTGTCGGCGACGAGGTTCGCGGCACTCGACAAAGAGCTGGTATCGCTGATCTCACTGCGTTTACAAAGATTGAGGTAACAGGCCAAGACGCAGCCTCTCTGCTTGATCGTCTTTCAGCCAACAAACTGCCAAGCAAGAACGGTGGCATCCGTCTTACTCACATGTTGACCTCTCAAGGAGGGATCGAATGCGAGATGACCATCACCCGACTAGCGCCAGACCGTTTCTATCTGAACAGTTCAATCATGGGCGAATTACACGATCTCGACTGGCTCACCCAACACGTTCTAGAGGACGAAAATGTGACAGTTCGCGATGTCACTGACGAACTAGCCATACTGGCAGTCAGTGGGCCTCGTTCCAGAGACATCATTCAACCTCTCACCGATGCCGATCTCTCAAATAAAGAGTTCGCGTGGCTTAACGCTCAAGAGATCACCGTGGCAGGAGTTCAGTGCATCGCTTTGCGAGTGAGTTACGTCGGTGAACTGGGATGGGAGCTTCACCATCCCATCGAATCGATGCTTTCGCTTTATGACGCTCTTGTGGCATCGGGCGAACCTCATGGGCTAGTTCACTACGGGAGCTACGCAATGAACGAAATGCGCATCGAAAAGGGATACAAGGCATGGGGTTCGGAGTTGACCACCGAAATCACTCCGATCGAAGCCCGGATCGAACGTTTCGTTGACCTGTCAAAGGATTTTATCGGTAGGGACGCAGTCGTAGCTCGCTCCAAGGAACCGCTGCCGATGGTTCTCGTCTACTGCGAAGTGGACACCAAAGACACCGAGTGTCGAGGCAACGAGCCTGTCTACTTGAATGACGAATTAGTGGGCATCACCACAAGCGGCACATGGAGTCACACCTCCGACAAGAGTCTCGCTTTTGCCTATGTCAATCCTGAACTTGAGAAAGCCGGATCCCGCTTCGATATCCGAGTCATGGGCGAACGCTGCAGCGCCAAAGTGTTAGAAGCTCCCGCCGTTGATCCCCACAACGTGAAGCTGAAGGTGTAGTCGTGGAACGCGGGGGTCCTTCGCGACGAGCTGGGGGGCGAAGTGCGCGAATCGCGAAACGCTCCGCCAAAGTTCCGTTGGAAGCTCGCGCCGTCCGGCCCGGTATGCCCGGTGGCGCATACCAGCCACTCACTCAAGAGCAAATGACCCAAATCTTTGACGCTGCGCTGACTCTTCTTGAGGACATTGGAATGGGTCAGGCCACCCCAGAGTTCATTGCATTGGTCACATCAGCGGGTGGCACCGTGGACCAGAATCAACGTCTTCATTTTCCAAAGGCAGTTGTACAAGCCGCTATCGAGACCGCTGCAAAGGAGTTCACCCTCCACGGCTTTTCTTCCCAACATGACACCCTCGTCGGTGGCCAGCGCGTCCACTTCTCAACCGGTGGCGCCGCTGTTTTAATGCTGGAGCACGAAACGTCGACATTTCGTCACAGTTCCCTAAAAGACGTATATGAGATTGGTCGGGTCATCAACGCTCTTGAACACATCCACATTTATGTCAGAACAGTGGTTGCGCGAGATATGGAAACTTCTAGGGAACTTGACCTCAACACCGCCTACGCGGTCATGGTCAGCACCGACAAACCCATCGGCACCTCATTTTTTCAGCCCGAACACGTTCACGAAGTCGCTCAGATGTTTAACGTTGCACTGGCTG
>DASCSY010000056.1:0-12949 GCA_034399415.1 Acidimicrobiales bacterium
TGGCACTGATCGGGTTAGCGCTAGCGATATCTGGCATCGTCGTCACATATCTGTACTACTGGCATCGAGTGGGCCTTCACGGTCTTACCGAACGCAACCGATACGCCAAGAACGGGTACACCCTCTTAGAAAACAAGTACTACCTTGACCATCTTTATAACGATGTGGTCGTCCAAACGATCAAACGCCCCATCGCTAATTGGGCGAACCGCTTCAATCAAAATGTTCTAGACGGAGCCGTTAACACCGCAGGTGAAACCGCCCGAGACACAGGACGTTGGATTTACAAGTGGATCGACCAGGGTGCCATTGACGGCTCTGTCAATGCCGCAGCGCGCGGCGCTGATTCCTCAGGCGAGAGTCTGCGCGCTATCCAGTCCGGAAAAGTCCAGAACTACGGCCAGCTGCTTTTCGGATCAGCAGCAGTGCTGGCCATAGTCTTCGTGATCGTCGTATAGGAGCAGCAAAGTGGAAGCCACGGGATTTGATACTTGGGTCTTGAGCCTGGTCGTGTTCCTGCCCTTGGTAGGTGCACTGGCCATAATGATGATCCCCAAAGCCTACGAAGCAGAGGTCAAGCTTGTTGCGCTTGGATCATCGCTACTAGCGCTTATTATCGGGCTCTACATAACAATCCAATTCGACTATGGATCCGCCGGAGACCTCCAATTCGTTGTCGACAAGGGCTGGATCGATGTCATCAACAGTCGCTATATCGTCGGACTCGACGGGCTGTCGTTACCCCTACTGCTCCTGTCATTGGTAACGGTGCCGCTATGCCTCATCTACAGCTGGGATCACGTTCCTGAACCGGGTAATACCAAAGCATTCTTCGTACTTTTGCTGATTCTCTCGACAGGCATGAACGGCACGTTCGTTGCTCAAGACATGATCCTCTTCTTTGTCTTCTTCGAAGTCGTCTTGCTTCCCATGTACTTCCTGATTGGTGTCTGGGGAGGAGAAGACCGCCGCTACGCGTCATTGAAATTCTTCCTCTACACACTGTTCGGTTCAGCTCTCATGATCATCAGCTTCCTGGCATTGTTCTTCCTTTCGAAGGACTCATCAGGCGAGCTTCTACGAACCTTCGACATGAGAGTTCTTACCGACGTAGCGGGCGCTGGAATTATCAAAAGCACACAAGTGTGGATTTTTGCTGGCCTGTTCATGGGGTTCGGTATCAAAGTGCCAATGTTCCCGTTCCACACCTGGCTGCCGGACGCTCACACGCAAGCACCTACCGTTGGATCAGTCATCCTTGCCGCAGTATTGCTGAAGTTAGGCACCTACGGATTCGTTCGCATAGCCATTCCGTTTCTCCCCGAAGCCGCGATCTCTTGGGCACCATGGATAGGCCTACTTGCGGTGATCGGCATTATCTACGGAGCACTTGGCTGTCTCGCGCAGAATGACATGAAACGTCTCATAGCGTTTTCCTCGGTTGCCCATATGGGATTTGTGATGCTTGGAATCGCAACCTTGACCGACTTCGGAATAAACGCAGCAGTCTTTGGCATGGTTGCTCACGGCATGATCACAGGGATGTTGTTCTTCATCGCGGGTTCGGTGAAAGAGCGGTATCACACGTTGGAAATTTCTCGGCTTGGAGGCCTCCTCAAATCGGCACCACGGATGGGTTGGATCCTCGGATTCGCCTCCATGGCGTCCCTGGGTCTACCTGGACTTGCCGGGTTCTGGGGCGAATTCCCGGCAATTCTCTCCGCCTATAACCCCGGAGCAGGGATGCCTGAAGAAACTTTCCGAACCTACATGGTTGTTGCCGCCGTAGGTACCGTGCTTGCCGCTGGGTACTTGCTTTGGTTGTACCAGCGCACCGCCTTTGGCGAACCATCAGAAGAATTCGCCGGCCACGAAATAGCCGACGTTAATCGCTTCGAATGGATCGCCTGGACACCACTCCTCGTGGGTATCGCCCTATTCGGTGTTTGGCCCAACTTGATCTTCAACCTGACTGATGACGTAGTCGCCGGGATAACCGCAAGCGTCGAGGCGATAGCGGCCGGCGGCTGATTATGGACGTCCTGCTCGCCTTCACTCGGCCGTCACTCGATTGGCATGCCCTAGCACCCGAGTTGACCCTCCTCGCGTTCGGGACACTCATCACCATCGTCGACATCATCTGGGACGAGCGGTCCAAACAAACAATGCCAACACTGGCCGGTGTTGGATTACTCGCCACCCTGGTCCCTATTTTGACTTTGGCGGTAGATGGCACAGAACGCTCAATGTTTGGGGGCGCATACGTCGTTGATGACTTCTCGCTCGTAGTAAAAGCACTATTTCTCATATCTGGATATGTCGTTGTGTTGATGTCGGTCGATTACATCCGCGAAGGCGACTACTACGAGAACGAGTACTACACCCTGATGCTTACGTCGCTGCTGGGCATGGTGATGATGAGTAGTTCCAGAGACTTGATCAGCATTTTCGTTGCCCTGGAATTGCTGTCCATCCCCGCCTACATGCTTGCCGCATGGAGAAAAGGAGGCCCTCGTTCCAACGAAGCAGGGCTCAAGTACTACCTGATGGGAGTTTTCGCGTCAGCCGTGATGCTCTACGGCATGTCTCTCGTCTACGGCCTAGCGGGCTCCACCACACTCGACGCCATCGCCCAAGAATTGGGTTCAGGGCCATCCAACCCCGTAGCCATTCTGGGCATCCTCTTCGTCCTGATTGGCTTTGCCTTCAAAGTTTCAGCTGTTCCTTTCCACACCTGGGCACCCGATACCTACGAGGGAGCTCCTACCCCAGTCACGGCTTTTCTAGCTGTCGCGTCGAAGACAGCTGGGATGGTGGCTCTCATCCAACTCGTGTTTGTCGCCTTTCTGGGCCGAGACGACGTCATCCAACCTTTCTTCTGGCTGATTTCCGTCCTGACAATGACAGTGGGCAACCTCATCGCGCTCCGCCAAACCAACATTGTTCGGCTCCTCGCGTACTCAGGCATCGCGCAAGGCGGATTCATGTTGGTCCCGTTCGCGGTAGCAGCTGACGCCCCGGCACGAGCAATTGAGGCAGTAGTCATTTACCTTGCGATCTACGCGTTTATGAACCTGGGTGCTTTCACCGTTGTGTTAGCCGTAGCTCGCAAGACACGGTCCGGTGAAATCGATAGTTACGGAGGATTGTTCCAATACGCCCCGGGTCTCGCTGTGGCGATGACGATCTTCCTCGCCGCACTCGCGGGTATTCCCCCAGCGGGCGGCTGGTTCGCCAAGTTCGGGCTCTTTCGAGCTTTGCTAGATGCAGGCGGGGGATGGGCAGCAGGCCTCGGCGTCATCGTCGCAATCAACACGGTGATCGCCTTCGCCTATTACGCCAGAGTTCTGATGCAGATGTGGTTTCAGCCAGCACCCGATGACGATGACCGACCAATCGTTGTTACTGGAGCATTAGGCGCTGCCCTTGTCGTAACGCTTGTTGCGACCATTGCGTTCGGAGTGCTCCCAGGTCTTGTTGGGCACTTCGGTGATGTCTCCGTGCTATCCGCCCTAGGCGGATAAGGGACCTCAGCCGAAAGATGCACCGGCCGATGACACGATTCGATCGGTTCGCCGAAGAAGCCCTGTACGGACCAAAGGGTTTCTACACACAAGGCGGGAACGCCGGAACAGAACTAGGTGATTTCATCACTTCTCCAGAAACAAGCACCCTGTTTGGTGCATGTGTTGCCGCCTACCTTGACAGGACATGGCGCAACCTGCAGCGCCCTGATCCCTTTGTGGTGGTGGAAGCAGGAGCAGGGCGTGGAACCCTTTGTAGAGACGTCTTTCTTTCCGACCCAGAGTGCCTCACCGCGCTCCGCTATGTCATGGTGGAACGTTCGCAACTCCAACGCGACGCGGCCTTCGCGGTCGTTACCTCCAGCTGCTTTGCGGAATCAAACGAAGTACCCGTAACAGCACTAAAAGATTTGCCCGCCGGACCTCTGACAGGGGTAATCGTTGGCAACGAGCTTCTCGATAATCTTCCACCCCGCGTTGTGCGACGAACGGCAACAGGATGGTCAGAACTATACGTAAAAGACGGCCATGAAGATTGGCAGCCAGCTCCCCAAGAAGCGCAAAATATGGCGACAGCGCTGGCCCCTGATGCGCCCCAGGGAACCTGCCTTCCCTTGCATCTCAAATCGGCAGTCTGGGTCAAGCGGGCATTAGATCTCTTGGACCGCGGTCGTGTACTTCTATTCGACTACGGGTTGGAGAGAACAGCAGACATTGCCGAACGACCAATGAATGAATGGTTGAGGACATATAGACAACATCGTCGAGCTGGAGCCCCATACGCAGACGCCGGTAGTCGTGACATCACCTGTGACGTCGCGTTCGATCAGCTCCCAGGATTCCCGCGAATTGTTCTGCAACGCGACTGGCTACTGTCCCAAGGTCTTGACGCAATGACGGAATGGGCGCGCACGAAATGGCGCGACTCAGCCCAGAGCCCTGACTCATCAGCGCTAGCGGCCAGATCCATTCTCAACGAGGCCTCAGCACTTGCCGATCCCCAAGGACTCGGATCATTCCTCGTGGCTGAATGGCAGGTAGGGGAATAACTCGCCTACTTCCGAACTGAACTCGGCCAGGGGCTAGGCTCGCAACCTGTCGAACCCAAGTGGGGTCGCCTTCCGCAGAGGGGATCGAGATGTCCGAACCAGCAATTGAGGACTACTACGTCGAAAATCGAACCTTCCCCCCATCGGATCAATTCCAGGCCAACGCGATCATCACCGACCGAAGTTTGTACGAAGAAGCCGAAGCTGACCGACTTGGGTTCTGGGCCCGCCAAGCGCGAGAACTAGTTACTTGGTTTCAAGACTTTGA
The DNA here is from genome assembly GCA_034399415.1 of Acidimicrobiales bacterium. GTDB lineage: Bacteria > Actinomycetota > Acidimicrobiia > Acidimicrobiales > Poriferisodalaceae > UBA2110. Next base: position 4,842 of record DASCSY010000056.1, read on the forward strand.
AACAGTCCTCGAATGGGACCTGCCCTTCGCCAAGTGGTTCATAGAAGGAAAACTCAACGTTTCATACAACTGCCTTGACCGGCACGTCGAAGCGGGCGGAGGAGACAAAGTCGCATTTCACTGGGAAGGCGAACCCGGAGACACCAGGACCATCACCTATAGCCAACTCCTGGAAGAGGTCTCAAAATTTGCGAATGTCCTAAAAAGTTTGGGGATCGCGAAAGGCGACCGCGTCTGCATTTACATGCCCATGATCCCAGAGCTTCCTGTCGCGATGCTCGCCTGCGCGCGTATCGGTGCTCCACACTCCATTGTCTTTGGAGGCTTTTCTGCAGACTCCCTGTCAGATCGGATTGATGACGCAAGCGCGAAAGTTCTCATCACCTCGGACGGCGGATACCGTCGGGGCGATCCCTTCGCCTTGAAGGACACCGCAGACGCATCGGTTTCTGCCACCTCAACTATCGAAAACGTTGTAGTGGTTCGTCGTACGGGCCAAGACATTGAATGGGATGCCGAGGTCGATCACTGGTATCACGACCTGATGGAAACGGCGTCGCCAGATTGTCCACCAGAGCAACTTGATAGTGAAGATCTCCTCTACCTCTTGTACACGTCAGGTACCACTGCCAAACCAAAGGGGATCATGCACACGACAGGTGGCTATCTCACCCAAGTTGCCTTTACCCACAAATACATCTTCGACCTGCAACCTGACTCAGATATCTACTGGTGCGCTGCCGATATCGGTTGGGTGACCGGACACAGCTACATCGTCTACGGCCCCCTCGCCAACGGCGCCACGTCGGTCATGTACGAAGGAACACCTGACACACCGCGCCCAGAATTTCGGGAAGGGGACAAAGCAGACTGGCCCAAAGACCGCCTTTGGGACATCATCCAACGGTACGGAGTAACACAGCTCTACACCGCTCCTACCGCTATTCGGACCTTTATGAAATGGGGTGCTGAAGAGGTAGAACGGCACGATTTGTCAAGTCTGAGAGTGCTTGGAACAGTCGGGGAGCCCATCAACCCGGAAGCATGGATGTGGTACCACGAGCACATAGGTGGTGAACGATGCCCCATCGTTGACACCTGGTGGCAAACCGAAACTGGTGGTCACATGATCACCCCAATGCCCGGTGTTACGACAACTAAACCCGGTTCGGCTACCCACGCCATTCCCGGTGTAGTTGTCGAAGTTGTAGATGACAGCGGAAACAAGATCGAAAAGGGGGGCGGGTACCTAACTGTCACTGAGCCTTGGCCGTCAATGCTGCGCGGGATTTGGGGCGACCCAGATCGCTACAAAGAGACGTACTGGTCTGAATACCCTGGACGTTACTTCGCTGGGGACGGCGCCAAAATCGATGATGACGGGTACCTCTGGCTGCTTGGCCGAGTCGACGATGTAATGAACGTATCGGGTCACCGAATCTCAACCACTGAAGTTGAATCCGCGCTGGTCGATCACTCTTCAGTAGCTGAAGCGGCGGTGGTGGGTGCCACCGATGACACCACAGGACAAGCAATCGTGGGTTATTGCATTTTGCGGGGAGGAAACGAACCCAGCGACGAACTCCGAGAAGAAATCAGACAGCACGTCGCGAAAAAACTCGGTGCAATTGCTCGACCCAAAGTGGTGGTTTTGGTGCCCGACTTGCCTAAGACCCGATCGGGGAAGATTATGCGACGTCTTCTTCGTGATGTTGCCGAGGGACGAAAGCTCGGAGACACGACCACCCTCGCCGATGCGAGCGTCGTTGACGAAATCCGTGTTCGTGCCGCAGACGCCCCGCAGGAGGACTGACTTCTGCTTCTGACTATATGACCTCCACTCCCCAACACTGGCAATGGAGACAAGCCCCGGCTCAAGCAGCGGATTGTGTGATCGTCGACATCGACGGTGTGCTCGCTGACGCCGGTCACCGACAACATTTCCTGGACCCCCCTTGGCGTGACTGGGATGGGTTCTTTGCTGAGTGCGGAGGCGACGGAGTCATAGAAGAAAGCAAGATGCTTCTTGATCTTCTCGGCGCTGATTTACTGATCGTATTGTTGACTTCGCGTCCCACATGGATTCAAAAAACAACGTTGGAGTGGCTTCAGCGTCACAAGATCAGGTACGACCTTCTGATCATGCGGCCCCTCGGTGATTTTCAAGCATCGCCTGGCTTCAAACGTGATGAAACCCAGACGCTGAGCCGTCGTGGCTTCAACCCGGTTCTAGCGATAGACGATGACATGCGCAACGTACGGATGTACCGGAACCAGAACGTTCCAACTGTGTTCATCGATAGTGGCTATCACCCGCACTAAATCATGGTCACCGCGCGGAGATAACAAGCGTCGAAGCAGATACGTTAAAAGGAAGTACCGACTACGGAGGGAAAACCCATGAAGAACACCCTCAAGACCACAATGTTGCTGGCCACAATGGGCGGTCTCATTATGTTCATCGCGAGCTTTTGGGGGTCAGGTGGCTTGACCATCGGACTGCTTCTTGCCCTCGCTCTGGTCGGTGGTAGCTATTGGATGAGCGACAAGCTTGCAATCCGGTCCGCTCGCGCCGTGGAAGTTGAAGAAGGCCAACTACCCGAATACTGGTCGATCATGCGCGAACTGTCTGAGCTATCGGCTCAGCCAATGCCCCGCCTCTATGTGAGTCCCGACCCACAGCCAAATGCTTTCGCCACCGGACGGAACCCAGCAAACGCAGCCGTCTGCGTCACGGAAGGCCTTATGCAGCATCTTCCATGGGACCAGATTCGAGGTGTCCTTGCTCACGAAATGGCCCATATAAAGAACCGAGACATCCTCATCGGTTCAGTCGCTGCGGCCATCGCAATGGCTATCAGCTTCGTCGCGAACATGGCGCAATTCGCGATGATCTTTGGCGGAGGTAACCGAGACCGAGATCGAAACATACTGGTTGACTTACTTTTAATCATCGTTGCGCCTATTGCTGCAGCGTTGATCCAAATGGCGATCAGCCGCAGTCGCGAATTCCAAGCCGACCGCACCGCCGCTCGGATGATCGGCGACGGCGAGCCTTTGGCCGCGGCGCTAGAAAAACTAGATGTTGCAAGTCGCTCAATCCCTAGTCTCGCTAACGCCAACCAGGCGCAGATGTATATAGCGAACCCCTTGGCCGGGCGGAGGATGGCATTCCGCAACCTCTTCACCACCCACCCACCGATGGATAAACGCATCAGTCGTTTGCGCGATGAAAGCTGGCGGGAAGCCCTCTAGATCAGTCCCGAAAGTTTTCGTACTGGAGCGCCAAACCGAAGTCAGCTTCCTTAAGTTCGGCTATCACAGTTTGCAGGTGATCACGTTTTTTTGATGTGACCCGTAACTGGTCCCCTTGCGTCTGGGACTGCACGCCCTTAATCCCCAAAGCTTTGATGAATTTGTTTAGATCTTTGGCTTTGTCGGAATTAATGCCCGCCTCAAGTGTCGCGAATTGCCGGACTGTGGCACCCGATGCCTCTTCGACCTCGCCGTAGCTGACGGCCTTAAGACTCACCTTTCGCCTCACGAGCTTTTCTTCAAGTACCTGTCTCAGAGCGTTTAAACGATCTTCACTGTTGCTAGAGAGAGATATCTCCACCTCGCTCAGAGCTATGGCGGATCCGGTGTCTTTGAAGTCGTATCGAGTGCTGACCTCTCTGGCAGCCTGATCCACAGCGTTACGAACTTCCTGCATATCGATTTGAGAAACCACGTCAAATGAAGGCATGCCGCGAAATATACCCACCTCCGCCCGCTCTTGGTACCGCATTTGACTACAGCGCTCATTGGGGCAACCACAGCGACCCGATAACGTGTCCGCCGTTGGGTCGGTGCCCGAGCGGCCAAAGGGAACGGGCTGTAAACCCGTCGGTTCACACCTACGGAGGTTCGAATCCTCCCCGGCCCACCACAAACGGCGAGTCTTCCATGGCTTGCCGTTTGTCGCGTCCGACGGCACGTCGAAAAGATCTGAGACCGGGACCTTCAACTGGGGAGGCCCGTCCTGCAGCTTTACCACCCACAAATTTCAGTTAAGGCCAGAAAGTTTGGGCGGTCACGAAGAGCCGCGAGCTAACTTCTGGCCATGGCTGACTCCTGTTACGCAGAACGCGACGGTCGAATTTTCACCGTCACCATTAACCGACCAGAACGAATGAACGCTCTTCATCCGCCCGGCAATGCGGAAATGGCAGAACTTTTTGACGAGTTTCAAAGCGACCCCGACTTGTGGGTGGCCATTGTTACCGGTGCCGGTGACCGAGCCTTTAGCGCGGGCAACGACCTTCGGTATCAAGCCGAAGGGGGAGACCGGTCAGCGATGCCTCCGAGCGGTTTCGGAGGTCTTACCTCGCGTTGGGACCTAGAAAAACCGGTAATCGCTGCGGTCAACGGAGTGGCGATGGGAGGAGGCTTCGAAATCGCGTTGGCCTGCGACATGATCGTCGCGAGCGAGAACGCGCGAATGGCTCTTCCTGAACCCAAAGTTGGGCTCGCCGCGCTAGCGGCTGGAGTGCATCGTCTTCCTCGACAAATTGGTCTTAAACGCGCTATGGGCATGATGCTGACTGGCCGTCACGTATATGCACAAGAGGGATACGACTTAGGGTTCGTCACAGCGGTGACACCCGAGGGCGAAGCTCTGAGCGAGGCACGTCGCTGGGCTGAGATGATCCTCGAATGCTCACCAATGTCGATCCGAGCCACTAAACAGGCTGCGATGCAAGGGCTTGACCATGCAGGAGTGCGTGCAGCCCACGAAGGGAAATACCCAGCCGTGAAAGCTATGACGAAAAGCGAGGACTACGTCGAAGGACCCGTCGCTTTTGCTGAGAAACGACCGCCACAATGGAAGGGTCGTTGAGTTGAGACCAGTGCTGGTTCGGAAATGAGTGACAACGTTGAACGAGCAACAGCAGTCGCGGCGGCAATGGCAGATATTCGAGCCATTGACGCCGATGGAATTAATCGAGATGCCGTAGAACTGATCCGACGCCGGCTACTACAACTCGCAGAACACAGTGAGCTATTTCCGTGGACCGACTTTCCCCCAGACGAATCAAGGGACGGAAGCAGGATGTACCTCTTGTCCCAGGACCAAGACCATCGATTTGCGCTTTACGTCCAATCCGTGAAGGACCTAACCGAAGCCCCTCCACATGACCACCTCACCTGGGCTTGCATCGTTGGCTTAGAGGGAGAAGAAATCAACCGCAGATACGACAACGTTCTCGGCGACGGGCCACCGCGGGTTGCAGAAGAATTCGTGGTTCGGCCGGGGCGTGGCATCGCCTTTCTTCCCGATGATGTCCATTCGATCCACGTAACAGGCGGAGCACTGAACTTTCATTGCTACGGCCACGATCTTCTTGATCTTCCCGCCCGGAACTACTGGGATGAGCATCAGCAAGAGTGGCGAACCATGAAAGTCCAATTCCCGATCATTGATGCCAGGTCGTGACTCCTACGATTACAGCGCGCGAACTAACGACCGCTCTTTTCGACGAGAATGAGCTCGCAATCGTTGATGCCCGCGACAATGAGTCATACAGCCAGGGACATCTTCTATGGGCCGCGAATATGCGTGCAGCTGATGCGAATAATGCAGCACCAATTCTGCTTCCGCGGCGGTCTACCAGGGTGGTAGTCATGGACAACGGCGGAGACCAAGCCGACAATCTGCGAGGAATCCTGGCTTCCGACGGATGGACCAACGTGTCCATTCTCGAGGGCGGAATTAACTCCTGGAGTGACGCAGGCTACGAGCTCTATTCAGGAGTGAGCGTCCCATCAAAACTTTTTGGCGAGTTAGTCGAACGACGCTATGGCACCCCCCATGTGTCAGCCGCAGAACTCCACCAATGGATGGAACAAAAACGCCCCCTAACCATCCTTGACTCGCGTACCGAACGGGAATTTCAACAGATGAGCATTCCGACAGCAAGATCATGTCCGGGTGGAGAACTCGTATATCGGGCGTTTGATCTCGTAGATGAAGAGGCCACTATCGTCGTGAACTGCGCCGGGCGCACCCGGAGCATTCTCGGGACGGAATCACTAATTCGTGCGGGAATCCCAAGTCGGGTCGTCGCGCTAGAAAATGGAACGATGGGGTGGGAACTTGCCGACCTGACCCTCGATCACGGTGAAGCCAATTTTGCCCCCACCCCCACCCCTTCGGGTCGGAAGCGGGCGTCATTGGCAGCAACCCAAGTAGCGGAACGCTTTAATGTCATGCGCGTAAACCGTGCGACCATCAACCAATGGGGAACTGACGAAGACCGCACGCTTTATCTTTTCGATGTACGCACCCCGCACGAATACGAAAAAGGCCACCTTCTTGGTTTTCGCAACGCTCCGGGAGGCCAACTAGTCCAAAACACCGATGAGTACGCGATTACACGAGGAGCCCGTTTAGTCCTAGCTGATGACGATCTCACCCGGTCAACAATGACCGCATCATGGTTACTGGAAATGGGATGGGAAACCTACGTCTTAGATGAAGGCGTTAACGAAGGACCGCTTGAAGTTGACACCAATGACCTGTCTCTTAATATTCCGCAAGTCGTGGTTCCGCATGACCCCGGCAACGCCGATGGCATTCTTGGGACCGAATCGCTCGTTCGCGCGGGAATGCCAGCAGCACGACAAGCCATGCAGGACTACCTCCATTGGGAGGTCGGGTTAGTTGATCAGTACGACCGCGACGATTTAGCTCGGTTCACATCCACTGGGTGGGCGTAAATCTAAAGGTCTGCATATTTCGCGATGATGTCGCCGAAACGCAAAGCAGTCTCGGGTGAATCGATCAACGTAGGCATACCCGCCATAGCCGTCACAGGGACCACGAGTCGGTCGACGCCACGGGCTTTCATCTTCGGGACATCGTCGGGATCTTCTGGCATGGGCATCGTGATCTCGAGAACCGCAGGATCTCGCCCACACTCCTCAGCTGTTCTACGAGCCAAATCGATCCTCTCTTGAGGGGTATCTCGAGCCGGGAAATAACCGTCCCCTAAACGACCAGCGCGTCGAGCCGCGTAGTCAGTGTCTCCCCCCACGATGATGGGAACAGCGCCATTGACTGGCCTAGGCAAACAGTACGTGTCAGTGAAATGAACGAATTCTCCGTGGAAGGTGGCGCAATCATTTGCCCACAATTCGCGCATCGCGGCGACATACTCGTCGGTTCGAGGGCCTCGCCGTTCGAAAGGCGCACCAATAGCCTCAAATTCTTCCTCGAGCCAACCCACACCTATACCCAGAAGAATCCGACCCCCGGACATGTAATCCAAGGTCGCGACTTGCGCCGCGCACACCACAGGTGAATGCTGCGGCAGAATCAGAATCGCTGTACCTAGCTTAATTTTGCTTGTAACTCCCGCCATATGAGCCATCCAAATCAACGGGTCCGGGAGGATGAGATCTTCGGCGCCGCCGGCAATTTTTCCAGATTCGCTGTAGGGGTAAACAGACTCATAACCAGACGGAATGACCGTATGTTCTACGGTCCAAGCTGACTCGAACCCCGCCTCTTCACCGGCCTGAACCAACTCGACTCCTAGAGCTGTATCCACCGCATACTTATCCGTGTTGCAATACCTAAGACCAAACTTCATGATGCCCCCTAGAACGTCCGCCCCTAATCTACGTTCCGTCGCCGTCTAATGGTTCAGGAGTCCAATGTCGTATCTACAGAATGTCTCTGACGTCTTCGACCCGTCGCAATGGAAGGAGCTCGAAGGGTTCGAGTTCCAAGACATCACCTACCACCGTGCCGTAAACCAAGGCACCGTGCGCATAGCTTTCGACCGACCCGACATTCGCAATGCCTTTCGACCGAACACCGTCGACGAACTGTACAAGGCGCTTGACCACGCCCGAATGAGCACCGACGTAGGAGTCGTGCTTCTCACTGGCAACGGTCCGTCCACCAAAGATGGCGAGTGGTCTTTTTGCTCAGGCGGTGATCAACGAATTCGCGGAAAAGATGGCTACAAGTACGCCGACGGTGAAACAAGCGACACCATCGACCCAGCACAAGTCGGACGACTGCACATTCTCGAATGCCAACGCTTGATCCGAATGATGCC
>DASCSY010000057.1:0-12872 GCA_034399415.1 Acidimicrobiales bacterium
AACTCGTTGCACGAATCCGTCAAGTTGATTGGGGTCGGTGACGTCTAACGGGTAGGAGGAGCCACCCAATTCGCGAGCCAACGCGTCAAGTTCTTCGATCGATCGTGCTGCCAGGGCTACGCGTGCCCCGGCATCAGCGAAAGCTCGAGCTAACGAAGCTCCGATCCCTCGACTTGCGCCGGTGACGAGCACCCGGGTGTTCTGAAGTTCCATTGGCCAAGGCTACGCCGCCGCGCAAGCGGTTGGCGGCGCGCCCGCGTCCGAGCCGTTGACTATCTCAGAGTTGTCTCGGGCGCAGTGTCGGTCATCAGATAAATGCGGGTACGAAGACCAACGAAACGATCGTCATCACTTTGATCAGGATGTTCATGGCTGGTCCTGAAGTGTCTTTGAAGGGATCGCCGATTGTGTCGCCAACAACAGCAGCGGCATGTGCGTCGGTGCCTTTACCCCCATGTGCTCCGGCTTCGATATATTTCTTGGCGTTGTCCCAAGCTCCGCCCGCGTTCGCCATGTAGATCGCCATTAGGAAACCTGTGACAACGGCGCCTGCGAGGAACCCGCCAAGGGCGTTGACGTTGATAAATCCGATAACAAGAGGCAATGCGATGGCTAGTCCACCGGGGAGAAGCATTTCGCGCAGAGCTGCTTGAGTTGAGATGTCTACACAGCGGCGACTATCAGGCTTGACTCCTGGTAGCCCTTCTCGTAGTCCCGGAATTTCAGCAAATTGCCGTCGAACTTCAACAATCATTGCTTGGGCTGCTCGACCTACTGACGACATAGTCAGTGCCGCAAAGATGAACGGTGTCATTGCGCCGAGAAACAGTCCGATGGTAACGGCAGTGTCGTTGATATCCAGGTTGACTTCTGAGCCTGCGGCGAGGCTGAAGGATTTGAATAATGCCAAGGCGGTCACTGCGGCGGAACCAACTGCGAAACCTTTTGCGACGGCCGCAGTCGTGTTACCAAGGGCATCAAGACCGTCGGTCACATCTCGAACTTCGGGCGGTAATTCAGCCATCTCAGCGATGCCGCCCGCGTTGTCGGCGATGGGTCCGTACGCGTCAACCGCGACGATGATTCCGGTGACTGCCAACATGCCGATCGCGGCCAATGACACTCCGTATAGCCCTATGACCTCTCCCGTTTGGCCGAACGCCGCACCACCAAACCAGTAAGAAAGTCCGATCATTGTTACGACGACGGCGACCGACGGAAGTGTGGAAAGTTTGCCTTGAGCGATGCCCTCAATGGTGACGGTCGCCGCACCAGTTTCTGCTTTTTCTGCAATTCCTTTGACGGGTTTGTAGTGCTCGGAGGTGAAATATTCCGATACAAACCCGATAGCCCAACCACCGAGCAGGCCGATGATGATGGTCAACGCGAGGTAGATAGGTGTTTGGACAATGGCGGATCCATCAGGGTCGGATGCTCCACCAAATAGCCACAGAGTGCCGGCGATAGTGAGGATGATTGTGAGGCCCATGGCGACGTATTGGCCAGTGTGGAGTTGTGTTGAAAGGCTCTGGCCTTCTCTTCCTCGAGTAAGCAACGCACCGACTATCGACGCGATCATTCCGAGAGCTCCGATCAGAATCGGATACATCAACAGCGATTCGTAATCACCGAAGACTTGGAGTTTGTCCCCTTCTATAAAAACTCCGGACAGGAGCAGCGACACCAGCACAATGGGGGCGACTATCGAACCGGCGTACGACTCGAAGAGATCGGCACCCATTCCGGCGACATCGCCAACGTTGTCGCCTACGGCATCTGCGATGGTAGCTGGATTGCGGGGATCATCTTCGGGAATGCCAGCCTCAACTTTTCCGACCAGGTCGCCGCCAACGTCGGCCGCCTTGGTGTAGATGCCACCGCCAATACGTGCGAACAGTGCAATGGAACTCGCGCCAAGTCCGAACGCGGCTACAACCTGAAACGCGCTGTCAACACCGAGCCAGGTGACCCACAGCAGATAGTTGAAGGAGATGCCAAACAATGCCAAGCCGGCGACTGTGAAGCCCATGACCGCTCCACCTTTGAACGCGAGGGGCAAGGCCTTTGCAGCACCTTCTCGGGCGGCGTTTGCTGTTCTGGTGTTAGCCGCGGTCGCTATTCGCATTCCGATGAAGCCGGCGACCGATGACAGTAACGCTCCCATCAGGTACGCGAATGAAGCCGAGGGTCTTCCGTCGATAGGTAACACCAACAGCAGCACGAACATTGCGACCACAAATATCGAAACCCACTGGTACTCGCGGCGGAGGAAAGTCATCGCTCCCTCGCGGATAGCCTGACCGATCTCTTTCATCAGATCGGTACCTTCGTCCGCCTTCATGACGGTCTTAGCGAAGTAGTAAGCAAGAACGAGCGCTAACGCTGAAGCGATCAGCGCGAAATACGGAACCGCTGTCACGATGTCCTCTCAGTTCGACCCGATTAGTACAAGGTGCCGCTTCGGTTTGGGCCGACGGGGGTCCGACACGGCAAGGCGCACTTTGGCACCAGTCGAAGAGCCTACGAAGCCGCTGAGCGAGGAACAACTACCCGCGAGCGTCGGTGAGTTCGATACCTAATTCTTGTAAGCACTCGATGAGACCTTCTCGATGTTGGAAGTGGTGGCAGATCAGCCCCGCAGCTTCTCCACCTGCCACGTTCACTTCTAAGTCGTCAATGAAAAGACACCGCTGCGGGTCCACTCCAAGCTTTGTGGTTGCGGCTAGGTACGCACCGGAATCCGGTTTAGCGATCCCGATTCGGTGGGTGTTGATTACCACGTCGAATCGAACGTCCAGGCCCATGCGTTCCAAATATTCCTCGAACTGATCGTGATTGTTAGTTAGAAGACCGAGGCGGAGCTGTGATGGCAACCGTTCAAGGAGTTCCACCATCTTGGTGTCGATTCGACCTTCGAATTCAAAGAATTTCTTGGCGATGGGACGAATGGATTCTCCGTGGCGCTGTACGAGCCTTCGTTCTGTCTCGTTTCGCCATTGAAGCCGTGTGAGGTTCCCTCGAATGAGCGGTTCATGAAGGTCCGCAGCAAACGCCGTCGCGTATACGGTTCCGCTTTCGATCCCGGCTTTATCTTCGAAGGTCCACAGATCGGACTCGTCCCATTGTCGTATGACCCCGTCGAAGTCGAATAGAACCGCGTCGATCATTCGATGGTGGAAGAGCTGCCGCCGAACCGCATTAGCAGCAATGCCGCGACCGCGGCGATGAACGAGGCCACCAGAATTCCGATCTTGGCGAGGTCAGTAACCGCGTAGCTTTCGAACGCAAGTCCAGCTAAGAATATTGACACCGTGAACCCGATCCCTGCGGCGAGCCCCATGCCAATGAATTGAGGCCATCGAACTCCTTGTGGGAGCGCGAATCCGAACCGTGTAGCTACCCAGGTGAACAACGTGATGCCAACGGGTTTGCCGACAACGAGCCCCAACACGATGCCGAGGGTGACCCTGCTGCTGACCGCGTCTGAGATTTTGTCGGTGCTCAGTTCGATACCGGCGTTTGCTAGAGCGAAGATCGGAATGATCATGAACGCTGTGAACGGGTGGAGCATATTTTCTAGACGTTCGGTAAGCGGAACCGACTCTTGGGCAAGAAAAGACGCGTGTCGGACTTCGGCCACGTTGGCGTCGCTAGGGAGAGCATCAACTATTTGTTGTGCGTCGCGTTGGTCAAGCAGGGGTCGCGCCGGGGTCAACAGCCCGAGGGCTACTCCGGCGATCGTCGCGTGGACACCTGACTCCAACGTGGCGTACCAAATGAAGATGCCGAGTGTCGCGTAGACCGGGATGGCCCACACGCGAAGCCGCTGTAAGACCCAGACCCCTACAAGACCCACGCCTGCTGCGAGCAGCCAGCTTGAGCTGAGGTCGTCGGTATAGAAGATGGCAATTACCGCGATTGCGCCGATGTCGTCGACAATCGCCAAAGTCAGCAAAAAGAGTTTGATCTTGGGAGATACACGCGCCCCAAGCAACGCCACAATTCCGACAGCAAACGCTATGTCGGTGGCCATAGGAATACCCCAACCGCGTGAAGCTTCGCCTGCACTATTGAGCACCAAGTACAGCGCAGCGGGGACAACCATTCCACCCAACGCACCAATCGCTGGCAGAGCCGCAGCGCGAAATGAACTCAGGTCACCTGTGACAAGTTCGCGCTTTATTTCTAGTCCGACAACGAAGAAGAACAAGGCCATCAAAGCGTCGTTGACGAAGTGGCCGACGCTCAGATGAGGTAAGTGCCATGGTCCGACAACCAACTCGATCTCGGCATGCCAAAAGTTCTGGTAACTAGCCGCCCACATAGAGTTGGCCCATATCAATGCCACGGCAGTAGCCACTAGCAACAAAACTCCGCCTGCGACCTCGCGATCTATGAACCGAAGTACGGGGCGGGCTACGAACTTCGCCAAACTGTGGTTGCTGCCAGCGAATGTCGGCCGTTTCATGAGTGAGTCAGATCCAGCCATGATCCAACAAGGCTAGAGCCATGACGTTTACTTACCCGTGATCCAGGGCCTTATCTTGGTGTGTTTTAGTTTCTTGACACTTCAAGAGAACCGGGGCATGACGTGTTGAGTGATGAGGTCTAGGGATTCGATGATTTGTTCACTGGAGTGAATTCCTTGGGGGATTAGCAAGAAAATTTCATCGAATCCGAGTTCTTGGTGGGCGGCCTCAATTTGTCTGCTGATGGTGTCGGGGCTACCAACCAGCTTGAGCGGAAGGCCCTGCCCGAACTGGTTACCCCATTTCCCCCAGAACCATTCCATGTCCTGAAACTGTTGTTGCGCATCGCTATCGGTCGCGGCGCAGACTGCTATTCCGCCCCAAGCAGCTTCTTGACCTACGGGTTTTTCGATGTGATGGCCAGCAGCTTCTTCTCGGTATGCACTCCAGAGTGATTTACAGAAGTCGAGCTTGTCGCTGAGGACGATTGGTGTTCCACCGTATTTAGCCCAAAAAAGGGCTGTTTTCATGGACATAGTGAATCCCCCATATAGCGGGGGGTGCGGATTTTGTAGAGGCCGTGGAGCGATACCGATCTCGCGGATCGTCATGTCGGAGTCGACTCCCGCGCCGTAATCGGAGTACACGGTTTGCAGATGGGGGTTGAGATTGTCGTTAGGAAATTTCCAAAATTCGCCTTCGTAGCTGAAGGTTGGTTTGGTCAAGGCAGTCATTACTACTTCTACAAATTCTGTGAAGAACCGGCGGTTGTAGTCGTCGACGTCGCTGTCTTTGTTCCAATGCCCTACGGCGGCCAGGTCTGGGCGGATCTTTAGTTGGTCTACCCACCGGTGTTGGTATCCCCTGACAATTCCAATTCCGAGACGCCCCCCGGTCATGTGATCAAGTGTGGAAATTTGCTCCGCGACGCGCAATGGGTTGTGAGTGGTCGACACGAATCCGCAAGAAATCACTTTGAGATGTTCGGTGGCGTTAGCAATCCACGATGCCATCAGACCCAAGTCGTTGGATGCTTCGAAGCCTTCAATTTGTAGGTGATGTTCGGGGTGTCCTAAGCCGTACCAGCCATTCTCGTCGGCGTATCGGGCGATGTCCGCTATTTCAGTGAGCATTCGTTGGTAGTAGTCATTGTTGAGTCCTGCGAGGCCGGCTTCGAGTTCGTCGCGCCGACCAGTGGTGCAGTACATAAACAGGTTGAATTTCACGCGGAGTCCTCCGAGAAGATCGTCTACGTGTCGTTGGCGAGCCCATCAACCACAGTGCTCGCGAACATGCGTGCTACGCCATCAATAGTGAGTTGACCCTCTAGGCGCCACCAGCCGACGACGGAGTTCATTGCTGCAATCGTCATACGTGCGATCACTCGCGCTTCTACGTCATTTCGTAGCGAGCCGTCTCGTTGTCCTGACTCGATGAGCCTCACCCATCCGTTGGCGAACTCTCGTAATGGAACCGCGAGGTTTTCTCTTGTGGCTCTGGGGGATTCTTCGAAGCATCGGATATTTGCTTGCGTGAAATCTGAGTCGATGGTGATGGCGGTGACATAGGCGACGACTGCGGCCATGAGTTTGTCATGGCCGGAGGCGTCTTCTCCGACAGCGTGCAACGCCGCTCGTATGGCGTCTCGTGCATGGTCGATGCCAACCCGCAGGACTTCTTCAACGATGGCATCTTTGGAGTCGAAGTGGTAGTAGAGACTCCCCGCTTGCATCTTCGCTACTGCAGCGATCTCTGTCAGGGTCGCGGCAGCGTACCCCTTGCAAGCGAGCACTTCGGCGGCGGCGTCAAGTATCCGGGTGCGCGTCCGTTCACCTTTGCGAATTCGATCAGGCGCAAGGTGTGTGGGAGTCATTGAGCCGAATCTAGTAGCCACGCAGAGACGGTGAAGAGCTTGGGCGGCGACTGGATATTTGATGCCATCAAAAGCGCCCCGTAGCTGTGAGCCGCCGTCGATGTTCCAAGAAGTCGACGAGGACGTAATCGCCAAGGTTGTCAGGGCTGGTAAAGAACGCTCTTCCACCATTCATGTGGGTCATTTTTTCCACAAATTGTCGGAGGTAGCTGTTGGGGTCAAGCATGAAGAAGTTGATACGGATGTCTTCTTTGGTGGCTCGAGCTACTTCTTTTAGGGTGGCTTCTACCGTTTCAGGACTTGGGGGGTAGTTGAAGTAGGGCTGCCCGCTGGGACCTATGTGCGCGGTTGGTTCTCCGTCTGTGATCATGATGATTTGTTTGGTGCCGCTTTGTCGTCCTAATAAACGCCGGGCGATCATGAAGCCGTGTTGCATGTTGGTGCCGTACGCGTAGTCCCAGGAAACTTCGGGGAGCTGCTGAGCTTTGAACTCAAAGGCGGATTCAGCAAAACCAACTAAACCGAGGTAGTCGCGTGGGTACTGAGAGCTGATCAAGGAATGGAGGGCCATGGTGACTTTCTTGGCCGGAAGAAAGTTGTCACGCATGGGCATTGACAGTGATAGGTCCAGCATCAAAACAGTTGAAGCTCGAGTCGTCATCTCCGTCCGCTCGATTTCGAAGTCGTCTGGGTCGAGTTGCACCGGTGAACCGGGCCCCTGTCGGCTAATAGCGTTGCGGACAGTTTGTTGAATGTTGAGGTTGAAGTTGTCACCGAATTCATACGGTTTGGTTTCGTATGCTCGTTCGTGTCCAATTCCAGTCCGGTTGATTTGGTGCGCACCGACAGTGTCGTCCATCAATTTGTCGAACAAATCGCCGAGCGCGTTTTGTCCTATAGCTCTCAGCGCGCGTGGAGTCAGCTCTAGTCGGCCCTCCTTGTTCTCGGCGAGACCACTGTCTTCCAGCATTCGCGCCATTTCGCTGAGACGTTGCAGGGCTTCGGCGGATTCGCGTCCAAGAAGTTCTTCGACTCGTTCGGGGTCTACTTCAGCTAGCGCGCCGGGGTTCGCCGCATTTTGGAGCATCTGTTGTAATGAGTCGAGGTCTCCAAGTTGCTGCATTACATCGGTGGCTTGGGGCATGCTGAGCTGTTCGTCGCCTTCGAATTGGTAGCCACTGTCCCAGTTCATGTCGGGGAAGGCTTCTTGCAGATGTTGAGCGAGCTGTTGGGTCTGCCATTGCAGATCCATGTCGTCCATCAGCTCCGACGCGAGTTCCTGCAGTTGTTGTCGTTGCTCAGGAGTCAGCGAATTCATCATTGCCTGCATCGCCGCCATGCGTTCGGCCATGATTTCTAGAAGCTCGTCGAGCGTCTCGGGGCTTTCGGGGAAGAAGTCGCCATATCGGTCCATGAAACCTTCAAAGTCGGTTTCTTCACCCTGGTTTCGTTGCTCGATCATTTGATTGAGCTCGGCCATCATGTCCTTCATGCGCGACAAATCTTCGGGTCGCATCTCCCCCATTGCGCCCGCCATTTGGTCGAATTGGCTTTGCGCTACCTCTTTCTTGAGACGGTCAATGAGTTCTTCAAACTGCTCTCGCGCTTCTGGGGAAACGAATTCATAGTTCTGTAAGCCGCGAACTTTGCCGGCGAGATCCGGTGGCAACATGTCGAGTTGCAGGTTCTTGTTTAATGCTGATGCTTCTGCGAGGTCAGCAGCCCGTTGGTCTCCGGAGTCCGCGGCGTCAGCTGTGTGGTCGTCAATAGCGTCTCGTTCCTCGCCAACCACGTCGTCAAGCGTCTCGTTGATTTCGTCGTAGATACCTCCGAGGTCGAACTGGTCGAGCATTTCTTGTCTGCGTTCTCGAAGTTGGTCGAGCATGTCGCGTAGCCCTTGAAGACGATTGCCGTCTCGATCTTCGAAGCCCTGTTGCATGAGGCGTCGCATAGCTGCGTTGAGGTCTCCGTGGTACAAGAGGTCATCGGTCAGTTCTTTGAAAAGGTCTTGAGCGCCGTATTCGAAACCAACTTGTGTTCCATCCCACGCGGAATAGAGGAATCGGGCCCCCTCTCGTTTCTTGCGTCGTCGTCTAATCACCATCGGTTCGGGTCCCTGTGCCGATCGGGGCGTTAGCCTCGGCCCCGGTACGTGGCGCGCACCCCGAGAGCTTCCTTATTTAGTCGTTTGGATAGGTGGAGGCCTTCAAGGACGAGTTCGACAGCGCTCGCCAGTTCCGCTGGCTGCGCGGAGTCGGTTAGCTCCCCTACAGCTTCGGCGAGTGCAACGTTTCCAGCCAACAAGTCACCGTATTCGGTGGATCCGATGTCGTCGCCGGTGTGGGCGACGACTCCGTCATCGAAGCTGTCGACGACGGCAACGAGATCTTCGGGTGAGAACCTGCCTTTGAACACTTCGAGTACCGCTGCGTTGAGCATTTGGTGGACGATCTGTCCGTCGCGGCCTTCTTCGATGGATTCGATTTCGATTTTTCCACTGGACGACGCCATTAACGCGTCAAGGTCGCTGACACGGGGTACGACATAGTCCTCGCCGGCTTGTAACGCTCGCCGAGTCGCATTGGCGACAAGCGTCTCGTAGTTGGTGACGGTCATGCGGACGGAGACTCCGGAGCGTTGGTTGACTTGGGGGCTCGATCGGCAGATATGGCTGAAGGTGGATATCACTTCGGCCATGAACTCCGGAACGGTGATCGTGAGTCCATCCGCGTCTAGGGGAACGGCTTCTTGTTCGGCGATATCCATTTCGGTGTCAATTTCGAGGGGATAGTGGGTACGGATTTGGGCACCGAATCGATCCTTGAGTGGGGTGATCAGTCGCCCTCTGTTGGTGTAGTCCTCAGGGTTCGCGGACGCGACAAGCAAAACGTCTAAAGGTAGCTGCACTTTGTATCCCCGGATTTGCACGTCGCGTTCTTCAAGGACGTTGAGTAGTCCGACCTGGATCCGTTCAGCTAGATCTGGGAGTTCGTTGATGGCGAAGATCCCCCGATTGGTTCGGGGCACCATTCCGTAGTGAAGAGTGAGTTCGTCTGACAGATATCGACCTTCGGCGACCTTTATTGGGTCGACTTCTCCAATGAGGTCGGCGATTGATGTGTCGGGCGTCGCGAGTTTTTCTCCATATCGGACACTCCGGTGGGCCCAACCAAGTCGAGTTTTGTCACCACGTTTGTTCAGGAGATCCTTCGCGTATTTTGAAACCGGATCGTACGGGTTATCGAATATTTCCGAACCCTCGATATAGGGCATCCATTCGTCGAGCAAGTTGACGAGCGAACGAATCATCCGGGTCTTAGCCTGACCACGCTCCCCCAAGAAGATCACGTCATGGCCTGCGAGTACCGCGTTTTCAAGTTGAGGCAAGACCGTGTTTTCGTAGCCGATCACTCCGTCGAAGAGGGGTTCGCCTGCAGCGATTAACGCGACGGCGTTTTGTCGCATTTCTTCTTTCACCGGTCGGGATACCCATCCCGATTTCTTGAGTTCTCCGACGTTCGTGGGCTGTGTCATGGCCGCACCCTAACCGCCGACGCGCCCGTTCGGGTCGCTAAGGCCACTACGGTCGACATGATCGTGAGCGGACTTCGAGATACAGAACGGGGAGTATCCCTGTCGGGCCATTGGAAGGCTCGAAGGGCTACTGAAGGCGACCGCCGTCAGGTGGGCGATGTCAACCTCGATGACAGCGGCTGGGTGGACATTGAGGTTCCCGGCCTATGGCGAAACGTTGAAGAGTTTCGTGATGCTGATGCTGTTTTGTATCGGCATCGTTTCGGGCTCAGTCGGTTAGATCAGCAGCGGCGACGTTGGCTCACTATTGACGGCCTGTGTTATCAAGGCGATGTCTGGTTCAACGGCGCATATCTCGGGGACACCGAAGGATATTTCGTTGAGCATTGTTTCGAGATCACCGACCTGACATCGCAGGGTGGCGAGCATCTATTGGCAATTGAAGCCACGTGCGATGTCCCTACTGATCGCACCAACAAGCGCAACATCACTGGAGTGTTGCAGCATTCGGACAGTTTGGATCAGAGCTTGAATCCGGGCGGACTCTGGCGAGAGGTTCGGGTGGAGGAGACCGGCCCGATCAGAGTGGACGATTTTCGTGTCCTCGTTCTCGAAGCCGATACTGATAGGGCAATTATCCGGTTAGGAGCAACCCTTGACAGCGCGGTAACAACGACCGCTGAGGTGCGGACATCGATCAGCCGCTCCCAAAGTGTCGAACACGACCAGCAAATTGTTCTTGCCCGGGGACGAAATGAAATTGAATGGCATGTTGCTGTTGAAAGACCCGAGTTGTGGTGGCCGTGGGCTTTGGGTGGGCAGCCTCTTTATGAGGTGCAGGTAGAAGTCAAGTTCGAGGGCATTCGGAGCGACACTCGGACGCTTCGAACTGGGCTTCGAACATTTGAACTCCGCAATTGGATTGCTTCGGTGAATGGAGAACGAATCTTTCTTAAAGGAACCAATTTCGGTCCTTGTTCCGATGACCTCTCATCGGTTTCGCGTAGCGATTACCGACGCGATCTCACCCTTGCGATGAACGCAGGACTTGACCTTGTTCGGGTGCATGGCCATATCGCTCATCCTCATTTATATGAGGAAGCGGACGAACTCGGGGTTCTACTTTTTCAAGATTTTCCACTTCAGTGGGGATATGCCCGCACGATCAGAGCCCAGGCGGTTCGACAAGCCACGGCGGTCGCAGTTCAGCTTGGGCATCACCCTTCAATCGTTCAGTGGAGCGGACATAACGAACCCTTCAATTACAACCACGGACCCGGGGTCCGAGCAGACGTTGATGACAGCACTAGGTACGGACCGTTTACTTCCTATGTTCAGCAGGTTCCGTCGTGGAATCGGAGCCTTTTGGATCGCTCGGTGAAGCGCGCTCTTGAGAAGGCTGATCCAACTCGACCAGCGATAGCTCATTCCGGTGTGCCTCCTCATTTCCCTCAACTCGATGGCACAGATTCACATCTTTGGTTCGGATGGCGGCACGGCGAAATTTCAGATCTTCAAGTTCTGGGATCTCGGTTGCCGCGGATGCTGAGATTTGTCTCAGAATTTGGGGCACAAGCGTTACCTGTCGACGCGGAGATAGCAGCAGCGTGCAAGGCCGACGATTTCCCCAATGTCGCCAGAGCGGTGCTTTCAGAAACCTTTGGTGCGCAATTGCATTTACTTGAACGCCTTTCCCCGCTTCAGAACTCTGAGAGCTGGTCTGATTGGGTCCTACAGACCCAAGAACGACAGGCAGAGATAATCCGTCACACCATCGAGATTCTCCGAACGTTGAAGTATCGACCCTCCGGCGGTTTCTGCCAATTTCTTCTCGCCGACGCAATGCCCTATGTCAGTTGCTCGCTTCTAGATCACCGTCGCAGGCCTAAAAAGGCATGGGATGCAATGACCGCCGCGAATCGACCAGTCATCGCGGTAGCTGATTTACACACCGAAACGATGCTCAAGGGACAAAGAAAATGTGCGGTGCATGTGGTGTCAGATTTGCGCAACCATATCGGTCCAGCCACTCTGACAATCGAGTGGCGTCCTCCAGGTTCGGAGCCTCAGCGTTGGACCTATAACGGACACTTCGACCCGGACAGCGTCACCAAAGTTGCTGAGCCAATTCTGGTCGCTCAGCACCTTGGAACTGCGGGTCTTTCTCTCGAACTTCGGGGGGGCGGGGTTCACGCAATCAACTCTTATGAAGTAAAGGTTTGCTGACGAGTTCTGCATTGCTGCTTCACCGGCGATACGGTTTCGACAGCACATTTCTTGCACAGGAGGTTGGCCATGGCGGCCCCGGCGACGAGCCCCCTAGGTTCGACTCCGATCTTTCGACGAAAATGGCAGTTGCCGTTTCCGCTGAACATTTATCAGTCCTCGGTCGGACGAAAGTGGGTCATGGCCTTGACTGGCATTGGTTTGCTGGGTTTCGTCGTCGTACACATGATCGGCAACCTGCATATTTATGAGGGCCCGGTTCAGTTACACGAGTACGCCGAATCGCTGCGGAATCTCGGCGGGGGGTTACTTCCCCGCACTTTGTTGTTGTGGGTTCTGCGATTGGGCTTAGCCGCCATGTTTGTGTTGCACATTCATTCCGCTTACTCATTGAAAGAGCGGAGCCGTAAAGCCAGCGACAAAGCAGATTTCGTCGGTGGTGAGAAAAGGTACGGCAGTAAACGTGACTACGTCGCCGCGAACTACGCGAGTCGAACAATGCGATGGACGGGTCCCATCATCTTGCTCTATTTGCTTTTTCATTTGGCAGATCTGACGTGGGGCTGGTGGCTCGGCGATGACTACATACTTGGAGACCCGTACCACAACGTGGTCGCGAGTCTTTCCGCACTGCCGGTCGCAATCATTTATGTGGTGGCAAATGTGGCCTTGGCCATTCACATTTTCCATGGCACGTGGAGTCTGTTTCAGAGCTTGGGTATCAACAACCCCAAGTACAACGAGTTACGACGCACGTTCGCGAAGCTTGT
>DASCSY010000058.1:0-12739 GCA_034399415.1 Acidimicrobiales bacterium
CGATGGTCCAATACTTCGACATAAACAATCCCGACCCTGAACTCGCACAAGCGATTCAACTGGCCTCTTGTCCCGCGTTCCGACAGTACGAAGGTCGCATGCTCACTGACATTGCGAGCGAACTCGGTATCACAGCACCTGAGGCTGTTCAACACGTCCTCACAGCACCCGACGGGAAGCAAACAATCTGCATCCAACACACCATGGACGAAGGTGACGTCGTCACGAACCTGCGTCACGATCGAGTTATGGTCGGATCGGACGGGATTCCAGACCTAACTGGGCGACCTCACCCTCGGCTGTTCGGAACGTTTCCTAGAGTTCTAGGCCGCTACGTGCGCGAGCAAGCCGTGATCGATCTCGAGAGTGCCGTGCGGCGAATGACCTCGTTGTCATGTGACGTCCATGGATTACAAGATCGCGGCCGAGTAGCGGTTGGCAATTGGGCTGACCTAGTGCTTTTCGACCCTTCGACAGTTCTCGACATCGCAAGTTACGAAGACCCAAAAAGAGAATCAGTCGGCGTTAACAACGTTTGGGTCAACGGCCAGATGGCCTTCGACAACGGGCACCACACACAAGCGGGAGCAGGACGCGTCCTGCACTATCGACAGCACTAAACCCAGCTAAGCCCCAGCGGCAGGTATCCTGTCGACTGAGTGCGGTGCGGACTCTCACTTCAGTCCCCCACGCGACGTTACGGTCGCCACGAGGCGACCATCCAAGACGCCGACCCCTCGGCGTCTAGCATTTGAAAGTTCGCATACGTGACAACGACCTTCGCCCAACTCGGCGTGCCCCAAGACCTCATAGATACCCTCGCCAAGCAAGGAATCGAATCACCCTTCGCAATACAAACTCTCGCAATCGGTGACGCGATGGCCGGTCGAGATGTCTGTGGCAAAGCAAAAACCGGATCGGGCAAAACCCTCGCGTTCAGCCTGCCTGCCATTGCGCACACTGAACGCCATCAACAGGGCAAACCCACAACCTTGGTGCTTACCCCCACCCGCGAACTAGCCAACCAAATCGCTGGCGTGGTCGAACCCCTAGCCAAAGCGAGACAACTCCGTCCGATTGCGGTCTACGGCGGGACAAATATCGACAAACAAATCGAAACTATCTCCAACGGCATAGACATCATCATCGCCACGCCAGGGCGCCTCATCGATTTGATCGACAGAGCGGCAGTAGATGTAGCCCCAGTTCAACGAGTAGTTGTCGATGAGGCCGACCGAATGGCCGATATGGGGTTCTTGCCTCAAGTGGAATGGATACTCCGGCACATCAAAGCGAATCACCAAACCATGCTGTTCTCAGCGACCCTCGACGGAGCCGTCGACATCGTTGTTAAACGCCACCTCACAGATCCCGTCTTCCATGAAGTTTCTGAGCCTGAGGTGACCGTCAGTGAAATGGGTCATGTGTTCATGGCGGTGCACAAAATGAATCGAGTACAGGTGGCTTCACGCATCATTGGTCAAGCGAGCAAAACCATGCTTTTTACGAGAACAAAACGAGGAGCCGACCAGTTAGAACGCGAACTTCGATCTGAAGGTGTAAAAGCGGCAGCTATCCACGGTGATTTGCGTCAGACCCAACGCGAAAAAGCGCTCAATGACTTCAGCAAAGGAAAACTCAAGGCACTAGTTGCTACAGATGTTGCGGCTCGCGGCCTCCACGTTGACGACGTGGGAGTCGTCATCCATTACAACCCTCCTGAAGACCATAAGACCTATTTGCATCGGTCAGGTCGAACAGCTCGGGCTGGCGCCACAGGAACAGCAGTCACCATGTTCTTGTGGGATGAAGAACTGCAAGTACGGCAACTTCAACGGCGGTTAGGACTGAAACTCCCGCTCCACGAAGTTTTTTCCAATGACGCTCGACTAGATGACCTTCCAGCGTGGGTACGCCAACAGAACTGACACTTGACCTGTCTGGTCTTCCCTCGCCGGTAGCGGCAGCGGCCAAAGCGGTCGCTCAACGGATACAACAGGGCGGTACCGGCGAGGAGCTCATCAGCGAATTGGTCGACCTCGGCCGTCTCCGCGAAAAAGAACTCACGGACCACCGAGCGAGCGGCGCAGTCTTCACGCCGTACCCCGTTGCAGAAGAACTCGTCGAACGAGTGGCTATTGGGCCAGGAGACACAGTGTGTGACCCTTCAGTTGGTCCCGGCGTCTTCCTTTTAGCTGCCGCCGAACGAAAGTATCGCCACGGAGAATCGGTACCTTCGATCACTCGGAACTTGAGAGGCATTGACATCGATCCGGTAAGCGTGGCCGTCGCCCGATGCACCCTTCAGTTGTGGGCAGCGTGGCGCGGCGGCTATTGGTCGCCGATGGAGTCCATTGTTGAAGGCGACGGGCTCTTAGACGCACCCCAAGAATGGTTCGGAAAGTGCGACGCAGTGATAGGAAACCCGCCGTTCCTCGGTCAATTCAAATCTGATACAGCTCGTAACAAACATCGATCCGGACTTCTCAAGGAACGATTCAGCCACCGATACACCGGCTACATCGATGAAAGCATGCTATTTGTCCTCCTTGGAGTGGAACTGAGTCACAAGAACAGTCGAATCGCGTTAATCGTCCCCACCTCAGTTCTTGGTTCGGAATCGAGTCGAGCGGCGAGAGAGTGGATTGACCAGACGGCGCCCCTACAAGCAATCTGGCTCGGTGGCCGATCGATATTTGATGAGGTCAACGTTGACGTATCTGCACCAATACTTGGCGGTTCTCGGAGTAGTCAATGTGAAGTGCTTCGATACGGATCTAAGCAGCCACAGCAGTTCACGGCACCACCGATCGGCCAATGGGCTGCGCTCCTCGCGGCCGCAAATGGGACACCGCAAGTGGAACTCGCCGGTCAACACAACCTCGGTCACATTGCCGAGGTTTCCGCCGACTTTAGAGATGCTTACTATTGGTTGGCTGAGAGAGTCACAGAGGGACAAGTAGGCGACTGTCGCCATCAACTCGCCACCGTCGGACTCATCGATCCATTTGAATTTATGCACGGCAAGGTCAACGTCAAATTTGCGAAACAGCGTTTTCAACGTCCGGTTGTTGAAATTGAAGATCACCCCCCTCAACCACTTCGCAATTGGCTTCAGCGTCGCTTAACGCCGAAGCTGCTGGTAGCGAGCCAAACCCGCGTCGTTGAGTGCTACGCCGATCAGCACGGCGATGTCCTTCCGTCAACGCCACTGATCACGATTACTCCCAGCGACCCGTCGCGCCTTTGGCACTTGTTGGCCGCGGTGGGTTCCCCCGCTGCGTCAGCGTGGGCTGTCTCGGCCTCGGCAGGCACCGGGCTGAGTCAAGGAACTGTGCGATTACGTGCATCGCTTCTGGCAGAACTGCCGCTACCTATGTCCTCGAAACTATGGGATGAAGGCGCGAAGCTGGCACATCAGATCCAATCTGGTGACAGAACCCACGAAACAATGCTGCGGTTCGGCGAAACGATGAATAGGGCATATAAGACGCCGTCAGAAGGGCTCCTCGGTTGGTGGATTCCGCGTATTCAAAAAAAACGCCCTTGACCTCGTGGGTAGCCCCTCCGGTAGCCTTTTAGATCAGCCCAGGAGCCGACGTGTCCGAAGTACCCGATACACAACGAACTTCCCCCACGAAACCTCCTCCCGCGTCTGGGGCCTGGTTCGAACACATGCCTTCTGGGAACCGCCAGTTCTTCGAGTTGTCACCAAAACGTGCGTACGTACTTGAGGGAGGAGGCGAAGTTGCATCACCGCAAATTGCTTACGAGACGTGGGGCAACCTTGACGCCGCGGCTGGCAACGCGGTCTTGGTGTGCCACGCGCTCACCGGCGACGCTCACGCCTATGGAGACGCGGGCCCAGGTCAATCCACACCTGGCTGGTGGAACGATTTTGTTGGACCGGGAAGACCGCTAGACACCGACCGATACTTCGTGGTTTGTGCGAACGTTCTCGGCGGGTGTCAGGGAACCACGGGCCCAGCATCCATCAACCCGGCCACAGGGCGACGATGGGGCGGCGACTTCCCAATCGTCACGGTGCGCGACGTCGTCCGGTCACAAAGAGCCCTAGCCCAACATCTCGGAATCCAAAGGTGGATGGCGGTCGTTGGGGGATCGATGGGGGGTATGCAGGCGCTCGAATGGGCGGTCAGCTACCCAGATCGGTGCGGTTCTTTAGTTATTGTCGCTTCGACCGCTGCTGCTTCGGCCCAACAAATCGCGTGGAGTCAGGTCGGCCGTCAGGCAATTCTTGACGATCCCGGATACCGAGGCGGTCACTACTACGACGCGGCACCGGGAGAGGGCCCGCATCTCGGACTGGCGAACGCGCGACGAATAGCGATGATCCACTATCGGAGTGGCGAAGAGTTCGATCGACGATTCGACCGGCACAGCAACGATCCCGTAGAGCCATTCCGGCTTGAACACCGTTTCGATATCGAGAGCTACCTTGATTATCAGGCAGAAAAAATACAATGGAGATTTGACGCAAACACCTATCTCGTCCTCAACAAAATGATGGACCTACATGACATCGGTCGAGGACGAGGAGGAGTAGATCAGGCTCTACAGAGAGTTACGTGCCCCAGCCTGCTTATGAGCGTTCGAACCGACTTCCTATATCCGAGATATCAGCAAATGCGTATCGTCGATATCCTCCGCGGTCGAGTCCCTGTCGAGCACATCGACATCGACAGCGACAACGGTCACGACGGTTTCCTCACCGAACCTGAACAAACAGGCCTCCCCATGGGTGACTTCGTCGAGAAGATAGCCAAAGGGTCAATCAACTAATTTCGATCAGCGATCAACTTCTGGGTGATCGCGGTTCAGAGTTGGACAAGATGTCGGCGACTTCATCGAGCTCAACATCAGTCAACTGCCACCCCGAGGCAAGAGAGTTAGCAAACACCTGATCGGCGCTGGTGGCGCCTGCAATCACGCTCGGTATTTCCGACCGTGTCAACAGCCACGAAAAAGCAAGCTCAAGCAGCGTTCTATCAATATGCCTCAACCAGTCAGTGAGCCGGTCGACTATCGATAATTTGTCATCGTTGATGAACAAATCGACACGGTCCTGGGGCCACTCGGAAAGTCGAGTACCCGGTCGCGGACCCTCAACACCCACCTTGCCTGTGAGAAGTCCAGACTCCAGTGGAAAGAACGGTAAGAACCCGATGTCGCGTTCATTGCAGACAGCGAATACTTCAGCCTCGGGTTCCCGGTGAAGAAGCGAGTAACGGTTCTGCACAGTCCTATACGGCGTTAGCGATTCCTGTTTCGCGACATCGGCGGCAGAATCGAGCTGTTCGGCGTCGTAGTTCGAACAGCCGATTTCTCTGACTTTTCCGGCTACAACCAACTCATGTAGAGCCTCAAGAGTTTCTCGTTCTGGGACTTCGATATCGGGGGTGTGTAACTGAAATAAGTCGATCCAGTCGGTATCAAGCCGCCGCAAGCTTCGATCCACAGAAACTCTGACCCACTCGGCGCTTCCGCCAGTCAAGCCAGGATCCATGTCACGCAACCCGAATTTCGTGGCGACGACTATCTGATCGCGGTGGCCCTTCATGGCTTGACCGAGCATCTCTTCGGAAGCTCCTGAACCGTACACATCAGCTGTGTCGAAAAAATTGATGCCTGCGTCTAAGCAGGCAGCAAAAACTTCGTTCGTGGCTTCTTGATCGATCCGAGTGCCGAAATTATTGCAACCAAGACCGACCTCAGACACATGGAGTTCGCCGATGCGTCGATGTTGCACGACCGGATCATAGAAGCGTCTGCCACTACCTTCATTACGTGCCCGAATTGATCGAAGTTGAGATGTACCTGAAATCGGCTACACGCACCGTCGGGCGCACCGTTTCCTCGGTAGCTCTACCTGATCCGCACTACCTGAAAGGAGAACCAGGGCTAGATGCCCTGCAGTCGTCGACCCGCAACCAGAATCTGAAACAAGTACGACGTATTGGCAAGCTGTTGATACTCGAAGTAGGCAACGTTTCACTTGGGTTGCGCTTCGGCATGACAGGTCGCCTGATCATCGACGGGGAAAGTCCCGTCGAACGCCTGCTCTACACAACTGCGAAAGTTGATCAGGATCACATTCGATTCGTCATGAACTTCACCCAAGGTGGTGAGCTAGCAGTAGTGGATCCGAGACGGTTTGGCAGCGTTGAACTGGAACCGAACGAAAACGTTTTAGGTGCCGATGCCGCCGAGATCTCACCTCAGGAACTTGGCGCTGCACTCAACAACAGCAAAGCTTCCCTCAAAGCAGTGTTACTTAATCAACAAAAGGTTGCTGGGCTAGGAAACCTATTGTGCGATGAAATCCTATGGAGAGCAGGCCTCGACCCTCGTAGACCATCGCGCTCTGTAAGAAAGCCCGAACTCGGAGTTCTCGCAGCAGCTATTCACGACACTATTCAGGAACTCACCCGACGAGGCGGTTCCCACATGGGAGATATCCAACGGGAGCGCCATCAGTCGGGAATCTGCCCCAAAGATGGGGGACAACTTCAGCGCTGCACATTGGGAGGTCGAACAACTTGGTGGTGCCCTGAACACCAGCATTGAACGCGGATAGCTACGCTGCTCTCGTGCTACCGATCCAACTGCTATCTCAGCAGTCGCAAAGCGCAGTGGGCACTGGAGCCCAAAAGTGGTGGCTTCTTGTAGCCGGGCTCTTCCTACTCTCACTCTGTTTCCTTGGCGCATTTGTCAAGATGTGGCGCAAGACGCTGCCCCCAGCTCGCCAACCGTATATCCCTCCGGAGATAACCAAACCCGCCCAACTCGTCGAGGAACCAGCGCCAGATAATGGAACTCCAGAACCAGAACCCGGGCTAGGTTCAGGTCATGGCCGAAGGACTCAACCCCCAAGAAATGATTGATCGCTTCCGAGAGCGAGCCGAAGCAGTACAAAAGCGCAATCTCCCCGCTGTAGGAGGGGAGGAACGTCGATTGTTTATCGAACAAGCAGAACGAGACTTCATGGATTTTGCCATCATCGCGGACGCCTCAGCCGCGATTGACGGCGGAGTCCTAACGCTAACAATTGATCTCCGCTCAAAAAACTGATCCAGCCGGCTAACTGTTGTGGGCTGTTGAGCATGACCTCAGGCTTGGTACAGTGACGCATTCCCGCGGATGTAGCTCAGTTGGCTAGAGCGCAACCTTGCCAAGGTTGAGGTCGCCGGTTCGAACCCGGTCATCCGCTCCACGACAATTGCCCCCAACCGGACAGGTTCGGGGGCAATTGAAGTTTTGACCAATCGCGAGTCCAAAAAAACGTGATGCACCCTGTAGTGTCATCAATGTTCCAGGGAGTAACCCGAGACAGGGACAGAGGAGATCCATTGATCGCCACCGCTTCGGCGGATCACAGCGAACTCACGGTAAAGCGATTCCTCAAATTCACTTTTCCGTATATCGCTGTTCATCTCTCCTGCCTCTTCGTGCTGACCGTCGGGTTTAGTTGGTTCGCTCTCATAGTGTCGGTCCTGGTGTACTTAACGCGTGGTATAGGAATCACCGGCTTCTACCATCGCAAGTTCAGTCACCATGCGTTTCAGACAGGCAGGGTGGTCCAATTTGTAGGCGCGTGGTTAGGTGCTAGTGCCGCCCAGGGTGGCCCCTTATGGTGGGTCGCCCATCATCGCCGCCACCACAAAGTCTCCGACCAACAAGGAGATTTGCATTCCCCGTTGGTGGAAGGTTTCGGGATATCTCATCATGGGTGGTTAGCGCGCGCCAACGCCGACCCCACCCACATCAAAGACGTTGAAGACCTAGCGCGTTATCCAGAATTGCGTTGGCTTGACCGGAATGCCTGGATACCTATCTTGTCGACGGCCTTCGGTCTGTTGTTCGCCGGAATTGCTATCGGCCGTCTCTTCCCTTGGACCGGAACGAACGGTCCGCAACTCGTTATCTGGGCGTTTTTTTTGAACACGGTGCTTTTGTGGCATGTGACCTTTGGGGTGAACTCCGTGTGTCATCGTTGGGGCAAAAGACACCATGAGACAACTGACGACAGTCGCAACAACTGGCTGATTGGTGTCATGGCTTTAGGTGAGGGATGGCACAATAACCACCACCGGTTCCCCGGCACATCCCGTCACGGTTTTAAGCCGAGCCAAGTCGACTTCACGCATCTAGTAATTCGAACGCTGGCTCGGATGGGGCTCGCCCGCAACCTCCACCCAGTGCCCGCTCGGTTATGGCTCAGCTCGAAGCCCTCTCGGTGGACAATCTGAGTCACCAAGATTGACCCGTTTCAACGTGCGACCTGCCTCGGGCCTGTGAAAGAGTTGAAGGATTCGATCGATAAGGAGATCTCAATGGGTTTACTCGACGGACGCGTAGTGCTGATTACAGGTGCAGGGCGTGGCATCGGACGCGAACATGCGCTGCTGATGGCCTCCGAGGGAGCCAAAATTGTGGTGAACGATCTTGGCGGAGGTGTCGACGGTTCGGGTCAAGACACCGGCCCCGCCGAGGAAACAGCTCAAGAGATCCGCGACATGGGCGGTGAGGCAGTAGCCAACAACGACTCCGTCACCGACTGGGAAGGCTCACAACGAATGGTGAACGCTGCAGTTGAAGCGTTCGGAGATCTTCACGTCCTAGTCAACAACGCGGGCATTCTTCGAGACCGAGTAGTCGTCAACATGACCGAGGGTGAATGGGACGCAGTCATCGACGTGCACATGAAAGGTCACTTTTGTCCAACCCGTTGGGCCGCCGCATATTGGCGAGAACAAACCAAAGCTGGCGTTGAAATCGATGCGGCGGTGATCAACACCGCTTCGGGTGCAATGCTCGGCAACCTTGGCCAGTTCAACTATTCAGGGGCCAAAGCGGGAATCGCGGCGATGACTCTAGTGGCCGCCGGGGAACTGGTCCGATACGGAGTACGCGTGAACTGCCTAGCTCCCATTGCTCGCACCCGCATGACGCTGCAAACACCAGGCCTAGAGGAAGTAGTCGCCGCTCCCGAAGACCCATCAGATTTCGATTTGTATGACCCTGCCAACATCAGCCCACTAGTGGGATACCTCGCGACCGAAGGATGCCCGTTCACCGGCGGCGTCTTCCATATTGGCGGGAACGAAGTGGGGTTGTACGGAGGTTGGTCGTTAGCCGAAGACGACATTTTGGCGACCGATGGACGCTGGACGGTGAGCGACCTTCAGTCCAAGGCTCCGCGTCTACTAGACGGGCGCTCGAACTTGGCTTCAGTTGCTACTTCCATCGGAGATACCTTCAAGGGGTTCGGCAAGCGCCAGCCAACTGACTAGAAGCGTCAGCTTTGAGAAGCTCACCTACAAAATCGACCGCTGTCGACGTCTAAAGCGGCGCTGTATAGGCGGGTCAGCATGGCCTCGAAAAGGCTTTTGCTGCGATCGTCGGGTGTTTCGATACTGGACAGATTGTTTGCCAACATACCCATCCACCACAAATGAGCGTGTTCGTAATCCTCACGAACGTGTTCGGTCGCCGAAGCATCAACCCCATGCCCTATCAACGTGTCGATATAAGCGGAGACGAGTTCTGATTCCAGGGAACGCCGTAGGTTCGTTTCGAGATTGGTGGCCAAAAAAAACGAAAGATCAGTCGCGCCACCAGTAAACATTGCGGTTTGCCAGTCAATGACCGTGATGTCTCCGTTAAGCCCAAAAAGCATGTTGTCTAACCGATAATCGGCGTGGGCAATCGTGAGTGGCTTCGACAACAAGTCCATTCTCCATTGGTTCAGCTGAGGCACAAAGTCGTGCAACCACTGCAAGCCCGTATCAGGTAAGACATCGCCAAAACGTTCAACAAAACGGGGGAGCGAGGCGGCCATGGCTGATCCGAGAACCTCCGACGTTCCAGGGGTGTCAAGCCCTGGAACCCACTCCAGATCGGGAGTGCGTGGTTGACCCCAAAACGGGGCGTGTAGTTGCGCCAACGCTTCCACTGCCGCGTGTGCCTGATCCGACGAAGCGCCTACCAACTGGTCACCCACAGAGGCCGGATACAAGTCGTCCAGCACGAGGATCGCGTGATCGTCGCTGATGAAATTCGCTCGACAGGTTGGTACGGGAGTAGCCACCAAGGGGGCTAGGCGAGCATAGAACTGTGCTTCACGAGCCCAAACATTCAACATTTTGCCCACAGTCCTGCCGCCAGGATCGCGAGTTGGGAGTTTTGCGACGAAACGATTCGGAAGAGCGGTGTCTTGATTAGCCCAGGTGATGTTGAGTCTCGCGAGACTTCCCAGAAAGGCGCTCCCCTCGGCAAGTGGTTCCGCGGTGACCTTTTCGACTTCTACTTCGGGGTTGGAAGGTGCTAAGCCGCCGTCGCGAAAAAGCTGAGTCAGGGATTCAGGCGTGAGTTGGGTTGGGTCGTCAGGTAAATCATCGATCATTGTTAGCGTGCTCATTGAACTTTTCGGGGATCCACTCCCTCAGACGTTGTCTCAGCACATCTCCTGCTTCTGCCAAGAGATGACCTACTCCGGGGAGAGGAACGAACTCTCCTCCGCCCACAATCATGCGCACGAGTTCGCTGGCTTGGAGCGGCAAAATCTCGTCTTTGTCACCGTGGAACAAAATAATCGGAACTCGAGCAGCTAGGTCCTCAGCGGGCTCGCAACCAGCGGATTGCGTTGCCAACGTGATCACTCCCGCACAATGTTCCTCAAGAATGACGGCGGCCTGTAAAGCAGGCGCGCCACCAAAAGAGTGTCCCATTGTGATGAAACGTCTCGCTCCGCTACGGGTAGCTAAGTCAGCGGCAGCAACCAGGTCATGCACACATTTCGCCGTATCGTTGGGTGCTCGGTATCCAACTCGGATTGTGCCGATGCCCGATTGGGCCAGTTCAACTCCCAGGTCTTGGTACAAAGCGTCAGCCGGCCCAAGAACGCCACCCATTGCGCCTCCGCAGGCCAAAACCACGTCACGGGCTTCACTGGGGCCGTGCCAGAACAAGCTCAAAAGCCCATCCATCGTGTACACCTCGATGTGACGTAAATCGTCGTTCAGCATCGTCTCCACAGCTGCCATGGTCTGCAACTGCTCCAACGGGCTCGGTGACGGTTCCTCATCATTAGTTGGCTCTGACACGAATTCCCCTCAGTAATTCTTCGATAGCAGCTTGAGTTCTATTGAGGGCTTTCGTCAAATGCTGCACCCGAAACTGCGGATCGAGCAGCGGGTTTCGCTACTATCAATCTTCTGGTCCGGCGGGGTGGCCGAGTGGTTAGGCAGCGGCCTGCAAAGCCGTGTACGCCGGTTCGATTCCGGTCCCCGCCTCAAAGTCTCAGATACCTGTCGATCAAATTGGGCTGGTAGATTACGAGCCTTCAGGGCGATTGGCGCAGTTGGTTAGCGCGCTTGCATGACACGCAAGAGGTCACAGGTTCAATTCCTGTATCGCCCACCACTCCGACCTCCACCAAGCCAGTTGACAGGGCTACTCGATCATGAACACCTCCCTTTACGACACAGAACTCCCCATTCGGTCCGAGATAATCAGCACGCAGTCAGCTGCCCTCGAGCACTGGGCGTCGCCCGGAACTTGGTTGACCGCAGTCGAGCGAACTGCCGTAGTCGAAGAGGTTCGGCGTGCACGCGACGCCGACGAACTCCCACCCTGGATCGCTCCGTCAACCGTTGAGGGTCTGATCCCCGACGACCACCCTCTTCCATCCGCCGCGATCGACATGGTCTGGCGGGTGACGAACCATCTCACCACTCTCAGCCTGGAGTGGTACCAGGATCTTGTACCATCGGCGCTCGAGGCCGGAGAATACGTGGAGCTGATCGGGCTTATATCCCAAGTGAATCTGGTCGATCACTTCGCTGATGGGCTTTCGTTGCCAAGACCACGACTTCACCAACCTATCGACGGTGAGCCCACGCGCACCACTCCCGCCGCCGCCGCTGTGTCGACCCACTGGGTACCCACTGCACCCATCGCCGACGACTCATGGCAGCCGGTTGACCACTCAGAGGACACCGGGTTGTCAGCTGCCCACGGTGTTCCCAACGTACGCAGAGCGCTCAGCCTCGTCCCGCCGGAAAGGGTCATGCAATGGGTCCTCATTGACGCCCACTATGTCCCCGGCGGGGCTCTCGGCGGCGACTTTGCGGAGTCGGTCTGGTCTCTGCAACGCCCCCAAATCGAGTTGATTGGTGCACGGACATCCGCTCTAAATGAATGCTTCTACTGAGCGTCCAGCCACGCTGTCCTGCTCGGTCTGAGTGGGCAAGCCCAAGGTGCGGATATCTCGTTGGATGTGGTCCGGGGTTCGGGCCACGGTGACGGCGGTGTGGAACACGGGGAGCTTCTAGTGAGGCTTGTAGAAGCGATGGCAGGCAAGGGCGAGCATGTTCTGAGCGACGTGAGAGACGAGGTCGAATCGGCGATGGGCCAAGAGGCACTCGTGGACGCCGTAGGAGTGAGCGCGCTCTTCCATCTGATGAACCGAGTCGCCAACGGCACCGGTACTCCGCTTGATGCTGTCATGGCCGGGCTCGCACCATCGGTGACCGATCAGTTCGGCGCGAACGAGTACCTCAGTAGCCAGGACACTCCGCGCTGAGAACGGCGCAATCGGACGATGGGGAGTCCAATGAATGAGCTCGCAGAATACCAAGACATCATGAATCGGTTCCGAAAGGCGTTTGTCGCCGCGGACCGTGAGTTGCTCGTGGGGCTGTTGGGCGATGAGTTC